>CAIUGE010000037.1 GCA_903898645.1 Oligoflexia bacterium | reverse complement strand
TGTACGTCATGAGTGCCTCCTTGGCATGTTTATTTCAAAACTAAGCGTACCTCAGCTGACTATCTCCTTGTCAATTCTGTAGATCAAAAATAGATCAGTGCGTCACTCAGCTTGGTGGCGCACTATTAAGTTGAAACCAGGCTCAACAACTGCAGGCAGGGTATCGCACCATAGTGTAGTCAAAAGTCAACGAAGAAGCCGTCCAGAAACAGATGAATACTCAGGGGCGATTCATTTTGGCTATCAATAGTATTAATTCTTCGGTAACAGGTGAACGTATTCTTGAGGCTTACAAAAAACAGCAAGAGGCGGAGCGAGGGTTTAGATTTATGAAAGATCCTCAGATGATGTGAGTTCGGTATTTTTGAAGTCTCCAAAAAGGATAGAAGCCCTCATGGCGATAATGGCATTGACGTTATTGGTATACAATGTAGCGCAGCATCATTTGCGCAAAAAACTGATCGAAACTCATGCAACAATCCGCAATCAATTGGAGAAGCCTACACAGAAACCAACGTTAAGATGGGTTTTTCAAACAACAGAAGGGATACATGAAGTGGTTATGCGCATCAATGCAACGGTTCATTGCGTTATGACGGGATTAACCGACCTCAGGAAGAAGATAATCGGCTCTTTGGCCCAACGGCGATGAAAATCTATCAAATTGCATAAAAGATCGAGGGAATGTGGGATTCAAAACTACGCGTAAGCTCTCTTGCGTCGGTGATATTTTTATTTTCAAAGCCTCTTCTCAAGGAGCTGCAAATTTTCTCTATCGTATTATATCGAAAAGATATATTCTGAGAACCAAATGATTCAATCATAAGGCACCTCTGGCAATAATGACATTGAGAGCAACTGATCTTCATTGTCTGTTGCTGGATTTGGCGCCTGCAAGGCGCAAACCCCAACAGAGGGCAACTTTCAAAAAATGGCAGTTTCGATCTTGCTTACCTGTCATAATGACGCAGTGAGTTTTTGTAACTCAAGATTGCGAAAAGCTGCAAAATGACATAACGTGCCCGATGTCGGGGCGTAGCGCAGCCTGGCTAGCGCACCTGCATGGGGTGTAGGGGGTCGTGGGTTCGAATCCCGCCGCTCCGACCACAAGAGGGAGATTTTTACATGAAAGCTGTTGTTCTCCTTAGTGGCGGACTCGATTCAGCGACTGTTTTTGCTATAGCAAAGGAAAACTATACGCCATATGCCCTAAGTTTTTCCTATGGGCAGCGGCATGGGTTTGAACTGGAATGTGCACGAAAAATCGCAAAAGGTTTTGTGCATCAAGTCATCGATCTTGATCTCCGCGCATTTGGCGGCTCGGCACTGACAAGCGACATTGATGTCCCAAAAATGAGCTACGATCCCACAGCTATCCCTATCACGTATGTCCCAGCAAGAAATACTATTTTTCTGAGCATTGCCTTGGCCTTTGCTGAAACCATTAATGCATCAACTCTTTTTATAGGCGCCCATGCCGTTGATTCCAGCAATTATCCCGATTGCCGTCCAGAATTCTTAGCCGCTTTTGAAAAAGTCGCAAATTTAGGTACGAAAAAGGGACTCACTACCCCTTTTCATATTTGCGCCCCACTTTTGATGATGAATAAGGCACAGATCATTCAAGAAGGCATGAAGCGCAGCGTTGATTACAGCATAACAAGTAGCTGTTATGACCCGTCGCATAATGGGCTTGCATGTGGTGGCTGCGATGCGTGCACCCTCCGTCTTGAAGGCTTTCGAGCAAATGGTCTCCAAGATCCTATCTCCTACAGAATGGGGCCTTGCAGATAGTTTGCATTTTATGTACAAGCACATACATGAGGCGAGCAGGTACGTTCTGTGCATGCGGTAGCGGAAAAAAGTTCATGGACTGCTGTCTTATCTATATGCCCATGCAGTTCTTTCACGATCATTTTCCTGACATCTCCCGTGACGAGACAAAAACAATCCCTATTACTGCTGTACCTGGCATGCCGGCCATTGCACTTTTTGAATACTACTGTACAGAACTTGCCTGCGGATGCCAATCAGGCAAGCTGGGCGTCGTCTCCATCGCAAAGCCAAAAACAGTATTGGCCTCAGTTAGTTTTTCACTGACAGCACATATCGATAGCTCAGTAGATATTGAATTCACATCCCCCATGATGGATCGAGAAAAAAAGAAGATTAGTCAAGCTCTTCTACGTGCCCTGCGTGACAAGCGCTATCAAAATCTTCTTGCTGAGCACAGACTCCTCCTCCGTGCCAGGATATTTGACCTGGTAACCGAGCCTATGCGAAAAAACACAGTCCTCTACCACTAACGCAACTTGGGCGAGATGACTACTTCGACGCGAACAGTACCTGCACCTACTTGAAACTGTAGAGTATAACATGGCCCCTGAACCAGATGTCTGATTTTATGATTCGGTCCTGAAATGATCGATGGAATAGCAGGCGCTAGAGAGTGCCCAACACGATTCAAATTACGTTTGACCAGACCATAAAGCTGATTACACAGCTCCCCTGCGGCGCTTTCAATGTCACTCGTGATTTCAGTAAAATGCCCCCCTACCATACCTTCAGCAAGCTCGAGGAAGGCAGGTGTCGTGAATGAGATCGACATGCTTCCTGTATACTCCTTACTATTCATAGGAATGATAGCAGAAATATCCCCACTGACGGTATCAGGCTGCTTCATAAAAACGCCATCGGGCTGAACCGAAATATTACCTGTCACTGTAAGCACCTGGATCGTCGCCTCCAAGAATACATCAATGACTGATTGATCAATCTCAGTTTTCTTTCCAGCAGGTCTATCAATTGCAACCAATCCGAAAAGATGTCGAATATGTGTCTCAAGCTGCGATGCATCCCAAGGTTTTGGAAAAAAACTTGTCCCGTTAATCACTTTTGGCTCTTCTTGAGGCGTTGTCAAAATAGAAATAACAATCATATGCGTCGGCTTTTGCTCAGCCGGCAGATTATTGACAGATGCCACAAGGCGCGTACCCCCCATTTTGGGCATTTTGACATCTGTAATTAAAAGATCTATTTTTTCTTTTTGAATGCAATCATAGGCCTCTTGCCCATCTCCACATTGCATCACAATAGGGTTAACAAGCGCTCTCTCGATAGAAAAAGCAATCAATTCGCGAATTTCTTCTTCATCATCAACAATCAGTATTTTTTCTTTCATACTTCTGCCTTGAGGGTATTCGGGAGTTTCGCTCGTTCTGCCTGTAAGATGATCTTGAGCTTATCAAGGGCAAGAATCGATTTTTGAAGCTTATTAACTGCATTTTGCACATCACCTGACTCAAGATGAGAAAGCGCAATGCCAATCATACCATGAGCAATGGTGAGTGGATTTGACATATCATGAATCAATTTAGCATCCATGCACGCTCCCCCTCATTTTTTCAGATTACCAGAGTCTTCTCGAGAAAAGGACTAGTATTATTCTGACAGTAGTCACAAAATCCACATGCAGATTCATTTGATCCAAAATAGGAAGCAAGGAGAGCTCGCCGACATGCTGACTTGTCAGATAAAAAAGTAATAAGCTCCTGCGCGGACTCTACTGCCTTGTCAGTTTGGAGCATCCAAGCGAAAGAGTGAGGGTCATTGTCGGCATCCCAAAGCACAATAGCCCGCTGATGTTCATGCTCAAGACGACCAACACGTCCCATCATCTGCACCAAAGAAAGAAGACTTGGAGGCGATTGCCAAATCAGGACAAACCGAATTTGGGTATAATTCATACCCATGCCAAATGCCGACGTTGCAATCACAAGACGCAAAAGCCCTTGGCGCATCGCGTTTTCAATGGCAAGACGTTCTTCTCGAGCCATACCTGCATGGTACATGGCCACTGATCGCCCTTCAGCCTGGCAAAGACGCGTTAAACGCTCGGCAAAAACCCGAGTATGCACATAGATAATACCTGGATCCTCAGTACCAGAAAGAAAAGTACGCAGTATCTCTAATTTTTCAGCCTGAGCACATGCTATGACCCTGACCGCCACTTGATGCGGCATAGCAAAGTGACCAACTTCAACTACAGGAGCCTTGATTGCAGCTAATAATTGTTTTTTTGCAAGTGCTGGCAATGTCGCTGTCAGCCACAAGGACCTTCGTATGGACCAGTCATGAATAAGGTTGGGAATAAAAGCAAAATCTGTACGAAAATGTTCTGCCCACTCCCAAATACAGTGGCATTCATCCACAACGAGCAGATCTGCGTGGACGCGTCCTTTTTTTGCTAAAGATTCGGGACTTGCAACAAAAACATGAGCATTGCGATCAGTACTCGATGCCTCAATGCCCTTAGCCACAAGCGATGCCACCTGCTGACGCGCCAATGCGACAAGGGGAGTCACGAGCAAAAGACGATAGCGCTTCGCTGCTTCTTCATAGATAAGGCTCTTACCTGACCCTGTTGCTGCAATACACAGCACATGCCGCGGATCATGCGCATAAAGATGCGCGAGCGCTTCACGCTGGAATGCTCGAAGTTGCACGATGTGGCGATCTCATAGCAAGCCATGCTCCTGGCAGACTCAGTGAAATATTGAGGCACGCAATGATGCTATACACATCAGCCCCACGCTGAGAACCTACAGCTTCAAAAAGGAGCAAAAATGCAGCGTTTCCGGTCCCCAGCCCCCCGGGCGCAAGTGGAATGGCAGTCGCTAAGAACCCCAATGGCGCCATGAGAAAAGCATCCTGCAAAGTCACATACCCTCCCACACCGCTGGCTAGTATATAACAAACAAGTGCCGCAATAAGCTGGACACTAAGAGCCAGGAAAAAGGCACTCGCTAAAACAAGTGGCTTTTCACGATACGCCTTGATCTGCCTATAGAGCCCCAACAGTTTCTTCGGAAAACGAAGATAGAGACAAGGGTCAAGCCTATCGGGTAGAAAAATCGACACCAATCCAAGACACATGCCAAGTGCAACAGGTAAAGCTACTGGCAGGACGAAATGTTGGACGTAGGGCGCATGAAGACGCATAAGACTCATACTGAGTGATATCCATACCAAGGCCATCAGCCCTAAAAGCCGATCCAAAATGATACTTGGAAGACTTTTTTTTCCAAGTGCATAAATCTTCATCACATCCCCCGTAACAGCCCCAGGAAGTGTGAAATTAAAAAAATTTCCAATCAGACTCAAGCGTAAGGCCTGCCAATAAGTCCCTGTTCCCAAAAGGAGGTGCCAGCGATAGGCACACAGAAGGGTACCACAACTCAGCAATAAACATGCAGGTCCTAAAATCGAGAAGTGCATAGCATGACGAAGTGCATGCATAGACAGGGCGCCTGAATGGATGAGATACGCAACAATGCATGCAAAAAAGATACATTTAAGGATCAGGACCGAAACCTTTTTCACCTCAAACTCCTAAAAAAATTTTCCATAATTCTTGCACCACTTGGTACTTCAAGCGCTTGCTGGGGCAAGCTGGGAAAATCATATTTTGCTCGTTCTGGATGGAACTGAACACTAAAAATCGGCGCACCTACCATCCTCATCCCCGCCAAAGGACAGTGGGCTGTTTCAAAGATCTTCTCCATACCAGGAGGAAGACTTTGTACGCACTGGGCATGCGCATTCACAACAGAAAAAGAAGATTCGAGCCCAAATGCCAATTCTGATGGATTCGTTACATAGACATCAGAAATACAGAACTCAGGCGTTGATGATGGACCAACGACCCCCCCAAGGGCCCGCGCTAGCATCTGATGGCCAAAACAGATGCCTAAAAATGGTTTTTTTGCTGCAGTCCATCTCGCAATAAAAGCAACTAACTCCTGTACCCACACAGACTCATCCATTGCCGAGGTCTTAGATCCCGATGCAATCACACAATCATACTCCTCATGGACATCTGGGAGATCGCGTTCAGGCGCTCGTCGAACAGTGACTGTTCCATAATCACGTGCATACGAAACAATGCGCGGCGCACCGAAATCATGAGGATCCCTATGACTATCAAGAATCAGAATCTGCATACCAAAGAGCCCTCTCTTCCAATAAAAATGCATATTTCAAAAACATACTGTACGACGCGTTGACGGCAATAATAAATCCAGCCAATCCATCCAAGAACCCGCGTTTAAGGATATATGTTTCGATAAATTTTCCCAAAGGCTTCAAAAGAAGGAGGGTTATCCCACCTCGAGCACCCCTCCTCGCAAGATCCTGCGCACCAAGACGCGCAAAACGGAGATTTGTCTCAACCTGAGATGCAAAACCACTAAAACCATAATGATCCAAAGGAGACAGAAGACGACCAATCTGTCCTTGCACTTCAAGTGACTCATGGACTGCCGGCTCTGTCCATTGACTCAGTTCACGCCTTGCAAGTCGCACAAGGTAATTAGGGTACCAGCCCCCATGTGCAATCCATTTTTTTCCCATATAGGTGCGCCGAGGGAGAGAAAATCCCACACAATCAGAGTGCATAGCGGCTTGGATCTCCTGTGCCAATACTTCTGAAACGACTTCATCGGCATCAATGTTAAGCACCCAGACACCCTGAGCTCTCCTCTGCGCCTTATTCTTCTGCTGCCCATAGCCCTGCCAGGGCTCTTGATAGACGCGTGCACCAAGCCGGACTGCTATCTCCCTTGTTTGATCACAACTACCTGCATCAATAACAATGACTTCATCGGCGAAGGCGACACTCGCAATCGCGCGCGCAATCGTTTTTTCCTCATTGAGCGTGATAATAGTAACACTGAGCTGCATAGGGCCTCATACCATAGCTTGCACAAAAACACGATCCTACGCTAGATCTATGCTATGCCCACAATGATTATTACATCCTACAATCAGGCAAGAGAACTTGAAAAACTTTTGGGAACAATCCGTGCTCAAAGTGTGCAACCGAGCACAATCATTGTCGCAGACGATGGCTCCTCAGATGGCACTCAGATGCTCTGCAAACAGCACAATATCCAGTTCCTCACGCAGCCAGATCAAGGCTACCGAAAAGCCCAGATTCTCAACGAAGCCCTTCGAGTGGCGCAGAGCCAATATATTCTCTTTATCGATGCTGATACTTTGCTAGAAAAACATTTTGTTGAAGATCATCTGAAGCTTGCACAAAAAGACCATTTTGTCTGTGGACGAAGAGTTGACCTTGGCAGACGAGTGTCCCAAAGACCAGACCCTCTTGCCTGGAGACATCTCATCCATAGCGCCCTCATTGGTGAAACCCATGGTCTCAAACGTGCCCTCAGACTCCCAGAACCTCTCAGAATGCTCCTTGGCTACACCAAAGCTATCGATATTTTAGGATCCAACTGGAGCGCATGGCGCTCTGACATCTTCGCAGTCAATGGATTCTCTGAAAATCAGAACTCCTACTGGGGCGAAGACGGTGACATCTATATCAGACTCCGCAATATGGGCAAAAAAGCCACCAACGCCAAAGGCAAATGCATCCAGTTCCATCAATGGCATACGAGGAGAACGCCTAATCCAGCGACAGTAGCACGTTACCAGGAACTCTTACTGAATAAAACCTATACGTGGGCACCGGATGGCATCTACCGCACCAGTTTATAGCTGCGGTATTCAAACAGCCTGATACCAGTGAGTTTTTCAAAAAAATCGAGGAGTATTTTTACAACATCACGCAAACTCACCACTATTGGCTCTTTGAGTCCAGCCCAACGCTCATCATGGGACGCGATCCGCTTATGCATACATAGAGGGTGAGTCCCCTGAAAAGAACGTAATCCCCAAATATGCTTGTAGCGATAATTATCTTGGGTATAAGGCTGTCCTGTTTTTTCCGCCTCAACTGTAGGCGCACCATGGTAGAGCTGATCCATAAAATAGGTTTTTTCTTTCATAGCAGTCTGATGACGCACCCATCCATAATGGTAAATAGAAGCATCAATCAGCTGCGCCCTCAACTTAGATCCATCTCGCTTCCTAAAAGACTGAGCATCCCCAACACTGTGTGCAAGGCCTGCACGAATAAGCCGAACCTCACGGCGGTACACACTGCGACTTTCCTGCACAATGGAGTAGTCCCCATAAAAGTGGACATACGAGAAGACAAACGCCTCTGTCGTTGCCGGCGCCTGCTCAATGGCCTGTCTGATGGTAGTATAATTTCTTTCATGCAGGATCTCATCTGCCTGCAGGTAAAGGATCCAATCACCTGTACAAGCATGCAAAGCCTCATTGGTCTGCTCGGATAAAATCAGTCCGCCTTTTTTCTTCTCAGGCACATCGATTTGCCAATCACGCTCAATGATACGCATATGCTGATAGGGCAGTGCCTGCACATTTTGAAGCGTTGCATCAAATCCTCTGCCAACATTCACAACAAGCTCATCCACAAGTGGGGCTAAGGATGCGAGCGATTCTAGATAAGGGTACTCAAATTTTTCACCATGACGCACGAGCGTACAACCTGACAATCTCAACGCATCACCTTTATAACTACTTCTGCAACATCTTTGGGATCAAACTGCATACAGCGATGTTGCTCACGTACACATAGAGGGATACCACACCAAGGCAAATCGCCAGAGCTATGTACCATGCGGCAAGGAAGATCTGCCAGAAAAAATACGGGGTGCTTCGCCCTATCATAGGGATGCCACTCAGTAGGGTTTTCAGGCCCAAAGAGGGTCACTGTCGGCACGCCGAGACTAGCAGCCATATGCCGAGGTCCTGAGTCATTCCCTAAAAAAACAGAGGCAGCCTGAAGCATAGAAGCACAATAGCTCAATGAACCATGTATAGCATGCGCTTCAGGCATGAGCGCTTGAAATGCAGCACGCATGTCTTCTTCTCCAGGACCTGTGATAAAAAACACTGTCCCTTTGGTCCTTGCCTGCCAAAGGCGCGCTGCCTGTACAAAATGCAACAAACCCCATGCCTTGGTGCTGCGGCTTGCACCCAAACCCAGCATCAAAGATGGCTCTGGAACAAGCGCTTTCTCCGCATGCAGCTGTGGCATCTTCTGCTTCCCTGGCAGACCCAATGCATCTAAGGCAGCTCCATCCCGCAATAAAATATTTTTAGCAATGCCCTGCTCAGGTATATGACAGGTAGCAAGAAAGTGTTTTTTTGTCGCGCTGTGTACATGGATACTTCTCATCCTGGCGCCACTCAGCCACGCAAGAATGGCAGAACGGCTCTGTGCATGCAGCGCGCACACATATGCAGGCTTGCGCCGAGCAAGAGCCCTACCAGTGCGAAGTAAGTCTCTATACCCATAGGGAAGATCCAGTACCTGCACCCGCGGATCATAGTTTTCAAGCAGTTCACGAAAAGGCGCTGGCACCAGTACATCAATCTCAAGGTCGGTAGCCTCAAGGAGTCTCTGGATCGAGCTTGTAAGAAGCACTGTGTCACCTAGTGCCCGTAATTTAATAAGTGTGATCCGTGCCATAAAAAAACCCCCAGGCTTTCACCTGAGGGTCTACCACGTATCATGGAATAATGACTACGGTGTTGCTGCTGCTGCTTCTGAATGATGCGGCTTCTTATGCTTCGAATGCTTCTTGCCATGATGTTTTTTGTGCTCTGTTGTTTCTCCTGCTGGTGCTGGCTCAGATACCGGTGCTGGTGCTGACTCAGCTACTGCTGGTGCTGGCGCTGGCGCTGGCGCTGGCGCTGCTTCGCCTTCCACAGCAAATGAAACGTTTGAGGATACCATCATTGTGGCTGCGAGTAATGCGAACAAAAGTCTGGTCATAAAATCTCCTTATTCAATTGAATGTATCGATACCTAGATAACATTACCTAGATTACTATATTTAGAATTACATTCGGAAGATATGCAAGATTTTTTTAGCAAAAACGTACACGGACCTTGAACTGTGTCATGCGCGCTGCATCTAAATGCGGGAGTCGAATTTATATATGTGCCGAATATCAATATGAGGGAACCGTGCATGCTTAAGCTTCATAGCAGCAAGCTGCAAAATGAGCTTTGTTTGACGGTGCTTGTCTTGAAACCTGACTTTTTTTATTTCTTTAAGAATGAATGACTCAACTTCTGAAGGATGAAAACAGAAGCCACGAGAAAATTCATAGGCACCCTGGAATGGCATGATGCGGGCCTCAAAAATATCTCCAGGAGCAAATCCTTTTTGAATATCTGCTTCGTGAAGCATATGGGTTTTTGACGAAAAAAGATCCACGATCACAAGTCCCCGACGACGCAAACTGAAGCGCTTAAGCCGGAAGAGTGAGTGTATCGTGGAGCAAAAGTCACGATAGATTTCAAGCTCTTCACTTGAAAAACGGTCCTTATTTTTACGGAAAAAATACTTGATAGGAGGTAGATCTACCCCAGGCAGGTCCCGATCAAAGAGGTACCAGTCCATAAAAATACACATTCTTTGCTCAAACTCAGGGTCATCTTCATACACAATCCCTGCTTTCTCAAAGTATTCTTGCTTCGCGTTATAAACTTCGCGATAGTACTCGCCTGTCGTAAAATCCTCAATGATGGGCTCAAGATACTTTTGATACATGCCTGAAACTCTAGTCAACCACCAGCACAAGTCAAGGACGGAAGTGGAACGAAAAAGCGATGTCGTAAAAATTTCTCTTCCTCTTGGATCCATGCACTGGCTATCTGGAGTGAGAAAAGGACTGTCTTGGCTTCACCAAGAGCACTCTCCATGGGAAGCAAAAACGAATTGGATGCAGTGCGCAAATCTGGTGCTACATAGAAATGGCCCGAAGGGACACGAAAGGACGGCTCCGGCCTCACATCCTTCTCACAGACGCAGTAGGCCAATTCCTGATAGCACATTAATTGTCCGAGTTTTTTGCCTGCACCATGAAGAAGCCTGCCATTGACCCGCAGACCCGATGCATCTCTCATAACCCTGTCACCTGGTAAAGCAAGGATGCGCCGAACGAGAGGCGCACCCTGGTGCTCAAAAACGATCACATGGCCACGTTCAAACACCATATGTTTTGACACCCAGATAACATCTCCAGGTAAAAAAGTTGGAAAAAAGGCGTCTGTTGTGAGCTTATAGACGGACCCAAAAAAACAGGTAACCATAAGAGCGCACATCGACGCTAGCACGAGAGGCAGGACTGTATAAAAAAACCGCATTTATTCAACTTTTAAGACAGCCAAAAAAGCCTCTTGAGGGATTTCAACAGACCCAATTTGCTTCATGCGCTTCTTACCCTCTTTTTGCTTCTCCAGAAGTTTACGTTTACGGCTAATATCCCCCCCATAGCACTTGGCCGTCACATTCTTACGCAATGCCGAAATACTTTCACGTGCAACGATCTTTGTGCCAATAGCTGCTTGAATGGAAATATCAAACATCTGGCGATCGATCAGCTCCTTCATTTTTTTTGCTAATTCTCGCCCACGATGTGCTGCCTTATCCCGATGAATGATGAGGGAAAGAGCATCAACAGGCTCTGTATTGATAAGAATATCAAGCTTCACAAGATCTGATACTTCATAGCTTGAGAGCTCATAGTCCATGGAAGCATAGCCCTTTGTTGCACTTTTTAGGCGATCATAAAAATCAAAGACCATCTCATTGAGTGGCATACCGTAGACAAGTGTGACGCGATCCGTGCCCAGATAATCCAACTTCTCCTGCGTCCCCCGTCTATCATTGCAAAGGCTCATAACGGCCCCCACATACACGGAAGGCAAATGGAGTGTCAGCCTGATCATCGGCTCCTCAATACGAACAATCTTAGTAAGATCAGGCAATTTTGATGGATTATCAATGTGGAGTTCAGCTCCATCTGTTGTCACAACGCGGTACACAACTGAAGGAGCTGTTGTAATCAAATTCAGCCCGTACTCCCGCTCAAGTCTTTCCTGGACGACGTCCATGTGCAAAAGACCTAAGAACCCACAACGAAAGCCAAACCCTAAGGCATTGGATGTTTCAGGCTCCCAACTAACAGCTGCATCATTAAGCTGTAACTTTTCGAGCGCCTCTTTCAGGTGATTATAATCTTCTGCATTGATAGGATAAACCCCGCAAAAGACCATAGGCTTGACTTCCTTAAAGCCCGCAAGAGGCTCAATGCCTTGGGCATCGGCCGCCATAATAGTGTCGCCAACTTTCATATCACGAACGTCTTTGATGCCACAGATCACAGCACCCACTTCACCACTTGCAAGTGACGAAACTTCTGTAAATTTTGGAGAGAAAACCCCGACGCGCTGCACCTCAAAAACGCATCCGACATGGAAAAGACGAATCTTTGCACCTTTGGTAATCACACCATCAAAAACGCGGCATAAAGCAACAACCCCTTGGTAAGGATCAAACCAACTATCAAAAATCAAAGCCCGTAAAGGCTCGAAATCTGTATCTCGGGGAGCAGGGAAGTATGTCACAACCGCTTCTAAGATCTCGCTAATCCCAATACCGGATTTTGCACTACAGAGAACTGCATGTGATGTATCGACCAAGCCAATTGTAGAATCAATCTCAGCTAAAACACGATCAGGGTCAGCTGATGGCAGATCAATTTTATTAATTGCAGGAAAAACCTCCAGCTGAATATCAAGGGCCAGAAAAACATTCGCCAGAGTCTGAGCTTCTACTCCCTGGGATGCATCCACAACGAGAATTGCTCCCTCACAAGCAGCAAGGGACCGAGAAACCTCATAAGTAAAATCAACATGGCCTGGAGTGTCGATCAGATTCAGTATATACTGGGAACCATTTTGTGCTTGGTAGGAGAGGCGTACACTTTGGGCCTTGATCGTGATACCCCGTTCACGCTCAAGATCCATACTGTCCAAAAACTGCGCCTCCATCTCCCGGGCCGTTACAGTACCGGTTGCTTCAAGAAGGCGATCAGCAAGGGTGGATTTACCGTGGTCGATGTGAGCAATAATACAAAAGTTTCGAATATTTTTGGGCATGTGGCACCCAGCGTACCAGATCTTGAGCCACCCTGCACCAGACACCTGGGCGAAGAGGCAGATTTCACGATTCTTGATCTTTCCTTTGAGGGTAAAGGCGTCGCACGTACACATGGCATGGTAACCTTCATCCCCTTGACTGTTCCTGGCGATCAGGTGCGCGCTCGCATCACACGCGTTGAGAAACGTTTTTGTGAGGCAGAGCTTCTGAACATCATTCAACCATCAGAAATTCGCCAAACCCCGCGATGCCTTCACTTTGGCTCCTGTGGTGGGTGCCAACTCCAGACACTTCCTTATGAGCACCAGTTTGCCCTGAAAAAAAGATCTGTCCTAGATGCTTTGGCCCGCCGCAAGGTGACTCCTGCATCTGTTGAATGCCACCCTGCATTAGCACCATGGAAATACCGTACACGTGCACAGCTCCACCGCAGAAGCGATGGACGCTATGGCTTTCATGCGGCAGGATCTCATGATGTCATTGCTATAGACGAATGCCCTGTTCTGCATGAATCGCTCCAGGTGCATCTTGGCAATTTAAGTCTCCATACAGAGCCCACTGTCCACCTGGGCGAGAAAATTCTTGGCCAGGCGCCGCCGTTTCACCAAATCAATCAAGAGGCAAATGAAGTCCTCCAGCAGTGGATAGCTACCAAAGCCGCAGACTTTATAAGTCCCGAAACAATTTGCTGTGACTTGTATGGAGGGAGCGGAAATTTAACGCATAAAATCACAAGTCTCGTGAAGCATACTTACTGCCTCGATCTGGCGGTACCACAAGATCAGGAAGCAAATCGCACCTTTATTGCAGGCCCCATCAGCAAGACCTTACGGAAGATCCCTCCACATGATGCATGCCTTGTCATTGCCGACCCCCCACGCATTGGCCTCAGTGGCGATCTTGCCTGCATTCTCAAGCATCTTGATAGTATTTCAGCTTTTATACTGATTGGATGTGACCCTATTGCCTTTGCAAAGGATGCATCCATGCTTATTACCCATGGATTCTCACTCACAAGCATCTTGATTATTGATTTCTTTCCTCAAACACATCATGTTGAAACAGGAGGCCTTTTTGTACTACCTTCTACTGCTCGTCGCTTGCGTGTCACCACCTAAACAGCTCAGTGCTCATCAAAAAGCGCGCCTCCTTGTTGATATTGCAAATAGCTCCCTTATGGAAGGCGATGGCGTTGGCGCACTCCAGACCCTCAGCGAGGCCAAAGCACTTGATCCTGAACTCCCTGAAATCTACCATTCTGAAGCGATCGCTCTGCATGGCAAGAGAGATTATGAAAGCGCCCTCCTCCACGTGAATAAGGCGCTTTCACTTGCACCAAGCTATACAGAAGCCAAAGTCACACGTGGTAAAATCCTTATGGATCTTGGACGCTACCAGGATGCTCAAGTTGATCTCCTGAGCGTCACTAAGGACCATTTATATCGTGATAGCTTTAAGGCTTGGATCAACCTGGGTGTGATCAATTACCGTCTTGAGCATGATGCCGAGGCAAAAAAATTTCTCCAAGAGGCTCTTGTGGCCTCACCCAACAAGGCGTGTTTGGCTCATTACTACCTTGGGCATATCGCCCTCCGGGCAGAGGCGTTCAAGGATGCAATTCGCAATTACCAGCAAGCGTCCATACGCGGATGCGCGAAGATCGGGGATGCAAAAGTTGCACTTGGCATTGCATTGACCAAAAATAAACAATTTGAACTTGCACGAAAAACATTTTTAGAAATTCAAAAACTCTACCCGGAGCATGCAGATCAAGCAATGGAAAAGCTCAAGGAGCTTCCATGAATCAAGAATCCCTAGGTGATTTTCTTCGCCATGAACGTGAAGAAAGACAGCTTTCTATTGAGCAGGTAGCTTCAGCAACAAAAATTGGAGTACGCCTCCTGCATGCACTCGAATCAGATCATTATGCCGAATTACCAGCAAGGACCTTTGTCCGCGGCTTTGTAACATCCTATGCTCGATTCTTAGGACTTGATACCCGAGCAGTCCTTGCACGCTTCGATCCCTATATTGAGCTGCGCTCTGCAGAGCGCCCGAATCGAGAAGCAGGCCACAGTGGCTATGCATTTGAACGCAAAGAAGGCGAACAGCATCGTTTTATTCTCTCCATCGCTATCTTCAGTTTCTTGATCTTAGGCGGGGGAGCAATGCTCATACTCCGCCCGTCGCTTCAGAAACACAAGAAAAGCAATATCGAGAAACTTCAAGAACTCCATATACCATTACCAAGCCCATCGCCAAGCCCAATCCCTGTGGTCATACCCGTACCCGCAGACCCCCTTGATTCAGGTGCAGGACTTGACCCAAACGTTGTGACCTATAAGCTTGCATTCAAGATGCATGAAGATGTTTGGGTGCGTTACCAGATTGATGATCGTCCAGCGCGCAAGTTTATTGTCCGTGCTGGACGTGCACTCGTCCTCAAGGCTGTAAAACATATTTGCTTTCAGTCTTCTGATGCAGAAGCTCTCAGCGTCAGTGTCCGTGGGGGCAGCTATGTCCTGATGGCAGATCATATGCAAGTAACATCAACACCATCAGGCATTCCAACACTCACTCTGGGTGACACACTATGCAGCGATGATCGGCCTTTTGGACCACTCCCATCACGTCCGCAAGAGACCAAGAAGACCGATCAATAATATAGCCACATTCGGTATATTCATAGCGAGAAACGGAGGGAAGGAATCGCGTGCAAGACCAATACTCCAGGTCTGAAGCGTCCAATAGACACTCATGACAAGGAGTGCAATAAGGATCGCACCAGAACGGGCTGTTCTCGTACGGTAAGAGCCAAAGCCAACACCAATAGGGACGAAAAGAACTGGCGTGATAGCAGTGGCAATACGTCTCCAATACTCAATAAGGATTGGGCGCTCACGTAGTCGCATGTGTACCTCATGACCACTCAGCATGCTCGGCTTAAGCATAGCGCCTTCCTTACCTTCATGAATTTGCAAATGAAGCAGGTAGGTAGTAAAATCCACCTTTTCATAGCTAAACTCATGCATATTATTGTGATGCAAGCTGCCATCATGCAGACGCAACATAATAGCAGCCCCAAGCTCGGAATGTGATTTAACTGGAATAATCTCAGCCTCACGGGCAACATAGGTCATGGGATTTTTTGCCTGCCGCCCATCATAGATGAAAACTCTAAATAACCGTTCGTGATCAACTTTATCCGCAAAAATCAAAAGATCAAAAAAACCTTCCGTAAAAGTTCCCGGCTTAATTGCCTGAACAGCACGGGAATTTGAGATTTTTACCTGCGCGATTTTTGCCTGTTTCTCACCCCAAGGAACTAAGTGCTGATTAACAAAAAAAGTCACGAGCATCACAAATAAGGAAAAACCAAATCCAGGTAACGCAAGCTGGAGGCCACTCACGCCACATGCACGCAGTGCAATAAGCTCAGAATCCCCAGAAAGACGTCCAAAAGCTGTCAAAATAGCAATAAGAAATGCCAATGGTAGTGCTGTTGGCAAAAAAGACAAACAGAGATGAATTGCTACCTGTGCTAAAAGTGATGCTTTTGCGCCATTGACAATAAAAAATTCCGAAAGTCTCAGAACTTGAAACATCAGGAGAATGAAGACAATAAAAATAAGCGCGCCAAAGAAAACGCCGCTGATCTCACTTAAAATATAACGATAAATCCTAGTAGGCATTTTTATGAACAAATCCCTTAATCAGGGTAAGCACAATGATCTTCAGATCAAAGCTATAAGACCAATTCTTTATATAGTACAAATCACATTCAAGCCGACGCTCTAAGGATGTATCTCCTCGCCACCCATTCACCTGCGCCCAACCAGTGATCCCGCTTTTAACGCGATGCCTAAACATATAGTAAGGAAGCTGCTGGCGAAACTGCTGCACAAACATAGGGCGCTCAGGCCGTGGACCCACCAAAGACATATCACCCTTGAGAACGTTCCAAAGTTGCGGCAATTCATCAAGACTTGTGGCACGCAAGAAAGCTCCAAGAACTGTGCGTCTTGTGTCATTTTTTCTCGCAAAGACCGCACCCGACTCTTCCTCAGCATTAACCTGCATAGAACGGAACTTGAACATCCAAAAAGTTGAACCATCCAAACTCATGCGCTCCTGCCTGTAAAAAATTGGCCCAGGCGATGAGAGTGCAATCACGCAGGCGATTAGGAGGAAAAAAGGCGCCAGCAGGATAAGAGCGAGGAATGAAAGCACCAGATCAGTCATACGCTTCCAAAAAGCACCCACGACAGTCATAGGCACTTCATTGATGTGCAAGAAGGGGAGTCCCTCAAATTCATCGACACGGCACCCAAGCGTTGCGTAGGCAGCCACTTCAGGAACCAAAATAATGTCTGACACGTTGCACTCCCTCACTAAGGCGTCAAGTGCACTCGGTAAAACGCCCGACGTGAGCAAAATGTCTGGCTTCAAAGCAGCCACACTCTCTGCCAAAGAGCAGTTTTGCTCAGAACTAATATGCTGACACCGCACACCAAGCTCAGGAAAGCAAGCAATTTTTTTGATCATCTCAGCGAGCAATTGATCACTTGCTGGCGAGAAACTCACAGCAAGCAAAGACCTCAGATTATATCCCCGGCGCCTCACGCCACGCAAAAATGCACGCAGCAAGATACGCACAAAAATAAGCAAACAAAGCGAAACCACCCCAAAAGTCAGCATCACAGCGCGTGAATATAGATACTCACTAATCAGAGTCGTTGCAGCAATAAGCACGGTGAGCGCTGCTAGGTGGGCGCGAAGAAGCACAAAAAGCTCATCACTTTGCCTCAGGAGTCTTTTGGATGCATAGATATGCATCCCTGAAAAAACAACAAGCCAGACAATAACAATAGATGGCGTCAATGACACATAGCGATAAAATGGTGGCAACCCTTTTGTCACCTCCAGGAATTGAACATGAAATCGTAACCAATAAGCCCCGATCCAGCTGAGAGCAAGTACCAGGGCATCCATGATGCGGAACAAAGTACCAAAAATGTAGTGGTAGCGCTTCAACATAGGTAAAACCTATGTTTCAACACATTGCTATGAAAAGGAAGGATTTTCCTGACCCAAGCGATATTTTCTCACAATAAGCCCTCTCGATAAAAAGATAATGCAGAGCGTCACTTGTACCCCAAGAGAGTATATATTATATAATGTTTATGTTTTTATTGCTGTTGTTGTCCAAAATACTGCTTGCCAGCCCCTGTACTCAGTGCGGGACTGAGACCACAATCATATGCGAGACATGCCAGCAGGCTCCTTGCTGCTCGAAAGCGTGTCAAATTGCGTGCCGCAACGGGCACGAACCATCTTGCACGCACCTTAAAATAAAGGACAGCTTGATCCCTCATGCGGGCCAAGGGCTCTTTGTTCAGCGTGATTACGCTCAAGACGAAACGATAGCAGTGTATGGCTGCACAGACATGCAAGGAATCTCCGATACCCACGATCCTTATGCCTTCATAAGAGGAGTACCTGAGAAGGACTTGATTCAGCTTGTCGTTGGAGATCCACACCCGAAGGATACGTACCTTACGGCACAACTAGCAAATGACGGATGCGTCAATCCGGAGCATATGGCATTTGTGGAGCATACAGGCAAAATCGATAACGCTTTATTGAAAGCAGCAGAAGCCTTCGGGTATTCTTATACGACCCGCTTTTTAGAAAAAGAATATAACGCAACGCTGGACCATGATCAAGACGGTACCCCTAGAATATGTGCAACACGTCTCATTCATACAGACGAAGAAGTACTCTGCATATATGGGGTAGATTATTGGCTTAAGTGCGCATACTTTGCTGAACATCGAGGTTTTGCACAAGAAGCACGCCAGATTTATCGTGCTGTATCAATCGGTATTGATGCTGCTCTTAAAAATGCAAAAAAACTATCTTTTGACCCCAAAACCATTTTTTTAGGCTATATCGCTTCTGACGATTTGCCACAAGCAACACTCCTCGAGACGCCTATCGCTCCTTTTCGGAAGACCAAACTTCATCACCCTGACAGTAAGCAATCCTGAGCAATTCCAGCGAGAAATGCCATTATTAGAGGGGCAACTAAAAATCATCGGACAAGCGCCTATTGATGAATTTTATGATACAAAAGGTCGTCTCAAACCTCATCATGTTAGTACTGCTACTTACGCAGTCCTTGCTCTTGCGCTCGAGCAAGGGAAAGGATTCGAAGTACAAGCAAAGCACAACCAAAAAACCTTGAACCTCAAGAAATTCCTATACTTCATGCAGGATGATCATTATATCATCCATGATGAAATGAAAAAAAGTTGTCACGATCTCAAAATCGCGGAACAAAAAAAATCCATCAAAAAGCTGAGCCGCTCTAAAGCAGTGAGAAGATACCTCCGCTCACTCAAGCAGAGGGCCGAATCTCCCTTGAGAACTGCACCCGAGAGCCTCTCTCCATAGAATTGAGACTTTACCTTGAGACCAAAGTTTTATCCTTGACCTCACGAGGTCATGTTTGATACGCGAGTTCATGTTTTTATTTTTTTTATCAAAAATACTGCTTGCTGCCCCCGCCATGCACGTCCCCTGTGGCGAGTGCGGAACCATAACAAAACCAAGCAAGTGCGGACACTGCGGCAAGCCCTACTGCTCACGAGAGTGTCAAAAAAAAGACTGGAACGTCCACAAAAATTCTTGCAGGAAGCTTAAAATAGGAGAAAGTTCGATACTAGGTGCGGGTCGCGGACTCTTCGCTGAATGCGCCTATTCGTCGGGCGCGAGAATAGCAGTTTACTCTTACAAACAAATGCAAGGACACTCAGATCTCTTTGATCCTTATGGCTGCCTCAAAGTGGTGCACGGGATGAATGAGCTTATCACCGGAGACCCGAACCCAAAAGATGCATACCTTGCTGCGCAACTAGCGAATGATGGGTGTGTACGTCAAGAAAATTTGGCATTTGTGGAGAACACAGATAAAGTTGACGGCACTTTGCTGCAAGCAGCAGAGGCCTTTGGTTATGCCTATGCAACTTGTTTCTTAAATCTAGAGGCAAACAATACCACCATCCACTTCGATGATGACGGTACCGTTATCATGATTGCAACACGCCCCATTCGTGCAGGCGAAGAACTGCTTTTGCCCTACGGATTGAATTACTGGCTCAAGTGTGCGTCTCTTGCTGAACATCGAGGTTTTGCGCAGGAAGCGCGCCAGATTTATCATGCTGTATCGATCGGCGTCGATGCCGCTCTGAAAAATAGTACGCGTAAATTTATTCAGCCAAAAGACATCTTTAGTTTCTATACCCCTGATGCACCACAGACAATACCATCGCTTGAGCGTATAGCTCTCCTTTTTGGACCCCCTGGTTTCATCACTTTCAAGGTGACGCATCCTGAGCAATGCCAACAAACAGTAGCAAGACTGAATGAAGAGCTAGAAGCAATTGCGGAGGCGCCTCTTAATGAATTTTATGATAAAAAACATCGCCTCAAGCCTCACCATAGAAGCACGAAACTCTACGCCCAGCTTGCTCTTGCGCAACAAACGGATGGATTCGAGATACACGTTCAATGCGTGGGCAAAACATTTGGTCTTGTGACATTTCTTGCAAGCATAGAGGATGAGTATTACAGAGTGTCGTCTGATCTCGAAAAATGCGATTGCCACCTTGAAATGGTACCGCAATTAAAAAAACTACTTGAGGTTAGCTCACGTGATTGATGACATCACGCCCTTCCTCCCTCTTTTTGACGTGCACTCACATCATAAAACAACAAGCAGAAGCACCGTCATACACAGACACCAATATTCTCTACAATGATGTAATAAATGTCACCTTGAATGCTTGACCAGCCACATTTGTGCCGGACGGATAAACATACACATACAATGTACTTGGATAATAGAGCCAAAAATCCCAGTTAGCAGTAGGATCCCTTGTATTCATGTTAGATGGAAACATGACAAATGCAGCTCCATTGTAATTTGCTACCCCGGAAATGGCTATTATATTAGCCCACGAAACACCAGCAGGAAACGAAAAAGAATTAGAACCAGAAGTGCCCGGCAATGTTCCCGTTACTGTATAGACTTTAAAACCAGTATTTCCTGCTGTAACTGTCCCGCTCACGGCTACATTCCCACTCACATCCAAAGCACGTGTAGGCGCCGAGCTCCCAATCCCAACTGACCCAGCATTAAAGTAAATATTCGAAGAACTCGCCACCCAAGGACTACTCACCGTACTTGAAATGGCACTGGTAATAGACGAGAAGTTACCCATCATCTGGCTTGCTGATATTGGGCTCCCTGCTGTAAAACTATACGGCAAGGTGATTGAGGTTGCATGCGCCGAACATATAAAGAAGAAGCATATAGCGATAGCAGGCTATGTGCCGTTCTCCCTGCTTTATTGAAAATATGCATCACTTGCTCCCCAGCCTCTGGCGGGGACGGTAACACCCGCCTTCTCTCACATCAAGCCATAAAAAATCCATTAAAACTAAATCAACCCCCTGCAAACAGAAAAGACGAGCATGAATCTCATCTGAGCTCAAAAAGTACGATTGCCAGATGGTCCTAAAAAATGACTCGAGGCTTATTCTTGAGACTCATGGCGTCATAGACTCCCTGTCAGCCTTTTTTTGACGCGCACCACAATCACAAGGAACAAAGTTCGGGAAATATGGCAATAGCACTTCACCATAAGGAAAGCCTATGTTAGTCACATTATTAGGAAAAAGAGGTTTTTTATGATGCACATTGAAACAGGTAAAAAAGGCAAAAAACATCCCCACGTCCAGGTTCACTTTTTCCATGACGTGCATGACGTTAAAGAACATCATGCGCTTGTAGCTGGCATGCAGGAGCAGACAATGCGCTTTGTGCGCTCTCAAGCTACTCATCTTCTTTTCATCTGGGTACGCAATACACAAGAAAGTTACCGGACCATGAGTGCTAAAGCATGGCAGTTGTGTGCAACGGAGCGAGTCAGCCATATTGCATTGCCAGCTGACATAGCTCCCGACCTTTGCGAAGCAGCACTTGAAGGACTTCTTTTAGCATCCTACTCGTTCAATCATTATAAAACGAAGAAAACAGATTTTGCTCCCAGCCATATCCTCCTTGACGGCCGAGAATCCTTGGCTGAACGAGTTCAGTGTACTGTGGCAGCAATTACCATTACCCGTGACTGGTCAAACGAACCACCAAACTGTGGTGGCACACCAGAAGCCTATGCGGCAAAAGCCAAAGCTTTAGGGAAACGCTATGGATTTCAGGTCCGCGTCCTTGACGAGAAGGAAGCTCGCAAGGAAAACATGCACCTTTTCTTAGGCGTTGGCCAAGGCTCACGGAAAGAAAATAGATTTGTGATTGCTGAATATGCACCAAAAGCACTTAAGAAAGTGCCCACCATTGCACTTGTTGGCAAGGGCGTAACCTTTGACTCAGGCGGCATTTCACTCAAGCCTCCAGCACGTATGGAAGAGATGAAGCATGATATGACCGGCGCTGCAACCGTTATGGGGACTCTCGCCTTAGCTGCAATGAGAAAAATCCCATGCCGCGTGTATGCTTTGATGGCATTTACAGAAAATATGCCTGACGGTGACGCCATTACACCAGGATGCGTGATTCCAAGTCGTCAAGGCAAGACAGTCGAAATTACAAATACTGATGCTGAAGGACGGCTCATTTTAGCTGACGCCCTTGATTATGCGCAGGATCTCAAGCCTGACTATATTATTGATGTTGCAACATTGACTGGCGCTGTTTCTATTGCCCTTGGTAAGCATTTTGCTGGTATTTTAGGAAATGATAAAAAACTGATCCGAGCTCTCCAAAAATCAGGGCGTGCATGTGACGAATTCCTTTGGGAACTACCTCTTACACCCGAATACTTTGAAGATTTAAAATCAGATGTAGCTGATATGAAAAATTCTGGTAATGACACCGCAGGCGGTACTATACGCGCGGCAAGTTTCCTTGCGCAATTTATCAGGCCTGGCACACGGTGGGCGCACCTTGACATTGCAGGTACCGCCTATAGCATGGGCCATCTGCCATACTGCCCGAAACGGGGCGCAAGTGGGTTTTTTGTGCGCACACTGACTGATTTTCTTGAGGAGTGCTCGTGAAAATCGCGCATATTGCAAATTTTGACGGACAAAATGTCACACTCCGAGGCTGGGTCACCCATAGACGCAGTTCGGGCAAGGTCCAATTTCTGAATATCCGCGATGGATCAGGCACCATCCAGGTTGTCGTAGCTCTTGGGACATGCAAAGCATTCGAAGATGCCGAAAAACTCACGCAAGAATCATCAGTCATCATTGAAGGCACAGTAAAAAAAGAGCCTCGGTCACCAGCTGGGTACGAGATTATTGCAACATCTCTCCAAATTCAGCAGGTAGCTGAGCCTTACCCCATAACACCTAAAGAACATGGCATTGAATTCCTGATGGAGCACCGGCATCTGTGGATGCGCAGCCCAAAGAGCTGGGCCATACTCCGGATACGCGCCCAGATCATTCGCTCTGTCAGTGCCTTTTTTGATGAGCGTGATTTCGTCCGTTTTGATGCACCTATTCTAACACCAAGTGCCTGCGAAGGTACGTCAACACTCTTTGAAACGCCGTACTTTGATACCAAAGCCTATCTCACACAATCAGGTCAGCTCTACGGTGAAGCGGGTGCTATGGCTTTTGGGCGCGTCTATGTCGCAGGACCGACATTCCGGGCTGAAAAATCAAAAACACGCAAGCATCTCACCGAATTTTGGATGATTGAGCCTGAAGTGGCCTGGGCAACGCTTGACGACATGATGGACCTAGGCGAAGCATTGATCGAGCATATCAAAAAAGATGCCCTCGAACACTGCGCTCGTGAACTTGCCCTTTTAGAGCGGGATCTCTCAAAACTCGCCCCAACAACGTATGAACGCATTACGTATGATGAAGCGCTCGCGATCCTCCAAAAAAAGGGCCATGACCTTGTTTTTGGCGATGATTTGGGTGCGCCGCAAGAAACGGCTCTGGGTGAGCATTTTGGTAAGCCAGTTTTTATGCACCATATGCCAGCAGCAATGAAAGCCTTTTATTTCAAGCATGACGGTAAGTATGCACTGGGCTGCGACCTTATTGCACCTGATGGCTACGGTGAAATTATTGGCGGTGGACAGCGCGAAGAATCGGTCGAAACGCTTCAAGCACGCTTCAAGGAACATGGCCTGCAAGAAAAAGATTATAATTGGTACCTAGATCTCAGACGCTATGGCTCAGTCCCACACAGCGGCTTTGGTATGGGGCTTGAGCGCGTTGTTGCTTGGATTTCAGGCGCAGAACATGTTAGACAGTGCGTCCCCTTCCCCCGCCTTATGAATACGCTGCATCCATGATAGGCATAGTCCTGATTGAACCTGAAATTCCACAAAATACAGGCTCAATTGGCAGACTTTGCCTGGCTGTGAACGCCAAACTGCATCTCGTCAAACCTCTTGGCTTTGAAATAACCCATGCACGTCTGCGCCGCGCAGGTCTTGATTACTGGGAACATCTCGATGTTACCGTATGGGAGAATCTTGATGCCTATCTTGCAGTGCCTACAGAGCGACTCTTTTTCTCTAAAAAAGCTACCCACTCACTCTTTAGTCTCAGTATTCAACAAACGCCCCTGCACCTTGTCTTCGGAAAAGAAACAAAAGGCTTACCTGAGCATTTAACCCAAGACCATGCTGCCCGGATTCCTATCTTTGACCCAAAAGTAAGATCCTTGAATCTTGCCCAGTCAGCCGCCATTGCAACCTATGAAGTACTTAGGCAATGGGGTCATTTGTAGGGCAGATTGAGTCTCGCAAGGGACTTCTCCCACGCCCCTGAGCGCCACCGCATATAGTGATACAGCCCTCTAAAAGTCTCATCTGCAACAATGCCCACCAGAACACCTACAAGCCCAAAGATACCGCTCAAATACCAGGACACTCCGTAACAGAACACCCAGTGTGACAAAATACTCATACACACAGGGCGCTTAACATCACCTGAACCACGCAAGCAGGGATAGACGATCGAGCTGATTGATTTCATAGGCTCTATCAAAAACATCGCCAGAAAAACAAGCTTACCTTGTGCAATCACATCCTCTGAAGCAGTGAACCATGCCAAGATAGACTGAGAAAAAAGATTCATGATAACGACGACTACTATGGCACAAGGCAGAAAAAACCCGAGGCTTTTTCGTACACGAGCATAGGCAGCACTATACTGACCCAAACCCTGGTAATGCCCAACAAAGATCTGCGTACCAATCCCAACTGCTACCCCCGCCGAAGATGCCAGGAGAATAAATGTGCTTTTCCCATAGGTGAAAGCCGCCATAGAATTTGCACCAATACCAGCCAAAACGGCATACATCATCAGCTGACTTGCGTTATAGGAAAGTGGCTCTAAAGTTGCAGGCAGTGCAATAGAGAATATCCGGTGAGCACTCGCGCGTAATTCATCCCAGTAGCACTCAAACCGGAACCCAATATGGATCCACACTGCATAGGCCATGATACACAGAGGAGGGAACTGCGCAATAATGGTCGCCAAACCCACCTCATGGACACCAAATTGGTGCCCTGGAATGAACCCACAGTAGAAAAGAAGGTTCACAGCAAGATTCGTCATACAAGAGGCAATAGCCGCTAGCATGTTCCACTGCGTTTTTCCATGAGCAAAAAGCATGGCATTGAGATTAATAAAAAGCCCATCCAAGAAAAAAAGTGGCGCAATAACTGTCAAATAGTCTCTACTAGCTTGATTCACAGCTCCCTGAAGGCCCAACGCAAGCCCAATATTCCCAGCAAAAAAACCCAGCCCTAAAGAAAGGAGCCCCCCAACCAGGAGACAAACGCTCAGCATGACTAAAAAGGTAGCCCCCACCCTTCTCGTATTCTCTGCACTCACTGCTTGGGCCAAAAGACTGGTCCCACTACTTGCAAAAGCGTGCGTCACGCCCATAACAGCTACAAGAATTGGGATAACACTGCCAACACCTGCAACGGCCGCATCTGAAATGCGACTCAGAAAAATAGTATCCGTTAAAAAGATTGCAGTTAAAAAACTAATCTTGATAAAAATAGGAACCGTGAGCTGAGAAAAGCTTTTTTCATGAAAGGACATAGCCTCCCCCAAACCGTTATAATTGTGCGTGCAGTCATTGCTCTACCTCTTCTTGATGCTTTTGGCTAGAGTAAACTGAAACACCAACAAACATTTAGTTGCGTATCTGGAGTTGAGCTACTATACCGCAAGGCTTTCAATACTGGGGCGTACTTTCACTCTTTTGCGTGGAGCCCAGTTGCGGGGTATGAATTCGCACTCAGCGATAGTTGCGCTGTACTCGCTGCTGTTCTTGGAAGAATAAAGAAAATCCCGAGGAAGGGGTCATTTTAAAGTTGCTTTTTTTGATACGATGCGCTAAAATATAGCGCTCATGAAATTTTTCATTGCCATCTTTCTTCTCAGCCTCTACGCAAGACCAATAGCAGCAAGTACTGATGGCTATGCTTCGATTGCATTTATAAAGGGTATCGACACAACGCAGTACGCAAGTACTGATAAATTATCACTCCGAATGGGAGTCTCCCTTTTTAATACGACCAAAGGACTTCTGTCGCTTGGCATCTACAAAGGATCTGGCCTTATTGGAACCGAATTATCATACCGCAGAATTTTAAATACAGGAATATACCTTGGCTCCCGCATTGGCCTTGGAATTGTTGCCGCCTCGCACGCCTCCTTACGTGGCATCCAGGCCGTTGGAACAGCTTTTGCCTGGAGCCCGTTCGTAGGCTATGGATTCCCACTCAACGATAGTTTTAAAATACTCACAGAAGCGAGCCTTCTGTCTATAGAGTCTGCAACTTTAAAACATAACGAAAAACCATTAGCTATCGCTCCTGCCCAAGCCTACCCTATTTTCCAAGTTGGTTTCGCATACCTCTGGTAGGCCATCATTTGACCTTGATGCTCTCCGTCCATTGTCTATAAGCTTAGGAGGAAAATGAACACCCGCGTCAAATGTGCATCCAAGTGGCTATGTAGAACTGGCAATTGCTTTAATTACTCAAACACCAAATGGACTTCTATCCATTGGTGGATACTTCAACCTGTTTGGGGGATCTGTAGGCCCTGTAAATTTTAATGTCCTGTTTTTTGGTCCTGAACTTATGTACCGAAAAATCGCACAGACTGGCTTGTACGTCAGCGCACGACTCGGCCTAGGGATTATAAGCCACCGATGGACAGGGGTATCAGTAGCAGTAGGGTCAACGAGTATCTCTATGGACCCAAGCAGCGCCTCAGTCGCAGGCATCGGATTTGGTCCGGCTGTAGGCCATGAACATACCATCAACAATGCTGTGACACTCATCGCCGAAGGCAATTGGACACATATTGCTGCTGGCTCAAGCGGCTTGAGCACATTGGAGTTCTATGCAGGTGCTGCCTATACCTGGTAATCGTTTTGTCCTGAATTAAGTCTTGACGCCCTCTCCTACTCCTACCAAACTGACAAGGATAGATTAACATCTACCCCTAAAGGAGGGGGCGTCGCATGAAACTTTTTACTCTTGCATTTTTTATTGGTACGAGCCTACTTCCAGCATTTGCCGAGGAGACAACACATTATGCCGCTGGCATGATCGGAGCTAACTTCCTAGCAGCACCTGTATCAGCCAAGCGTTTTGGTGGATCGCTAAAAGCAGGCACCGGCCTGATGCAAACACAGCATGGATTACTAGCTATTGGCGCTTACCTGAATACATTTATGGGTACCGTAAGCGGCACAAATTTTAATGTTATATTTTTTGGTCCTGAACTCACGTACAAAAAAATCGCACAGACTGGAATGTACGTCAGCGGACGACTCGGTTTGGGCGTCTTAGGAAAAAATTGGAAGCAAACCAAAACAGAGGATGTAGTGACAACTACCCTTCTAACAGGCTCAACGTCAGCCATCGGACTGAGCCCTGTTATAGGCTACGAGCATGCACTCAATGATAACATCAACTTGCTAGCAGAGGGCAGCTGGACACGTATTTTTACTGGTGGTGAAAGAGGCCTCAGCACCTGCGCCCTTTATGTAGGCGCTGCCTATACTTGGTAAGTATCTTGAGGAGCGGTCCGCCGCTCCTCACCCAACTGCAACAAATGCATCGAGGGGCCGCACATGCTGGGTAAGCCCAGGAACAGTGAGAAGATCTCGCACAATCCTAGCATGCAAATCATGTCCTGCGCGGTAAAGCCGAAATCTGCCACAGATATAAGCACCCGCTAATTGAAAATCGCCGAGTGCATCCAATACCTTGTGCCGCGCAAATTCATCTGGGTAACGCAAGCCCTCGGGATTTATAACACGAGCAGTATCAAGGACAACTGCATTTTCTAAAGAACCGCCTTGAACAAGTCCCGCTTTTCTGAGTCTTTCAACGTCACGTAAAAACCCAAATGTTCTAGCAGATGCAATCTCAGAAAAATCTGTCACACCATCTTTGTAGCTAAACTCCTGAAACCCAATTGCCGGATGATCCCAATCAATAGAACCTGTGATCTCAAGGCGCTCCGCAGGCTCAACAACAGCCCATTTGGAACCCACTTTCCATTCAAATCGCTTGGTCACATAGAGCACATCAGCATAGGAACTTTGGTACACAATATGGGGAGCTAAAAGCTCATAAAAATCCTTCGCAGAGCCATCTAAAATAGGCATCTCATTGCCGTGCACTTCAATCAGAAGATTGGTAATTCCCAAGCCTCCACATGCAGCCAAGAAATGCTCCACAGTCGCTATACGCGATGCATTATGCGCAATGGTTGTCGCAAGCTCCGTTGATGCAATAGATGCACCTGATGCGCGAAATATATCCCCACCAGGATGCCGAAAACAAAGCCCTGTATCTGGGAATGCAGGTGAAAGATCAATACGAGTTACTTGGTCGGAATGAAGACCTTTGCCGCACAGTGTTACTTTTTGAGCTATTGTTTTTTGGTATCGCTCCATAGTGTCCCTACAATTACTCTAGCAAAATGTGTGCCAAAAATGATCTTCTTTTTTATAAAAAGAAGCCCCATGGGAGTTACTATGCCGTGCAAAGAGAATTTTATGAGCTACCTGTTGTGACTCTTTTACAACAACTACGCACCGCTCCTGTTGTTTTTTTGCAACAAGAGATGCTCCTCAGCCTTCTCGGTTGCTTCTCGCCCACGAGGCGTACAAACAATCATGCCGGTCTGGAGGAGATAGGGTTCCATAACATCCTGCACGGTAGCTATATCTTCACCTAAAGCTGCGGCTAGGGTCTCAAGACCGACGGGCCGCTTCCGAAAAACATGGATGAGTGTGTGCAGCAGCTGACGGTCCATCCTATCGAGACCACATACATCGACACGTAGAAAATCAAGCGCCTCTTCAATATCAACCTGGTCCAAACATATAATATGGGATTTACGCACTGTGATATAATCTCGAATGCGGTGCAAAAGCCTATTAGCCAGCCGCGGCGTGCCCCTTGCACGCATAGCAAGTGCACGAGCAGCTGCGTCAGTAAGTTGTAAGGCCAGCAAATGGGCCGAGCGCTGCACAATCTGCGCCAAATCATCATCTGCATAGAGTTCAAGCCGGAAATGCATACCAAAACGATCTCGCAAAGGAGCCGACAAAAGTCCCACACGTGTTGTAGCACCAATTAAGGTAAAAGGAGCTAGATCGATCCGCAAGGTACGCGCATGCATACCTTGGCCAGCCAAAATGCACAACGCACTATCTTCCATAGCACTGTAGAGAATCTCCTCAATCGCCCTCGGCATCCGGTGAATTTCATCAATAAAAAGCACATCACGTGGCGCAAGATTTGCTAAAAGTGCCGCAAGATCAGCTTTTTTTTCAATATGTGGGCCTGCAACCGTATGGACAGCACTCCCCATCTCAAGAGCAATGATATGCGCAAGTGTCGTCTTCCCCAAACCCGGAGGACCACTGAGCAGCACGTGATCGAGCCGCTCTTCACGCTTTTTCGCCGCATCAAGGGCAATAGTGAGATGCTCACTCACTGTCTGCTGCCCCATATAATCCGCCAAGGATTGAGGCCGAAGATTCACTTATGCCTCGTTTTGAGTGCAAAGCGCACAATATCTTCAGCCGATTGCCCAGCAATACGCTTTTGAAGCACCTTGGCTATCTCCTGGTGCGTTAAGCCAAGATCCTTCAACAAAGCGCTTGCTAAAAAAGCAACCTCATCGTGCTGCACCTTATCTGCTAATTCGACAATCAAACGCTCAGCAAGTTTTTTACCTACACCAGGCAATGTGCGAAGCAATTCTTGATCCCTTGTGGCCAATGCCTGCTGAAGCGTGACACGACTTGCGCCTAGAATACCCAAAGCACAGCGGGGACCTACCCCAGTAACAGTCAGAAGTTGCCTGAAAAAAACACGATCCTCAAGTTCAAGAAAACCATAGAGCTCAAAAGCATCTTCTCTCACATGGGTATGAATCCAAAAGATACACTCATCGCCAAGAGCCATACTGCACGATGGCACACGCACATTATAGCCAACAGATCCGACAAGAATAGTGGCACTTTGTGGCGATTCCAGATGCACAACTTGTCCACGCAATTGCCCAATCATAAAACGTGCTCCAAACTTTCTGCCAATGAGAGCCGTTTTTTCTTTTTTGCAGGCTTGAGCATATGACATAGAGCCAAAGCAAGCGCATCAGATGCGTCCAGTGTATCAAATTCTCCCTGAAATTTTGCATACATCCGCACTGCAGCGGCAACTGCCTCTTTTGACGCATGCCCATGCCCTGCAACAGCACCTTTCACTTCACATGCTGTATATTCATGACAATCACAATGCCAAAAGCCTGCTGCCGCTAAGGCGACTCCCCGAGCTTGCCCCAGGACAAGCGCTGAGGCAATACTTCTGCCATAAAAAATCCGCTCAACAATAACACAGTCGGGTCTATTTTGAGAGAAAACGTTTTCAAGTTCACGCCAGAGCACACCTAAAGACTGTGCATGAGATGTACGTGGCAAACAAATGGTCCCGCATGCAATAACCGAAAAATCCTTACTCTCAATCAGCCCATAGCCCGTCTTCCACGATCCAGGATCAATGCCCAGTATCCGCACTCGTTACCTTTCGCTCATAAATGCGATAAACTTTCGTCTTTTCAGCCCCAAGTGCCTCCAATGCTGTATTCATAGGCACATTGTTTTCTAAAATCCATGATGCTTCAGCTTCACATAAACCTTTGGCAACGCCCCGTCTCCAAAACTCAGTATACATAAGAGGACCAATGCCGCTTTCCTGGTACGTTTTTCTTACGCCTAAAGTAATGACACGAAACTGCGTTATTGTTCTTTTTGCAGCTGGCCCCTTAAGATACCAAAAAAGCTTCAAAAGATTCAAAGGCGTGAGCCGCCCTTCTTTCACATGCACAAGCGCCTGATTGATGTCAGGCAGTGCCAGCGCAAATGCAACAGCCTTGCCCTCGACCTCAGCAATCAAGCAAAGCTCAGGATCTACAACAAGTTTCATATCCTTTGCCATAGCGCGAAATTCTGCCGGACGCATGGGGACAAAACCCCAATTTTTTTCCCAAGCATCATTATAAATATCGAGCAAAAGATCAACTTCACTATCAAACGCCGCCATATTGAGTGGCCGAAACACAAACCGCCCTCGCATCCGCAATCGCTCAGCATGCCGAAGCATACGCTCGGAGATCTGTGACGTTGCTGCTGACAGGTGGTAGGCAAAGAGATCCTGAATTTTAACAAAACCTGCCTGCTCCAGATAGTCACCATACTGCGGCTTATTATAAGGCATCATCACAAATGGCCGGTACTGAAACCCTTTAATCAAAAGACCACACTCATGGTTGATACTTGGGTTCATCGGCCCACGAAGCACTTCCAGCCCATGCTCCTTCGTCCATGTCATTGCATGAGCTAAAAGCGCTTGCGCCGAAACTTCATCCATTGCTTCAAAAAAGCCAAAAAAAGCTGCCTTCTCTCCAAGAAGAGAGCAGTAATCCTCATCGATAATACAGACAATACGCCCGACCGCCTGCTTCCCTCGAAAAGCAACAAAAGCCTCAAGACTCGCATGCTCGAAAAAAGGATTCTTTTTATCAAAAATTGCAGTCTGTGCAATCTGGAGTGGTGGCACATAGAAAAGATCGTCTTTGTAAATTTTCAAAGGAACTGCAAAAAAATGCTTCCAGTCAGACTTCGCCTGCACCTTCCGTATTTCAATCATAATACTCCTTAGAGCGTGGCTCGATTTTCCTGCTCAGTAATGCGAAAGAGCGTGCCAAGTTTTTTTAAAACATCCAGAACATAGCAGAGATCATCCATCGTATGAGACGCCATGTAACTTGTCCTCAGCAATGCATGCCCCTCTGGCACCGCAGGACTAATGACAGGTGTTGCAAAAATACCATGCTCATAAAGTTTCTGCGTGAAGGTGAATGCTTGCATATCTTCACCAATAATAAGAGGGATAATCGGCGTTGTACTTCCAAGCGTGTTGTATCCTAAAAGCTTCAACTCATGACTCATAAACCGCGCATTCTGCCAAAGACGTTCTAAATGCTCTGGCTCCTCACGAACAATTGTCAAACACTCAAGCACGGCACCTAAAGCTGCAGGCGGCATTGCTGCACTAAAAATAAATGGCCTACACTTATGCTTCACATAATGAATAACATCCTTGGATGCCGCCATAAACCCGCCCAAAGACGCAAACGATTTTGAGAATGTGCCTACAATAACATCAACATCTGACAGACCAAAATGATTCTCTGTTCCTTGCCCCTGTGCACCCAAGACGCCCAAAGCATGTGCATCATCAATATAGAGTCTTGCGCCATACTGACGCGCTAAGGCCAAGGCTTCAGGAATAGGAAAAATATCCCCGGACATAGAAAAAACGCCATCTGCGATAATCATCGCACCTTCATATTTTTCACGTGTCAGCTTCAACACCCGTTCAAGGTCACGCATGTCATTATGACGAAACTTAACAGTCTCTCCTAATGCTACCTTTGTACCCTCTAAAATAGATGCGTGATTTTCCCGATCGCTGTAGATCACATCATGACGCCCAATAAGCGTTGATATAGCGCCCTGATTTGCAAGAAACCCAGAATTAAAAACCAGGCACGCCTCTTTGCCGACAAAATGCGCTAAGCGCTCCTCAAGCTCCTCATGGAGAACAAGATTTCCGTTCAAAAACCGAGAACCTGTGCACCCAGTTCCAAACTTGTCAATTGCTTTGCGTGATGCTTCTTGGACCCTGGGGTGGTGCGTCAGCCCTAGGTAATTATTCGAACCAATCATCACGCGGCGCCTACCCGCTGTCACGACACTAGAACCAAGCGTTGATTCTATGGGTCGGAAAAAAGGATATAAACCAACTGCGATAACTTTCTTTGCATCGTCAAAAGCGCTACATTTTGTAAAAATATCCTTACGAGACAGCATACTGGTCCCCTTTCTACCGAAGTACCTGGTGGACTCTAGCATTTATCAAGCCACAGGGTCAAATATGATACGGCATTTATCAAATAAACGCAATGCGTCGATAGATATTCATGATCTCTCAAATTGGCTCAGCTCTCATGAAGTTCATCACGCCTCTGACAAGTACTGCAAACGACAAAACGAATGTAGAGGAGCATCGTCCAAAAAAGGAAAAAAAAACGCAGCAACAAGAGAATATTAAACAAAATGAGCTAGGAATAACCCCCATCATCTCTGCCCAGACACCTATTAACGGTGAATTGCGCCAAGAAGCCGACCCTCTCATCCATCTGGTTGCAGGTTTTGAAGAGACACGCGCTGAGGCTTGCAAAAAACATGGCGCACACATGTACCAGGATGCTGAATCAGCGAGTAAAAAAGCGAGTCTATTCCGCAAGGGATCCGTTGTAGACGATGCAGCAAAATAACATGGCGAGCCATGCCTATTCTCTCGTACGTTGATAAATAATACCTACAGCCGCTAGGTAATAATAATGGCGGCATACTGACTCTATTTCGTTTTCTTCCTCATGTAATTTGTATCTTTGTTTTGCTGCGCACTATATCCGTCGTTCAATACGCGCTCCCAATGCACGAAACTTCTCCTCAATACGTTCATAGCCACGATCCAGATGGTAGATGCGGTTCACACGCGTGCAGCCATGTGCAAAGAGCCCCCCAAGAATCAAGCTCGCACTTGCTCGGAGGTCTGTCGCCATCACCTCAGCACCTGACAAAGCTGGCACACCCCGTACGGTCGCAATACCGCCTCCAACACTAATATCTGCACCCAATCGGGCGAGCTCGGAACAGTGCATAAAACGATTCTCAAAAATAGTCTCCGTAATATAGGATCGACCTCCAGCTACACTCATCAGGGCCATAAATTGAGCCTGCATATCAGTCGGAAAACCAGGGTAAGGCTCAGTTGTAATACTTGCTGCCCGCATACGTTCTGTAGCCTTCATGCCAAAACCATCCTCAAAACGCTCGACCTGGGCACCACACTGCTCACAGACAGCTAAAAGCGTCCCCAAAGCTTCAGGCGCAATCCCCATCACGCGAATAGCTCCACCCGTACCACACACAGCAAGCGCAAAAGTACCCGCCTCAATACGGTCACCCATAACAGCGTGCGTGGCCTCATGTAATTTAGTAACGCCCCGGATAAGGATAGTTGAGGTACCGGCACCTGTAATATATGCCCCCATCTTGATGAGCAAATTGGCCAAATCTACAATCTCGGGCTCACAAGCACAGTTTTCTAAAACAGTTTCACCTTCCGCTAAAACCGCTGCCATAAGAATATTTTCCGTTGCCCCAACACTTGGAAAATCAAATCGAATGGTTGTGCCCTTCAGGCGATTTGCTTTTGCGATAACATAGCCATTTTCAAGCCAGATCTCAGCTCCAAGCTTTTCAAGACCCATCAGGTGGTACTGAATCGGGCGTGCGCCAATGGCGCAGCCCCCAGGCAAGCTCACCTTCACCTGACCGAATCTCGCTAAAAGTGGGCCCAGCACAAGAACCGATGCACGCATTGTACTGACGAGCTCATAAGGCGCCTCAAAGCAGGCAACATTTGCAGCAGACAAGCGGTAGGCGCCAGCGCGATGCTCAATTTCCACCCCAAGATGCTGCAAAAGCGCTAAAGTTGTTCGAATATCTTTCAGATCAGGAACATGCTTGAGCTCAATAACTGCATCCGTTAACAAAGATGCAATGAGCAGAGGCAAAGCCGCGTTCTTTGCGCCACTCAGTATCACATCACCTTCAAGTGGCCTGCCACCATACACATCAATGCAGTCCATACGAAACACCCCCCATTAAGACTCTTGGTCGCCCAGTAAGATCATTGATCAACTCCGTTTGCCAAGCACTAAAAAGACCCTGGATCTTATAAGCTCGCTCATGCGGCACCTCCAAGGCAATCAGTCTGGCAGACGCCTGCTTTGCAAAAAGACGGTAAAAATACAGCGGATCAGGCGGGAACAGTGCAATATGTGGCTCATAAAGACACACATTACTGTCAACTTCCTCAGGCACATTGCAAAGATACGGGGGATTAGAAACAAAAACATCAAACTCACCCTGGACAGCATCAAAAAGCGCATCGCTTTCTACGAACTGCACACGAGAACCACCCCCAAGACGCTCCCAATTCAACCGCGCAACAGCTAAAGCAGGACCACTGCAATCCACCGTCACAATTTCCATCTCTGGGCATTCGCAGGCCAATGTTATAGCAATATTCCCTGAGCCTGTCCCTATTTCAAGCACACGACCTTTTTGGGTACGTCGCAGTAATTCCTGCACCAGAACTTCCGTTTCAAATCGAGGAATCAATACATCGGGCGTTACATGAAAGATCCGTCCGTAAAAAGCCGCCTCACCTGTCACATAGGGATTCATCCCACAATACCTTGCTGCCTCAATGCCTCCATCTGATAGTGAGAAATAAGGCCGCTAACAATTTCATCAATCTGACCTTCCATCACAGCAGATAGTTGGTACAACGTTACATTAATTCTATGGTCTGTGAGTCTGCCCTGAGGAAAGTTATATGTACGAATTCGCTCGCTCCGATCCCCAGTCCCAACCATACTTCGTCTTTCAGCACATTGAGACTTCTCAAATCGGTCACGCTCAGCTTCCAGAAGCCTCGAACGTAGAATCTTCATAGCTTTATCTTTATTCTTAATCTGAGAACGCTCATCTTGACAAACAACAACTAGATTTGTTGGTAAATGGGTAATACGCACTGCAGAATCTGTCGTATTCACACCCTGCCCTCCTGCACCACCCGATCGATAAACATCAATACGGAGGTCAGTTGGCTGAATAACAACATCCATCTCACTTGCCTCAGGCATCACTGCAACAGTGACTGTTGATGTATGGACTCGACCCTGAGATTCAGTTTCAGGCACACGTTGCACTCGGTGAACACCCGCCTCCCATTTGAGGCGACTGAAGACGTTCTGCCCTTCAATCTCAGCAATGATTTCACGAAATCCACCTAATCCAGTGACCTGCGCCGACAGCACAGTAACTTTCCAGTTCTGCCGTTCAGCATATTTTTGGTATAAACGGAAGATCTCTCCAACAAAAAGAGCTGCCTCATCGCCTCCAGCCCCAGCACGAACCTCAAAAACAACATTTTTTGCATCGCGTGGATCTTCTGGCAAAAGCAAAATACGTAGGCGCTGACGAGAAGCATCAACAAGTGGCTCTAAACGATGAATCTCATCCCATGCCATTTGCGAAAACTCGGTATCATGACTTAAAAGACGATTATCTTCCAATTCACGTACACAGTCCTTGTACATTGCATACTCCCGCACAATCTCCTGTAAAGAAGAATGCTCCTGCGAGAGCTTGCGAAATGCCTCTGCGTTCTTGGCGCATGCAGGATCTGCAAGCCTGCCTTCAATTTCGTGGAATCGAACGACAACAGCTTCTAGTTGATCAAACATGCAGGCACAAAAGCCTTACTTTTTCTTATACTTGTTCAAGAAACGCTCAACACGGCCTTCCGTATCCAAAAGCTTTTCTTTACCAGTATAGAAAGGATGGCAAGTTGAACAAATTTCAACTTTAATGTTTTCTTTGGTCGCGCGCGTCTCAATGATGGTACCGCATGCACACTTCACCGTAGTCTCATGATACTGAGGATGAACACCCTGCTTCATAATTTTATTACTCCGTACAATAAAAGGGAACTATTATCAGATCTGGGCCCGTCTAGCCACTCATATTTTTAACAAACTCATCGTTTGTCTTTGTATGAGCGACTTTCTCCAGCAAGAACTCCATTGCATCAACCGTATTCATAGGATGCAGTACCTTACGAAGGATCCACAAACGATTCAAGATATCCTTTGGCAACAAAAGCTCTTCTTTGCGGGTTGCTGACTTATTGATATCCAAGCATGGAAAGAGTCTCTTCTCCATCAGCTTGCGATCCAGATGGATTTCAGAATTACCAGTGCTCTTGAACTCTTCAAAAATGACCTCGTCCATGCGTGAACCAGTATCAATCAAAGCCGTTGCAATAATAGTTAAAGACCCACCCTCTTCAATATTACGAGCTGCGCCAAAGAATTTCTTTGGCTTATGCAGAGCATTCGCATCCACACCACCAGACAAAATCTTCCCAGACGGAGGCACGACAGAATTGTAGGCGCGGGCTAACCGTGTCACAGAATCAAGAAGAATCACAACATCGTACTTATTCTCAACAAGACGCTTCGCCTTCTCAATGACCATCTCAGCTACCTGCACATGGCGTGACGCTTGCTCATCAAATGTTGAGCTGACAACTTCGCCCTTAACAGACCGTTGCATATCCGTCACTTCTTCCGGCCGTTCATCAATCAGCAACACAATGAGCTTAATTTCAGGATTGTTCTGGGTGATAGCATTTGCAATATCCTGCAAAAGTACAGTCTTCCCAGCACGAGGAGGCGCAACAATCAAGCAACGCTGACCCTTCCCCAATGGCACCATCATATCAATAATACGGGTACTATAATTTGTCGGCTGATGCTCAAGGACAATGCGCTGATTCGGATAAAGTGGCGTCAGATTATCGAAAAGAACTTTCTCAGCATTCATCTCAGGAGTCTGAAAATTCACCTGCTCAACTTTCAAAAGAGCAAAATACCTCTCACCTTCCTTAGGTGCCCGAACAGAGCCACTCACTGTATCACCAGTGCGCAACCCAAACCGACGAATCTGCGATGGTGAAACGTAGACATCATCAGGGCCTGGCAAATAATTATAGTCGGGAGCACGCAAAAATCCAAATCCGTCTGGCAAACACTCCAGCACACCATCTGCATAGATATGCTCGTCTTTTTCTGCCTTCATCTGCAAAACAGCAAAGATAAGGTCCTGCTTACGCATCCCCCCAGCATTCTCAATGCCAAGCTCCTTACCCATTTCAACTAAATTGCCAATCTTTTTTTCTTTTAACTCACGCAAATGCATGCAATGGCCCCCTTTTTGCTCAGTACTTTCGGCGATCTGCTCATCCTCGAAGTGAGGAACTACCGTTTTCTGCCTCTCCCCATGAAACTCTTTCTTAAAAGGCACACGAGGATCTTTTTTTGACGCACTTTTTCTTACTTGTCCTTGATTCATAAGGACCGACTTAAAACTTGCATTACCACGATCCATCCCATAATTTCTCGATGTAAAATTGATGAACAATACTGGAAGGGCGCCTAACTCAAAGCAAGATGCGTCTATTGCGCCCAGCCCGACAGCAGCCCCTTATAGCCACACACTCTATGCCACAAAAGAGGTGCGTGCAAGATAATTTTTCCACGCAATGAGAATCTTGCATTACTATGTTCCCATGAGAACTCTGATTGCAGTTGTTTCATTGGCCGGGACCCTTCTTATTGGCTTCTTCTTCCTTTATGCCTTCTCTCCCCTGGGCGCATCTCATGAGAATCACATTATCGAAATACGGCGCGGCGAGTCACAAAAAGAAATTTTAGCAGCCCTCCATGACGCATCCATCATTTCCAATAACAACCTCTTTACACTGACTGGAAAAATCTTTGGAAAATGGAAGAAAATCAAAGCCGGGGAGTACCAACTATCGGAAAGACTTAGCCCCCTTGAAACTTTTGACCTCATGAGCACAGGAACGAGACTACCTCATCCACTCACCGTTCGAGAAGGTGAGAACATGTACGAGATTGCAGACGACCTCCTTCGCAAAGAGCTAATCACCAGCAAGGAGCAATTCATCTCCCTCTGCAAGGATCCGTCATTTATTACAACCCTAAAAATCTTCAACGAAACCCCTCCCTCTCTTGAAGGGTACCTCTTTCCCGATACCTATTTTTTTCAAAAAGACATGAAACCTCAGGACATGATCCACCAAATGCTTCACCGTTTTGACTCTGTTTGGCAGAAAATGGACGCTTCCCCCCTAAGCATGCATGAGATCATAACGCTTGCCTCCATTATCGAAAAGGAAACCGGCGCTCCCCACGAAAGACCCCTTATCAGTTCAGTATTTCACAACAGGCTCTCTCGTCACATGCGCCTTCAAAGTGACCCAACAACGATTTACGGCATGTGGCATCGATACCATGGCAAGATCCACCATGAAGACCTGTTAGAAAAAAACAGCTTCAATACCTACACACTCCCAGGCCTCCCCATAGGACCCATCGCTAATCCAGGCCTAGAAGCCATTAAAGCTGCTATCCATCCAGCACAAAGCACGTACCTCTTCTTTGTCTCCCACAATGACGGCACGCATGAATTCTCTACCAACTACAATGACCATACCCAGGCAGTCCGAACATTCCAAATTGACCCCAAAGCCCGCCTAGGCAAAAGCTGGCGAGATCTCAATAAAAAGCATTAGAGAACATAGGACTCCTATAGAGCTCCTCTTTTTTCAAAAGTATCTGCTTAATATCAAAAAAGTCCTGCCCTAAAAACCGCCGGGCAGGCTCACTCTGTACCCGATGGCATGGCACAAGCAGCGGGAATGGATTCGCACTCAACGCACGCCCGACAGCACGCGCTAATTGTACGCGCCCCAAATGACGAGCCACCCACCCATAGGTCCGTGTTTCTCCATATGGAATAAGTCCAACCACGTCTCGTATCTCTTCCTGAAATGATGACATCTTTGCACAAATGCTCCAGTCAACCTCCCCTATAGGCTCACCAAAATCACATGCCCGCTGGATCCGTCTTGCCATATCTGTCATAAAAGATGGCACATCTGCCGCCTCTTTTTCTAAAAGGATGCGCTGCAATAAACCCTGCTCATCCCACACAAGACGCACACTACCAAACGCTACTGGCACCCGCAGCTGATTCACATACAATCCTTTCCAAAACAACCGCCCCACCGGGATGCTAGAAAATAGCTAAAAACATGTCAATTGCATTTACGGAAAAGGCTCATTATTCTTTTACGCATCAAATCACTAACTTGCAGAGCGTCACGAGATGTTCTGCCGAAAGCAAAATCACATACATAGGACCCTGATATGACCCAACGCGCTATATATTAATGATCACATCAGTCGACGCCACTCCACACTTCAGCACTCACGACTAAACAAGTGCGATCGCGAGATCGACCTGCATGAATCCGCGCTATTCTCAAGGAACTTGAGTAGCTGATATTGTCGTAAACAATGAGTCGTCTGGTTTAAATCTTGAAATCACCCCGGTCTCAAGGTCCATCCAGATATGATCGGCATATACAAGCCTCACTTGTGCGCATTTTTCGTACATAGGCTCAAGTTTTTTAAGACATGCTGAGGAAAGCCCTCCTGCAATAACCATCGAAATTGGTCCCTGAGCCCCATGTGCCTGCATATCAAGAAGCATATCCTGAAGAAAGGCTGCTGGATTTGTCAGCCCATCCAAATACCCCACTGATCCCGTTTGAAACTGACTGTCATAAAGTGCAATGATCGGAGAAGGATAAACACTCACTACCTTGAGGGCACGAAGATCTCTCACAGAATTATACCGAACTGTCTGAAAAGAGCCCATGGGTACGACTAAACCGTAATTACTATCCGACACTACGACAAGGGGCGCACCCACTGCAAGGCTCATTGGCTGCATGAGGTGATCTAAGTTATCCACTTCCATCGCGAAATGGAGCATCACTATCTCTTCATCATACCCAGCCATCTTCCGAAAGGACGCAACTGACACCTTTTCGGGCTCATGATTAAGAAGAGTCATATCATCGGATAGGCGGTAGACAGACATCTCCCTTTCACCAACATCCCGCGTACCAACGAGAGCCTGACGCCTCCCCACTGGCGGCACATAGTAAACACGCCGGACCGCATCTGGACTTGTGATCAGGTAGGACTGGTGCCGCTCTAAGAAAGAACCCACTTGCAAGTAAGGAAAATGGACTAAGAAATCAACTCCATACGCTTGAAAAGAAAAAAGAAAAATACCCAACGTCCTCATAATGAACTTCCTCTATTCTATTGTGGTAGCCACAACATATAGTCGGCCTACCTAAATAACCCCAGTCGTAGCAAAAAACTCTAGCATTCATACCTTGTGCTTTCTGAGTCTCGCGTGAAGTCGGGCAGCTCTTATATCAATAAGATACACAAAATTCAAGCAAATTGCGCTGCAGCTATTCTCACCTGATAATCCCCAAGATCACTGGCCACATATGATGACAAAGAAAAAAAGCACCAAAGATTCTCGTATTGACTCAATGTGTTATTTTTTATCATTCCATTTTTGCAGGTAAAGCAGTAGTATCCGCTATGCATGTCTGATCTGCCCTACATTGCACTAGCTAGAAAGTGGCGACCCCGTCAATTTAGCGAAGTCATCGGTCAAAACCCCGTTATTTTAGCACTCAGTCATGCTATCACGAGAGGACGACTTCATCATGCGTACGTTTTCTCAGGCTCTCGTGGCGTTGGGAAAACATCTTTAGCACGAATCTTTGCCAAATGTATCATCTGTAACAACAAAGGCTTTGAGATCTATAGCACCTGTTGTGACATCTGTTCTACATGCCAAGATATCGCGGCGTCGCGTGCTTTTGATGTTATGGAGATAGATGGAGCATCCCACAATGGGGTAGACGCGATCCGTGAGCTCCGAGATATAGCACAGTACATTCCATCATCGGGAAAGCGAATTTTTATCATTGACGAGGCCCACATGTTGTCGGGAGCGGCTTTCAATGCTCTTTTAAAAATACTGGAAGAACCCCCTCCCCATGTCCTTTTTATCTTTGCAACAACAGAAGTCCACAAACTCCCAGCAACGGTTCTGTCACGATGCCAGCACTTTGCGTGTCGACAGGTCGGTGAGGACGCTATTGGTATGCGTCTTGAGCAAATTCTGAAGGCGGAAGAAGTGATCTACGAGCAGGCTACCATACCATTACTGGCACGTGCTGCAGCCGGAAGCATGCGGGATGCTCTATCCTTACTCGATCAAGTCCTAGCACTTAGTCCTGACCTTGTTTCCATTGATGCATTGAGGGAGAGCATCGGCCTTTTAGATAGCACGATGCTCCTACAGATCCTGGAAGCTATTTTTGACCGAAAACCACGTATAGCACTTGATACAGCACGTACCATTATTCGATCAGGCGTCGATATCAAGCTTTTTACAGAATCACTGATGAGCTTCTTACACGCCATTGTTTTGGCAAAAATTGGCGGTACTGAGAGATCACTGCTTGAGCACGAACAAAAAGAGTGTGGACGCATTGCTAATAAACGGCCGCTTGAGGAAATGGAACTCATGTTCCAGGTCTTGGCCCATGGCCTCACGTGGATGACCCGGTCAGCACAACAGGGCATTATTTTAGAAATGCTCCTTATCAAATGTGCAGCAGCTGAATCACTTTTGATGGTAGGCAATACACCACCTCCTCAGGATACTGAGCCTTTTATCCAGGACCTCCAATCAAGGGATCCGCACTTAGCTGCCGTTATTAATCAGGCAGCTCGCATTGAGCTTCAAGGCGGACTCTTGACGATGGCGTTCCCATCAAATACGCAATCACTCAAAACACATATCGAGTCTCGAGGTATGATGAAAGAGCTTTTGCTGGCAGCAAAGACGCATTTTGGACCCGAGACACGTTTAGATATCCATTTTGATGCTACAGACCCATCTCGTGCTCTAAAAAAACATCAGCATATTCAGCAAAAACAGGCCCAAATGATTGATGAGGCCCAAAAACACCCTCTCCTCGTTGAGGCGCTCGCACTTTTTGGAGGTCAGCTTGGATCCATTGAACTCAAACCAACCTCTTGATCGCCTTGCCTATGAGCTAAGCAAGCTCCCAGGTATTGGCATTAAGGCAAGCAAACGTCTCGCCATTTTCCTAGCAAGTCACAAACAGCACGCTGACTACCTGACAAAAGCATTGATAGATGCAAAAGAGAAAATCTGCGAATGTAAGAACTGCTTTCAACTCACGACTGATCCTCTATGCTCTATATGTCGCAGCGCAAAACGTCAAAACAGCATGATATGCGTTGTCGAAAAACCCTCTGATGTCAACTACATCGAAGAGGGTGGCGTTTTTCGGGGCCATTACCATATCTTAGGAGCAATTATTTCACCCCTTGACGGTATACGAGCAGAGGACTGCCGTATCCAAGAGCTGATTACTCGTACGAAAAAAGATACGGTTTTTGAGATTATTTTTGCCCTCAATCCGAGCATCGAAAGCGCAACCACCATCAATCTCATTTCCTCTTTGCTGCCTGGCATCAAATGCACCCAGCTTGCAAGCGGCCTTGCCGCAGGCGGCATGATTGAATTTACTGATACGCGAACAATCTACCACGCATTCCAAAACCGGACGGAGATACGACAATGAGCTTCATCCATCTGACAGCAAAAGAGGTAAACTGCAAGGTCATCTATATCGGACCGGGCATGAGTGGCAAAACAACCAATATGCAGTATATTTATGAAAAAACGAATAACACACAACTGGTATCGCTCAGCGCTGAAAATGAACGCACGCTTTTTTTTGACTTTCTGCCCTTAGGGATTGGAGAACGCAATGGCCTCAAAACAAGATTGCATCTCTATACATTGCCTGGACAAAGCTTCTACGATACATCACGTCAATTTATCCTCCGTGGTCTTGATGGACTCATTTTTGTCGCAGACAGCTCCCAAGAACGTATGGAAGCAAATATCGAGACACTCAATCAACTCGAAAAGACGCTCGAGAACCAAGGCTACGACATCCACAGCATACCCCTTGTTTTTCAGTACAATAAGCGCGACATACCACAGAAGTTAAGCATTGCTGAACTCAATGCAACACTCAATCCCATGGATAGGCCTTATTTCGAAGCAATTGCACACAAAGGCATTGGCGTGATGGAAACTCTCAATGCATGCTCCCAACTCGTACTTGCCGAGCTTGCCCACGAAGTCAAAGGACGCACGTAACGACGCTGTCTTCAGCAGCCAACCATCAAAGGTCCCTTTCTTGCTGCCGTCTCATATAGGTTGGCACCTCATACTCATCATCGGTAAGATTCGTAATGCCAAGACGCTGCGCTATTGCACGGGCACGCGCCAACTCCTGAGACTCAGGTGCAGCCTCAAGCACAGCTTCAACAAGAGGCTCTTCAACAGCATGGATCATTGGCGCAGGCTCAAAGGTAGGCACTATCTCTTTATGCACACCAAGACCTGTCGCAATCACTGTCACTTTGACCATATCTTTTAGCGATTCATCAATGACAGTCCCAAAAATGATCTCAGCATCTTCATGCGCCGCTTCCATAATCAGCGTTGTTGCTTCATTCACTTCATGGATTTTAAGATTAGACCCACCGGTGATATTAATAATAATACCTGTTGCTCCATCAATCGAGATATCATCAAGCAACGGGGAGCTGATGGCATTTGTGGCCGCATCAACAGCGCGATGCTCACCTTCGCCATAACCTATACCCATAAGAGCAAGACCCTTATTCTGCATGATTGTACGTACATCGGCAAAGTCACTATTAATAAGACCTGTATTATTGATCAGGTCAGATATACCCTGCACAGCATTCAGAAGCACTTCGTCTGCTTTCTTAAATGCATCCACCATCGAAAGCGTTGCACCAGAAATAGCAAGCAACCTCTGGTTTGGTATAGTAATCAAAGAATCAACACTTTCACGTAAAGCAAGCATACCGGCATCTGCGTGCCGCATACGTTTACGCCCTTCAAAAAGAAATGGCTTTGTCACAACGCCTACTGTCAAAGCGCCTATTTCCTTGGCAACTTTTGCAAAAATAGGCGCAGCACCGGTTCCAGTACCCCCGCCCATACCAGCTGTGATAAAAACCATATCTGCGCCTGCAAGAATTTCAGACACTTTTGCATAATCTTCCAGCGCGGCTTTCCTTCCCACTTCCGGGTTGGCGCCTGCCCCAAGACCCTTCGTAAGCTCCTGACCAATGGCAAGCTTGACTGTCGCAAGGGATGCATCAAGTGCCTGCTTGTCGGTATTTGCTGTAATAAACTCCACACCATGCAAACCGGCACGAATCATAGTATTTACTGCGTTGCACCCACTCCCACCAACGCCAACTACTTTAATTTTTGCCCCACCGCTTATCATTTCATCCATCATAATAAACTTCCCCCTTTTAAAATTAGAATAAATCTCGCATCCAAGCACTCACAGACCTTGTCAGACGGTCAGATACAGTGTTTTTTTGATGCACCTTCTTTTGCTCACGGTCATAGCGCGTGCGCAAGAGCCCCAACACTGTTGACAATTCTGGAGATGCATCCACTCTCTTAACGGGCATCTCAAGCGTAAATTCAGCAAGCTCAGGTAAAGCATACACAAGCGATGACCCCCCTGTCATAACAATACCAGCTGAGAGCACGTGACGCATATGTGTTTTGTCTATCTCCCGCCCTACCATCAATATCAACTCTTCTAATCGTGGCTCAATGATATCAGCCAAAGATCGTCGCGACAAGGCCTGTGCTCGCCTCCCACCCACACCTGGGACTTCCACCATCTCATCGAATCCTATCAAAGAAGTCAATGCACAACCATGCAAGCACTTCATTTTCTCAGCCTCAGCTATGGGCGTCCTCAGACCAAGAGCAATATCATTCGTAATATGCGATCCGCCTATAGGGATAATGGCAGTATGGATGATTGCACCTTCTTTGAAGATCACAATGTCTGTTGTACTGCCCCCAATATCAATCAAAACAACGCCCAATTCTTTTTCGTCATGACAAAGACTCTGTGCAGACGCAAGTGACGCCAAACACACTTCGGCAACATGCAGGCCAGCTTTATTCGCACATTTTATAATATTTTGGGCAACCGCTGTCGATCCCGTGACAATATGTACCTTTGCCTCAAGCCTGACGCCACTCATGCCAAGCGGATCCCGAATACCTCCTTGATCATTAATCAAGTATTCCTGAGGGAGCATATGGATTGTTTCACGATCAACAGGGATAGCAACAGCACGTGCAGCCTCTAAAACGCGCCGCACGTCATCATACACCACTTCTTTATCACGAATAGCAACAATCCCAGTTGAGTTAAATGACTGTATATGAGAACCGGAAATACCTGCAATGACAGTATCAACACTCACGCCAGCAGCTTTCTCAGCTTCGCGCACTGCTTGCTGGATACCTTGAACGGTTGCATCAATATGGACAATAGTCCCTTTACGCATACCCAATGCTGGTGCAACACCTTTACCAAGAACACGCAAAGACCCCTCTTCATGACATCCGATCATGCATGCAATCTTTGTCGATCCAATATCAAGCGCTGCAAAACATTTCATGAACTACCACCCCTATCAAAGAGGGTAGGGATCTATTGCCTTTTTGACAATAGTTTTTGCATAGGGACGAAAAAAGACTGACTGCACATGAAAAGGCGCTTTGAGCAGCAAACGTCTGATCTGACCAAGGCGAACGAGCTCCTGCTGTGTCACCTGAGCAAGAGGCTTATCAAAGATCACCGTTACTTCACGCCGGAGCATCACTGTCATGCTCTGGGATGCACAATCGATCGCATGAATCGATCCCCTCCACGGGATACTTGTCAACAAGGCACCTAATTTGGGATAGCTTTCCTCAGGACAGGAAAGCTCAAGCAAGGCCGCCCCTGATTCAAAAAGGACACCTTCTTCGTCAAGCGCATAAGCACCAACCCGAGCAAGAGGAATACGATATATTGCGTCAATTTCCAAGGTACTGGGCAAGATACGTCTAATGGTCGCCTGTCTGATTGCCTTATTTTTTTTTATTTCAGCGACAATGGCCCTGTCCTGCACAAACAGTGGCCTGCCAAAAAATGCAGCAACCTCATACCCCTGCATCCGCTCAATGCGGAGCGAATTCAATGCAAACCCACACATACCAAGGAATATAAGCCAGACAAGAGCGCTGACGCGATGCGCAAACGGCAATGCAATAAGCATAAACATCCCCCCACTTTGTATGTATATATGACTCTTCCTCAGACAGAGGAAAAAAATGTTTAGAATAGCATGACACGTTGCGCTTCACAGCAGATACTTTTCGATGTCACAGATCATGCATGATACAAATTAACGAATAAATGGTACCATCAGAGAGTCAATGAAAGCGCCCTTCCTCATTTTGTGCATGCATATAGCCCTTGCCACACCTCAGGAAGCCATAAACCTAGATGAGCTTTTGCAAGAACCTCCCCAAAGTCACATCCAGCGAGCACTGATCGCATTCGCAAAAACAGAAGGCGCACTCTCGTGCATTGGGTGTACGATAACGCCGGCACCTCAAAAAGAGGTGCTTAAAAATATCATAAAATGCATTACAAAAACAGTAGCAAGTCATGCAACTCACAGCGCTCTTCGCATACTAAACGAACATTGCGTTAGCATAATGCCCATCGAAAAAAGCCAACCAGCTTCATACAATGCAGCTTATGGAATTGCACAGTTAAAAATGGAAGTTCTCAAAACGTTACGAGAATCAGCTATTTTATGTGTTCAAAACCTCCTAAAAGACCCTTGTGAAACAGGCTTCACGCAACAAGATGATCCCCCCATACGAGCAGCACGTGCCCTACTTGGAGGGAAAGTCATTGCCTTAGTAATGCCAGAACAGATACGATTCCTTGAGCCTCAAATAAAGGAGCAGTGGGACAGATGCAAAAAAATCAGTCTTCTTCCATGCAAAAAGCGAGTGCCCCACAGAAAAAATGCGCTCCTAAAAAGGCAGTGCAGAGACAAAACCATGAGCATAGACCTCTCAGGGCTCATGCCATCACTCGACCATACATCGCCCTACGAAAACTAATATAGCGTCAAAAAAAACACACCTTACTCAAAAAAATGGCACGCATCATGCAAGCATATTATTATGGGTACTTATATGAAAGTTTTACTATTTTGTATTTTTTGTTTTCACACAGCAATTGCCGTACCTCCATATACTCCAATAGCCTCCGGGCCCCATGAACCAGCTCCACAAAAACCTCAGACACTCATCGAAGAAATCAAGGCTGCGGCAGAGATGGCAGCGGAAAAACGTCAGAATTATGAAAATAAGGAGCTTCATGAGCTTAGCGCACCATACGATGATTCTGAAATTTATTCTAAATTTTATGCAGATTGCATAGCTAAAAGACAGCCTCTAAACGCAGCCAAACGGCTGCGCGTAATGTAGCTAGCAAATGGCGGACAAACAACCCCACTCAGAAGGCCGCTATCAACAAGGAACTGGAGAAGTTTCTGATTGAATACGAAGAAGACTATAAAAAAAAGGAAATTGCGATACTAAAAAAAGATGCTATGGAAAAAATTACGGCCGGCTTCAAGCAAGAACGCGTTTCAACAAACAAGTCTGAAGCTATATTCATCGCACAAAACGAATGGGTGCAGAGACAAGTAGCCGCAGGCTCAACAAGACAAGACCTCAAAGACATTGCGCAGGAAGCTGCCGATAACGTAGGAAGGATGCAACCTGCTTTTGACGAAATCAAAAAGAAAGTATCCGAAAAGGTAGCTGCACGAACAATATCCTTCGAGCCCAGCAAGGCATATGCCGAAAGACTACTTAAAATGAAGGAAGAAGAAATCAGTACCTTAATAAAGATAGGCCCTACAGCAGAAAATATAGCTACGCTACGTAGCCTACTCAAGCAAGTAGAAGATGTAATCGAGGCACGTGCCCTATGGCAAGCAGAAAACGAGGCAACCAAGACACCTCACATACCGCAGACAGCAACAAAAATATCTTCAGAACAAGAGTTTTTAAAAAGATTAAAAGATTGTGTGCAAGGTATTACTAAGGAGTCATTAAACGAATCAATACTTAAAGGTCAATTCAATCTTGTTAACCAGATAGTTGAGCGTGTGATTTTTGATTATCTAGCCAAACAACATGAAAATGCTATTCATGCACAAAAGCTGAAAAACAGGATCGACGAATGGGAGTCATTGATCGGCGCGCAGCCTGCAGCCGCAAAAACGCCTAAGGTGGTCCGCACAAGGCCGTCACCGATCGCGCAGCCTGCAGCCGCAAACCCGCCTAAGGTCAACGCAGGGGCGCCATCAAGCGGCCCGAAGCCTGCAGCCGCAAACACGCCTCAGGTCAACACAGCTGCGCCATCAATCGGCCCGAAGCCTGAAGCCAAAAGACCTTCTACACTACTGGGGCTATTTATACATGCTGCAAATGCCCTAAAATATCTGGGCACTCATTGTCTGCCACATGATAAGACGCCGTCATCTTCGACATCCTCCGTCCACACAAACCATTCTTAGAACAGATTAACGAAAAAGTGATGTGCGAAATCAGACATACATGCAGCACATGGCATATCAGGCATCCCTCATGCCTGATACAAAAGGGACTGCCGAAAGACCTCTAAGCGATAGAGATTTTTTGATGAAACAATGGAGCCACTTTAACAATTCCTTCCTCAAAAATGCTTTCGCTACACGGATACTCAATGACTTACACACAACTCATGGAAAGTAAAATCAGGCTTGCGCTATGCAACTGAAAGCACGAACAGAAAAGAATGCATTACACGCTGCGAAAAAGTTTCTGACTAAAAACAATGCAATAAACATGCTCCCGCTCTAGCAAGCTGCGCAATACCTTCTCTATCCCATGGACGCCCCCCGACGCTTCTTTGTGGACAAAGGGAATAAATTATGCAAAATGAATCAGGTGATACTCTTTCTTTTGATCAAAAGTGCTCTCGCCTGCAAAACAGAAACCTGGAATACCATTACAAGGATGCAACTCAAAAACGGGCTCACGCTTGTTGTTGCGCCAAACAAAAGTAGCACCACTATTGCCTTTCAAACATGGTTTGATGTGGGATCCAGGATGGAGGAAAAACGCCATACCGGACTTGCGCATCTTTTTGAGCATATGATGTTCAAGGGCACCAAGCTCTATCCGCATTTCGACCACATCCTGGAGCGCGATGGCTTCCAGGGTATGAACGCATTCACAAGCTATGACTATACAGCCTACATTCAAGAGCTCCCTCAAGGTGCGCTCGACCGCATCATGGAATTAGAGGCAGACCGAATGAAGCATCTCGTCATAACAACTGAATCGCTCGCAACTGAAATTGACGTTGTCCATAGCGAACGACATTTACGTACAGAAAATAGCCCTGATGGACTCATGCAAGCCCGTCTTTTTGAAACAGCATTCAAAAAACATCCCTACCACACTCCCGTCATAGGCCTCAAAGAGGACCTCGACCGTACGACGGTGCGCGATGCACAGAACTTCTACAAGAAGTACTACCAGCCTCAAAATGCACATATCATTATTACAGGCAATGTTGATCCTAATGAGATCTGTGCCAAGGCTGAAAAATATTATGGCGCTCTTCCAGCTCAAGCAAAACGCACAGTGCACACTACCCAGGAACCAGTGCAAACAGCATTTCGTGATCAAACAATGTTTTTAACTATACCGCAGGAAAAACTCCTGCTTGCCTACAAAATCCCTGCATCAAAAGACCGTGCACATATGGCAGCACTCAATACACTCGCTGTTATGCTCGGAAGTGGGCAAAGCGCACTCCTTCGCGAACTCCTCATTGTGCCTGGCATAGCAAGCAGCGCTGAAGCTATCTGCTACGAAAGCCACGATCCAGGGCTCTTTATCATAGGAGTCGATCTCCAAAAGGGGCACACGGCGCTTGAAGCTAGCGAACTTATCGAGTCTTTCCTTGGACACCTAAGCATCACACCTCGCGCGCTTACCCGCGCCAAAAATTTTCTTGATGCTGATTGGTATGGCGCCATGGAAGCGCCACCTAGTTTTGCTCACGTCCTTGGTAAATATGAAATTCTTGCTGAATCGTATAAGGAAGCATTCCTCCTCCACGAACGGGAGCAAGCACTCACAGTCAGCGATGTACAGCAGAGCCTCAAAAGCTTTTTCCAAAAAAAGCTCTGCACCCGCATTCAAGGACGGATCAAAAAATGATAGCACTTCTTCTAACGCTTGCGCAGGCAGCGATCCTTCATACCGAACTTGACACAACCATCCCACTCATCCATGCATCTATTGCATTCCGAGGCGGGTACGCAAGTGATCCCCAAGGCCGAGAAGGGATAACAGCATTTCTCTGCAAGATGCTCCTACGAGGCACCATTATACAATCGAGACAGGAGCTCAGTGCCGCTTTTGATGATCTAGGCACAACAATTTTTTGCGAAACACATGCTGACTATACGGCGCTTCATGCAACCATGCTTTCGCGCAACGCAGCACCATCCCTCAGACTCATCAAAGATGTTCTTGAACAGCCTAGGTTTCAAGAAGACGAATGCACCATACTTCGCGATGAAATGATTGCACAGCTCGACGAAGAGCAGAATAGCGACATGTCACTTGCTCTCAGTTATTCGAGCCATGCGGCCTTTGGCCAAAAACACCCTTACGGACATGGTGCCTATGGACGAAAAAGTACATTACGAGCCATCACCCAGGACCAACTCAGACAACACTCAGCGCGCACGCTTCATACACAGAATGCTATTATTCTTGTTTCAGGCGATTTTCAAAAAGATATGATTGAGTCCTGGGTCAAAAACCTCGGTCTATCATCTGTGCCACTTGAAGCAAAAACCTCAGCACCCAGTACATACCAGCCAAGCATGACTGTTATTGATAAAAAAGAGCGCACCCAATCACAGATTATCTTCACGCACCCAGGCCCTGCTATCACAAAAAGCGCACCCCTGATGATTGCCAACCATGCATTTGGTGGTGGCATGTTCTCATCAACACTCATGCGAGAAATTCGCGTCAATCGCGGACTGAGCTACGGCGCACGAAGCCGCTTCCTGTTTGCAACCGAACCCTACCTCTGGCAGGCATTCCTCTACCCTGCAACCAAGCGCACTCAGGAAGCATACGAACTTGCCTGGCAGCTTATTCGCAATTGGATTCAAAAAGGAATTAGTCAGGACGAATTTTTATTTGCCCAGGAAAGCCTCATCAAAAGTGCTGATTTTCAAACAAACACCCCATCCAAACGTCTAGAGAACAAACTCCATGAAGTTGTTTTTGGTCTAGAAGAAGGTTTTTTTGCTCATGAGAAAGATAGGATTAAAAACATCACCTATCCCGAGGTCAACGCAGCCCTGAAAGCGTTCTTTCGTCCTGAAAACATTTCAGTTACCCTCCTTGGCACTCATCTAAAACTGGACAACAGCACCCATATTGATGCCGCGAGCATTAACGAATAGGCAAAGCGCCTCTACAGAATGGGCACCTAGTATTCGAGAACTTCTCAACGTTTGGACCAAAAAACTTCTTGCAAAATTGGCATGAACACACAGCCCCAACCCATATGCTGTCTCTTTCAATAGGGCACTCTATCTGGTACTCAACTGGCAATAACCCAATCGCCTCCACGATTGCTTGCATCTTCCTTTCATCTCCCTTGTGATGATACTCTTTCAATGCCGCATCTCCACACGGAAAAAGATGCAATGCGTCACGCAAGTAGCTAGCCATCTCGAAAAGAGTCTCGACCGATAACCCATACATAGCATCAGGACTGACCTTATCAGTAATGACTGCTACCAAAAACTTTACTTCATCTGATGCAGACTTCAATCTTTGCTCTAATAATTTCGGAGCTGCATGCTTTATTACTTCTGCAGCAGCTTTAATTCTACATGCTTGATGCTGACTTTCCATACGCTGTTGCTGGCTCAACGTATCCATTGATTGTCTGACAGCTTCCTGAAACGCTTCATCCTCATCCTGCATCGAGTCTTGCCCCACAACGTCAGCCCAGCTCAGAGCTCCACCAAGCCCCACCCCTCCCCATCCATCTGCTTCTAACGGAACCTCAGAATGCACAGACCCCTCCCGATCGACTGCAAACGCTGCGACAAAACATAAAAATAAAATGTGCACTTCATCCCTCTCGTTGTAACAATGAAAAAGCCATCAACAATATATCCGATTATTATTTATAATGCATGAGAATACCGCACGTTTGCTATGCACTATATGTTTTTACAAAAGTCAAGACTGACATCTGACTGGATCAAACCCCAGCATCACTACTGTCGTCTGAAAAGCAACTTTAATAGCGAGAGAACGTTATTGAGCAAGCTCAATACGCGCTTTGACGTTCTGGGCGCAGACATGCCCGTGATTCATGATAAAATTTGAGTTTTTTCTGAAAACTGCGCATCACCTACTCCATAACCACACAGACCGCCGCATTGGGTGACCTGCTAAGCAGGTCCGCCAAAGAAGCTTTTAAAGATACTCAAAAAATGAGAAGGAAGATACCGAGCTGAGATGCTTTTTTTCAAGCGCATCAATGATTCATAATGGAATTATGATTTAGTACCTCAGATTTTCAATAGTCACCAAGAACCATCAGGTCAGGCACAAGAAACTGATTCGTCGAGGCAGCAGATGTCTTCAAAAGACATCCTGGTATTCATAGCAAAAGCTCCACCAAGAGAGCCAGAGAAAAGATACATAACACTATTCTTACTACTTTCTAAAATGCACAATCCCCCATTTCAATATGTCTAGATCATCAAAAGATGCGTCTGAAGTCATTCAAAAAAAGAAATTCCTTGCCGCTCCCCTACCTATCTTGATAGCGCAGAGTATGGCACATCACCAACATACGATATTTCTTGTTCATGTCTTGGCGATATATCCCCTCGAGCTCTGTCAGCGTTTATTGCAACACTCAGACATTCCTCATCCCTACCCCAAGCTATCTTGCATCCTACAACAACGGCTCCTTCATACAGTACGGACACTTATTCTTCCAGGCCTGCACGACCACAGGACTAACAAAAGCTTCACATTCTTGGCATACATGCAGGCTATTGACGTACACCTTTTTTGCACTCACGCAACATTCCACCTCATACTCAACCGGTAACAAGCTCAACGCTCTTACTATTGCTTTCTCTTTTTCTTTAGCTCCCTTGGCATGATAGCCGTCCAATGAAACATTACCACAAGAGAAAATATGCAACTTGTTGAAATAAACAACCATCTCAGGAAGCCTCACAGCCCCCGATTCATAGAAATCCTGTGGACTCACTCTGTCCATAATTGCTGCCACCAGAGCTTTATCCTCAGCGGATGCAGCTGCTAGTCTATGCTCTAATAACTCGGGAGCTTCACGCTTTGTTTTTTCTACAGCGGCTTGAATAGCTTCTGCTGAAAGCTGACTTTCTACAGCAGGCTGTTGATCCTCCACAACAACACTCCATCTCTGCCATAGATCCTCTGCCGGCATTTCACGCCTCGCTGCATGACATTCGGACTCAAATTGGTAATACAGCTCCCGAAGCTCATCGTATCCACGCGCTACAAACCTTCCTCTCTCCCCTGCCCGGAAGAAGCCGCCCAGGCTTTCAATATATGAGCGCATTGCAACCTCTGCAGACCCGAAAGCCTCTGCAGCCCTACTAGCTGCTCTGACATCATCTGTAGCCACTGCAACTATACGCCTTGCATCCTCAATGACTTGTCTTGTACGCATCTCAGCTGAATCCGGTTCCCCTCCTAGCGCTGGAACTTCCCCCGGATCCGCATCAGCGTCACCAGCCGCCCCTGCTCGTCCAACTGCAAACGCTGTAGCAATACATAACAATAAAATGCGCATTTTATTCCCCTCATGACACCAGGTACATTTAATGCATAGTGTATAGCATGTTTTGCAGACGTCATCTACCTGAATCAAACCCCAGCATCACTACTTTTGTCTGCAAGGTAATCCCAGCGAGGGCACGTTGTTGCGCAAGCTCAATACTCACTTTGACGTCCTGCCCGTGATTAATGATAAAATTTTCTCTTGTGCTGCCGGGTCTGCCTCCTTATATTGTTTTTCTGGCTATTGATACATCAAACCAGCCTTGCGCAAGTATCGCCACATAGTTGATCCCGAAATCTCTCCTTGAAATCTCTTTTGATGTACTGCACAAGACGGTGACATGTCCAAAAATCAGTTTCAAACTCTGAGGCTGGCTTTAAGACATCGCTTATACGTTGCTGGTCATTTTCTTGAGACCACACGCTTGGTCGTCCACTTCTGAGTTTTGTCGTAAGACTTTCTGTATCTTTATTTTTTTGTAAGACTGAAGCCATCGATGCACTGTTGATTTATTGCACCTAAATGCCTGAGGCCATCAGAAATTGCTTCTATTGCACGTAATCGAATGTTGTAATCACTATGATTGATGCTCATGACAGGAGTCTGTACTATTACTTTTGGCGTTGCAATACTTATAAAATTACATATCCCTATCACGGATAGCGATAAATCTGTTGCATACCATTAACAACCCGTACTACTTCTCGATGAAATGTCGGTTCATACATTGGACGCCTTCGAGCCAAAGTGCCTGGTGGCAAAATAATAATCCGATCTTCCTCTGCCAGAACTGTCGACCTTGCATTCTGCAACAACGGCGCCTTCATACAGTACGGACACTTATTCTTCCAGGCCTGCACGACCACGGGACTAACAAAAGCTCCACATTGTTGGCATACATGTAGGCTATTGACGTACACCTTTTCTGCATTCACGCAACATTCTATCTCATACTCAACCGGCAATAAGCTCAACGCTCTTGCTATTGCTTTCTCTTTTTCTTTAGCTCCCTTGGCATGATAGCCGTCCAATGAAACATTACCACAAGAGAAAATATGCAACTTGTTGAAATAAACAACCATCTCAGGAAGCCTCACAGCCCCCGATTCATACAAATCCTGTGCACTCACTCTGTCCATAATTGCTGCCGCCAGAGCTTTATCCTCATCGGATACAGTGGTTTGAATAACTTCTGCAGCAGGCTGTTGAGCAACCCCCGTAAAAGCAGAGTATGGCACATCACCAACATACCGTATTACTTCTACATCTCTTGGCGATACAGGCTCCGCTTGACGTGTGGCATCTATGTCAGCAAACAGACGACCTTCTAGCTCTACCCACCTACGCCTCAACGTTTCCGCTACAGCCACTCGTCCTGCACGCATCTCAGCTAAGTCCGGCTCCCCTCCTAGCGACGGAACTTCCCCCGGATCCGCATCAGCGTTACCAGCCGCCCCTGCTTGTCCAACTGCAAACGCTGCAACAATACATAGCAATAAAATGCGCATTTCATTCCTCTCATGATACCAGGTACATTAAATAAATCTTGTGTATCATTTTTTACAGACTTTGTCTACCTGAATCAAACCCCAGCATCACTACTTCTGTCTGCAGGGCAATCCCCAAAGCGAGGGCACGTTGCTGCGCAAGCTCAATCAGAGCTTTGACATCCTGGGCGCGGGCATGCCCATGATTAATGATAAAATTTGCGTGTTTTTCTGAAAACTGCGCATCACCTATTTTGTAGCCACGCAGACCGATATTTTCGATGACCTGCCAGGCAGATTCGCCAGGAGGATTCTTAAAGACACTCCCAAATGAGAGCTGAGATACAGGCTGAGATGCTTTTCTTTTTTCAAGTGCGTGCATAATCTTTGACTGAATGGCATCTACCGCATCAGGCGTGTATTTAAAATAGGCACCAAGAATCACAGTATCAGGCGTCAGAAAATGATTCGCGCGGTAACTGAAATGCTCTGAAGAGACCGGCATTCGGATGACTTTTCTGCTAGAAAAAGAGTAGAGCTCAATGCTCTCAACACAGCTTGATATAGAACCCTGACTTGTGCCTGCATTCATAGCAAGCGCTCCACCAAGAGAGCCAGGAATACCCGCAAGGCACTCGAGCCCAGACAACCCCTGTTGCTGACAGTAACGAAGAAGAGGGAAAAGGCGCATACCTGCACCTACATAGAGCAGGCCTGCAAGATGGATTTTTACAAAATGCTCCATACTAATCACGCATCCACGAAAGCCACTATCAGCGACTAAAAGGTTGGAGCCTGCACCAAGAATAAAGACATGAGGATGATCAATATTCTGCAATTCAGCAAGGGAACGGGGCGCACAAAAATGATCTGCAGGCCCTCCTATTTTCACGTAGGTAATACGGGCTAACTGCATTGCTTTGCCAACTGCGTAGCTAAGGACGTAATAGAACCAGCTCCTTGACAGAGAATCATATCGCCTGGTGCAAAGAGCACATCGATATAGTGATGCACATCCTCAAGGGAGCCTCCGTAAATAATCTGCTGGTGGGGCCGCGCAACTCGTCGCATTTCCTGCACGAGATACTCAGCGCTGACTCCAGGGATGCTTTTTTCTCCTGCAGCATAGATGTCAGTCACATACACAATATCACTCTCAGCAAAGGCATAGAGAAACCCGTCATGACAATGCACAGTGCGAGAATAACGGTGGGGTTGAAAAATACAAATAATACGTCCCTGCCAGTAAGTACGCGCAGCTTTAAGCGTTGCAGCTATTTCTGTGGGGTGATGCCCGTAATCATCAACAATGACTTGTGTTTGAGATGCCCACTTGATCTCAAAACGCCTTGTGACTCCTTGAAAAGAAGCTAAAGCCTGGGACATAACATCGGGGCCAATACCAAGCTCATAGGCAAGCGTGATGGCACCCAAAGCATTGAGCACATTATGGACACCTGGCACTTGGAGCTGAAAAGCGCTTCCGTCTTTGAGCCAGAAGCGAGACCCTAGTCCTTGCAGCTCCATACGACTAACAGTCACATCATTACCAGCATGCAAACCAAAGGTACGTACTTTGCGGCGGAACTGGTCCAAGGAACGTTTAATACCCAAATCATCACCACAGACAGCAGCTACACCGTAAAAAGGAAGCCTGCCTACAAAATTGACAAAAGCAGCATCAAGCGCCGAAATACTGCCATAGTGATCAAGGTGGTCATTATCAATATTTGTTACAATCGCATAGGTGCATGGCAATGCAAGAAAAGACCCGTCGCTCTCGTCTGCTTCAGCGACCAGGTACTCACCTGCACCTAAATGCGCATTTTTCCCACCCAGACTATTGACACAACCGCCAATAACAAGCGTGGGATCACAGCCCGCATGGTTCAGGATAGTTGCTAGCATTGATGTTGTTGTTGTTTTGCCGTGGCTGCCTGCAATACCAATACCTACACGCATTCGCATCAGCTCAGCAAGCATTTCAGCTCGTGAAATAAGAGGAATACGTAATCGACGCGCTTCTTCCAACTCAACATGGTTGGGCACAATAGCCGAAGATACAACAACAACATCTGCACCATGCACAAGATGGGCTGCATGACCAATAGACACTTCAATACCAAGCCGACATAAACGGTCTGTCACCTCACTTTGATGCAGATCTGACCCTGTGACATGGAACCCTTGGGTAAAAAAAAGTTCCGCAATACCACTCATACCGATGCCGCCAACACCGACAAAATGCAAAACTTTGTGCCTGGTTTTATGGGGAGCAATGTTCATAAAAAAAGTCCTTTAAAAATAGCTGCCTCAGCCTGCCCATCAAGTTGCCTTATATGCTGCTCCATAACCTGACGACATGTATCGTCAGTAAGCGCGTCTAAAGCCTGCAGTAAAGCCTCATCATCGTCTTGATGCACAAGCTTTGCAGCTCCTTTTTCAACTAAATAAAGAGCATTTGCTTCTTGATGATTATCAGCTGCAGTTGGAAGAGGCACTAAGATAGCTGCCCGCCCAACACGCGCAAGCTCAAAAATAGTTGATGCACCAGCGCGTGAAATCACAATCGTTGCCGCAGCATAACGCTCCTGCATGTTATCAAAAAAAGGTAACGCCTCATAGTTTTCTCTTGTGACGGCATCACGCCCTGTCTGGTGCATAATATGCCATCCAGTCAGTTTTGGCAGAAGTCGCAGAATCATCGCATTCAGACCCCTCGCGCCCTGACTCCCTCCAAGTATGAGGAGCGTACGCCCTGTTGATGACGGCAGTGGATGTATCGTCGATCGCACTGGATTACCAGTCCAGATAGTCCCGGGCACATCGGGAAACGAGGCAAACACACAGTCAACGAAGCGTGCTAGGGTCCTATTAGCCATCCCCATGCACCTATTTTGCTCAAGGACTGCACTTTTTTTCCGCAGCAAAATGCCGATCAAAAGACAAGGAAAGGACGCATAGCCCCCGACACCAAGTACAGCATCAGGCCTCTCATGGAGAAAAATTCGAGCTGCTTGGATGAGCGCGTAGGGTAATTTCACAAAAAGAGTATTGAGCTTTTGCTTCAATGAAACACGGTTCATCGGCCCTATGGCTAAACTATAGGATTGGAATCCATTTTTTATACCTCGCGATGCACCTACTAGCACAACCTCGACGCCCTGGGCTTTCATATGATCAGCAATTGCAAGGGCTGCAAAAAGATGCCCCCCCGTACCACCACCTGCAATCAACACTTTCTTGATATTCGAGCTATATTCCACAAAACCCCCAATGCTAGCAGATCGAGACACAAAGAAGAACCACCATAACTCAAAAGGGGCAAAGTCAATCCCTTGGTTGGAACGAGGCCAACGATAACAGCAAGATTAAAGAACCCTCGAAATCCAATAAGAGAGGCGATACCTATAGCCACTAAAAATCCAAAATGCCGATCCTTTTCTCGATGTGTCTGGAGGAGGCGCGCTCCAAAAAAGCACCCACAGAGCACAAAAAGAACATAGGCACTATCAATAACAAGAAGCCCGACAAAACCAAGCTCTTCAGCGATAATTGCACCCAGAAAGTCATTATGCGCTTCAGGCAAGAAGAAGAGTTTTTGCTTAGAATTCCCAAGACCCAAACCAAACAGGCCCCCATTATAAAGCCCAAGATAGGACTGGAGAATTTGAAAACCCTTGCCGCCTGGGTCACGCCAAGGATCAAGAAAGGCAATCAGTCGCGCACGTCTATATTGCTTTGCAACAGCAAGCACACCCCCTAAAATACCCCCCACAGTGGCGTACGCGAGGAAGTAACGAAGAGGTACTCCAGAGACAAAAAACATGATCATAAGGACAACGCCTAGTTGGACGATAGATCCAAAGTCAGGCTGCACCATAAGAAGACCTATGACCGGCAAAAATCCCAAGACCCAGAGATACTTGCGTGCACTTAAAAAATAGGCCGCATAAAGAACACTCGCAACTTTCACGCATTCCGATGGCTGAAAGTGTACCCCCAGATGGATCCATCTCCTGGCCCCACCTGCCGAAACACCAATACCTGGGATAAAGACAGCTGCAAGAAGACCCGTACTGAAAAGAAAAAAAGGCAGTGCGCCTAGGCGAAAGAACCGAAATGGCACGCGTGACAGAGCAAAAAAGCCCGCGAGCCCACAAATCGCATTCCATGCCTGCCGACGGATATAGAAATAGCCATCTTGAGCCTTCTCATCAGCCCAGATAAAAGAGGCACTATAGACCATCAGGAGCCCAAAAAGCGTCATCCCTATGACAAGAATAACAAAAAGGATGTCAAATCGTTTAGAGCTCTGCCACCAATTTTTTAAAACACTCGCCTCGCTCTTCATAGTTACGAAACATATCAAAGCTTGCGCATCCAGGCGATAGCAGGACGATATCTCCTCGCCGAGATTTCTGGTAGGCAAGGAGGACAGCTTCCTTAAAAGTCCCAACCACGTAAGTTTCTGCCAGATCGCCCAAAGCACGGTTCATTTTTTCTTTCGCTTCACCCAAAAGAACAAGCACCTTGCAGCGCGTCGAAACAAGACTTGCAAGCAGAGAAAAATCACTTCCTTTGTCCTTCCCTCCCGCAATCAGTATGATCTGATTGTGAGGAAATGACTGGAGTGCACGGATTGTACTCCCGGGGTTCGTCCCTTTGGAATCATTGATAAAATAGACGCCCTCTTTCTTGCGCACAAACTCAAGGCGGTGAGGCAGACCAGGAAACTCCGCAATAACTTTCTCACATGCAGAGAGACTCGCCCCGCAGGCCCTCGCAGCACAGACAGCGGCCGCCAGGTTCTCCTTATTATGCTCACCAAATGGTCGGTAGTGACTCAAATCAAGTATCACCTTCTTTCCCTTTTCCCAAAGGACGAGGCTTTTATCGATAATCTGCACAAGAAATTCAACGCCTGGATACTCATCACTACCATGAGTAAAACCAAAAACATGCCCAGGGAACTGAGCAATCCAGCTAGAAACAATCGGGCAATCAAGCGCAAAAACACCAATCGTTTTTTTATCTGACGCAAGCATCAGGTTTTTCTTTGCTGCCTGGTAAGCCTCAAAATTCTCATAACGATCAAGGTGATCTTCTTCAATAGGCAAGAAAACAGCCACTTTAGGTGGCCGCACAGGTACGATCTCCAGCTGAAAACTTGAGGCCTCCAGGATAAGTGTTGCACCCTTCTGTGGCTTTATAAGAAATTCCGCCAAAGGAGTCCCAATATTCCCCCCTACCCAAACTTTTGTCCCATTTGCCTCAAGACAGTACTTGATCAGACTTGTCGTCGTTGTTTTCCCGTTGGTACCTGTAATGGCAATATAAGGTTCACGTGTCTTTTCAAGACCTAGGTCAAAATCGCTTGAAATAGGAATTCCTGCAGCACGCGCCTCAACGACCAGCGGAATAGACAACGGGATGCCCGGGCTCACAAAAAGCCTATCCGTTGGCACACAGGTTTTACCCTCAAAAGGACCGCCCTCAAACTGGATCAATGGGTCAATGACTTCAAACTGCTCACGTGGCTTCGTATCAAGCACACGTATGGTGATGCTGGTTTTCTTCCTCTGCTGGCAAAAATAACGTGCAAGCGCCTGACCACTGTCACCAAAGCCGAGGATAGTCACATGGAGCTCTGTTCTGTTCTCTGGAATCACCGTCATGCATCCTCCTCCTTTATCGTAGTTTAAGGGTTGATAAGGTGACAAGCGCCAGCAAAATGGAAATAATCCAAAAGCGTACAATGACCTTAGGTTCCGCCCACCCTTTGAGCTCAAAATGGTGGTGGATCGGAGCCATACGAAAGACTCGCTTCCCCGTCATTTTAAATGATACGACTTGCGCGATCACAGATAGTGTCTCCATTACAAAAATGCCCCCACAAAGCGCAAGGACTATTTCATTTTTCGAGATAATTGCTACACATCCCAAAGCAGCACCCAAAGCTAAAGAACCTACATCACCCATAAAAACCTGTGCAGGGTACGTATTAAACCACAAAAATCCAAGACATGCTGCAGCAAATGCACCACATATAACGGCTAGCTCCCCACAACCTGGTACATACGGTATCTGAAGATACTCTGCTATCTTACTATGCCCAGCACAGTAGGTGAGAATAGCAAATGTTGCAAACGTTGTCGTACATGGTCCAACCGCAAGCCCATCAAGCCCATCAGTCAGATTGACACCATTAGACGCGCCCACAATGACAAAAGCCGCCATAACGACATACCAAACACCCAAATGACAGGATAAATCTTTAAAGAACGGGAACCGGAGACTTGGATCGTGATACTGATACAGCACTAAGCCTGCCAGCAAACCACATGCACATTGAGCGAGAAATTTTTGACGACTAGTCAATCCCTGCGACTGCTTCCCCTGCACCTTCCTAGCATCATCCAGGTAGCCAATACAGCCAAAGACAAGAGTAACTGCAAGCGTCAAAAGAATGTTGTGATTCCCTAGATCTGCCCAGAGCAAAGACGACAGCATAACCGCACCGAGGATAAGCCCCCCGCCCATGGTCGGTGTGCCTTTTTTGGATAAATGGCTCTGCGGCCCATCATCCCTGATATGCTGACCGATTTGCCTTACCTTCAATAGCCTAATGTAGGCAGGCCCCGCACACATAGCAATCAGTACACTTGTGATGCTCGCGCCAAAAGTACGAAATGTGATGTATTTAAAAACGTTAAAAGCGCCAACAAACCCGTGCCAATGTGAGAGAAGAGCCAAAAACATACTGAATGCTACAGAGACTGGAAGCAAGCTGTCAACATTTTTTCAAATACTCAAGCACGACCTGCTTATCTGAAAAAGGCACTTCCTGATTGCCGAAAATTTGAACTTCTTCATGTCCTTTGCCAGCGATCACAATACACGCTCCCGGCAGCAGATCAAGTGCGGCACAGATCGCCTCTCGCCTGTCACTCACAGCACGTGCGCTATATGCACCTACCATGATTGCTGCAATGATTGCCTCAGGCGACTCATTGCGTGGGTTATCTGAGGTCACTATGACCCAATCTGCAAGCCTGCTTGCAATAGCGCCCATAAGAGGGCGTTTTTTGGTATCTCGATTGCCTCCACAACCAAAAACAACACCAAGTTTTTTCGTAGGCTCCAAAGCCCTAACAGCGATGAGTACTTTCTCAAGTGCATCTGGCTTATGTGCATAATCAATAAAAACACGCCCCCCATAGGGACGCGCCTCATGAACTTCATCCAGCCTACCTGGGATCACTTGACAGGCTCCAATGCCTCGACTAATCGCATCATTTGAGTATCCCAATGCATGCATCAACCTGACCGCAGCTGCAATATTTGCGGCATGAAACTGCCCCACCAAAGAGCTTTGAATGGAAATACCAAGATACTCACCCGTAATTGCCTCACCCCCCCGCAAAAAGGAGGCATCAAAAAAAACTGCACCTGGCGTACGTGCCATAAGCTTTTGCCCATAAAAGCCTGACTCAAGCACAATACATGGCTTCTTGCCCACTTTCTCAGCCTGCTCACGGTAGCGCGTCATCAAAAGAGCCTTGGCCTCAAAATACTCCTCCATCGATGTGTGGTAGTCTAAATGCTCCGGTGAAAGGTTAAGAAAAAGCATGCCGTCAAAAAACGTCCCGTCAAGTCGCCTTTGAACCAAAGCATGTGACGATACCTCCATCACAACAGCCCGGCAACCAGCCCTCAGCATCCTCGCCAACACACCCTGCAACTCATACGCATCTGGTGTCGTATGACTTGAAGCAATTATTTCGTCCCCATAGCTGATACCCAGCGTACCAATGCATCCCGCATTCGGCTGCATAATAGATTGCACCAACAGGGCTGTTGTTGTCTTCCCGCTTGTCCCTGTAATACCAACCATCTGCATATAACGACTCGGGTAGCCAAAAAAAGCACTTGCAAGCCATCCATAGACAAAAGCAGTGTCATCTACCAGAATACGCGGTCCCACCAGTTTTTCAAAAAGTTCAGGATCGTCAATCACCACAGCGCATGCCCCATGGGCATATGCCTCCTCGCAGTACCTATGCCCATCATTTTGCGTGCCATGCAACGCAACATAGAGTGCACCTTGCTCAAGGCTCTGTGCATGACGCCCAATAGCTGTCACCACACAAGGTTGAATAGCAGAGGCCAGCACATGATCCTGAACAGCTGCAATAAGGTCGACAAGTTCCATATAAAGCTCCTAGCGTATCTCGCCTGGCAAGTGAACGACGTTCTCACAAAAGGGCTTATTTTCTAAATAACAAACCTGGCTGGACGAAAGGAGACCCTGCCAGCGACGATTATAAGATGGTCATGATGCAGCCCATAAAGAATGTCGAGGTCTTCGAGGAGGCCCCCTTCACTGGACGGATGGTCGACATTGAGGGAGTAAAGATCGTCCTTGAAGCAATAATAAAGAAATAGCTTAACGCTTCTTCAAGACCTCAATGTCACGCTCGATCTTTTCTATCCTTGTATCGATATCCTGCCGCTTCTGAAGACCATCTCGCAAAATATGGTTCAGCAGCTTTTGGTATAAGAAGCGCCCATACCAGCTGCCAAGTTATGGACAGCATCAAGACTGGCACAGGCAACGTTAATGGTGATTTTTACCTTGGTCGCTTTTACAGCCTCAGCCCGAACTCGCTGAGTGCGAACGGGATCAAACTTGAGATCACTTATTTTGTTGCTTCATAGACATTGTCCACCCTTCGCCCTGTAATACCGTACTTATATGGCGATAACAAATCTTAGACTACCGGCGGACAGAAAAAGTGGATTCATTGTAACGGTTCAGGTATATTGGAGACCAGGCTGACAGATGGAAACAGGAGGGCTCCGGTAGGCACATCTGACAGGGTTTGCGGGCATGGCGCAATCAATTGCCCGCACCACATAAGCCTCCAGACCTGAGGTTCCTATCAAACAAAGCTCCAAAAAAAATAAACCTAAAATCTTGGACATTAAACTAGAAGCCCTAAGCCCTCCCTCTCTCGTTACCAGTAAAGTTATTGAAATTGTAGCTGGCCCCAACGGCAGCGGAAAAACGTCCTTCGCCAATACGTACCTCATGAAAAAACTTGGTAAGAACGCCTACCTTAACCCAAACATTATTGCATCTGGCATAGGCCTTCTTAGCTCTGAAGAAGCATCATTTTATGCTGGAAGAATACTCATTCAGAAAGTGCAATCGATAATTGCCCGAGGAGACAGTTTTGCCTTTGAATCCACGTTATCCGGCAGAACGTGGACGAAAATCCTCAAAAACGCTACCGACCAAGGGTACCAAGTGACGATCTATTTCCTGTACCTCAGTTCCATTAAAAAAAATCTACAACGAATCAAGAACCGAGTGCAGCTAGGCGGGCATTCAATTCCAGCTGAAGCAGTTCATCGTCGTCACCCTCGTTGCTTTGATAATTTCTGGACTCTTTATAGACCTCTTTGTACGAACTGGTATATTTTTGATAACTCTGGAACAAAACCTCAATCTATTCAAAATAATGCCGATTTCGAAAATCTTAGCCCGCACAAACAGCAAGAATTTGTTTCATCTTTTTTAAAGGCAGAAATTCCATGACTGACGCAGAACACAAAGCAAAGCTTCGAGAAATCGAAAAAGCAATGAAATTTTTTCCTCAAGAAATTCGCCGCCAAGAACGTGTGCATCGAGAGAAAATGAAAATCCAGAAGGCCTTTGGCAAGCTTTCACTCACCCCCAAGAAAGCGAAGAGAAAATGACCAAAGCTTAACTTTTCTCGCACCCATGGTCACACTACTATGGAGTTTGCGAATTCGCCAGCAGGCATTTCAGAATGTGAACATCGCTCAGAGCGGCAAAACACACTGAGGAAAGGACCCTAGAAGTGGCCACTTTTCGCATCTAAGCTACAGTATGTTTTTGAACTTTCCTTGCATCAGCGGATTCCATTTTTAATTGGGTACTCTGCCAAATTTGCCTGCATTTTTTATACAAGGATTTTATCACCCTAGTCTAAGAGCAGATATTTAATTGCATAGTCAAAACTCATGAGCGGTTTATCGGACATGCGTAGACCATGGCGTAGCATAGCAAGTTCAAGAATGCGGCGGACTTTAGTTTTTGTCATACGTTATCATTATATTCATCTTTTATTCTCTTTGCCACAATGAACGTCTCCTTGCCATAAGGCTTACCTCTCCAGGTCGCTAGCATGAAACTTTATTTATGGGCATCTTGCTTGGCAACATGCAATCCTAACGAGAGCGCTATTTTCTCATAGATCTCATGGAACAAGGGTGCTGCCGTTTTGGACGCATAGTACGCGCCTTGTGGCGCACTTAGTGCAACAAAAAGCACAACGGGCCTCGTGTCTCGAGCAAAACCTATAAAGGAGGCAATATGCCGATCATGAGAATAATGCCCATCACTCAGCATCTGTGCGGTGCCTGTTTTCCCAGCAATTTGGAGACCATCAACAGCTGCCAAAATACCCGTGCTATCAGGCCCGATGCTCAACGCTCTCCCCATCGCTTGGGCTGCACCTTCCTCCCAGATGCGCTCTTTTTTTGTCTCCTTCTTTTGGAAATGCGGTTCAACCAAGTACCCGCCATTGGCAAATGATGCAAACGCTCGGAGCATCTGCAAAGGAGTCACAAGGAGTCCGTACCCAAACCCAAAACTTGCTAGATCGAGCCCCTTAAGTTGCCGAGGCATCTTGCCTCCAAACTCTCCTGGAAAATCGATGCCTGTTTTTTGCCCTAAACCAAACCGCGAGGCAATGGCCCGCGCTTTGTCTGGACCAAGGGCCAAGGCAAGCTTTGCAGCCACAATATTGCTTGAAACCTGAAGCATCCGCTCCAGTGTAATCCACCCAAAAGCGTGCCCATCTGCCTCTTTTACTGTATGGCGTCCAATCCGGAACGCCCCATTGCCACCCCAAAAACGATCATTGAGATGAAACCCTTCATGCAATGCACCTAAGGCCAAAAGAGGCTTCATCGTTGAACCTGGCTCAAATCCATCGGTAATAGCACGCATCCTTATTGACCCATCATGTTGAGCAATTGCCAAAATAGCACCCGTCTGCGCATCCATAGCAATTGCAAGTGCCCCATCTGCTGCGAATGCCGTATGCGCACGTCCAAGCGCCTCCTCCATCATCGTCTGCAAGACAATATCTAACTCCAACGTCACATCGTGCTCTTTAAGCTCCTGATCCAAAGCGAGCTCAAGTCCGTCAATACCATTGCCGTCAATGCCTAATGATCCGAATAAAGACCTTGCAAGTAAGCCATGAGGATAAGCCCTCGCACTCTCATGCCGAAAAAAGAATGCAAGGGGCGATTCCCCCCTTGCAACAATCTCATGGAGTGCACGCTCTAAGCACACCTGTTCCTTTGCAGTTACATGCCGCTTGAGCCAGACAAATGGACGATCTGTCTGCAGTTTACTAATAAGTTTCTGATGCAAACAACGCCCAATCATCTTGGCGCTTTGCTGTAGCCGCTCTATCTTCTGCGGGTGAGAAGCAAAACTCTTCACATTCGCACTTGCGACAAGCAGCCTCTGATTGCGATCACGCAACTGCCCTCTAGCCTGCATCACAGGGACCGCCTGGTACTGTCTCCTCGCCATAGCAGCAAGTTTTGCATGTGGCACTAACTGGAGCCTCGCTGCACGCACTGCAATAGCAAGAGCCATGAACCCTGCACATAAAATCACAATACGAAGCCTTACTCCCATGAAGCATCCAAATAGACATGCTGGTGCATCACAGGCAGCGCAAAATCAAGACGCTCCGCCTCCTTAAGGAGCACCAAAGGAGAGCGCCTCACAGCATACTCATATTCCAAAGCCTCCCTCTGAATATGCAGCTCTTTTTCTTGCCTAGACGTCTTTTCTACAAGAAACTTTGCCTGCACAAGAGTGAGCCTCAGAGAAACAGTTGCAACAGCGCAGCATAAAGCTACAGGGAGCATCCACATACCTTAAGGGTAGCCTAGTAGGCGCCACGGTCAAGCTGCACACATGGCCAATGTATGATCCAGCAAAGGTCACTAAATCTTGCTAGCCGCGTCATTTCTGACCATGATAATGGTTTCATTTTTCATTTCAGATGCCTAGAATGAAAAACGAGAGCGTATGTACTGTTTTTATTTCAATTTAGGGGTCCAAATTGAAAAGGTTGAGGCACCTGACTTCGATAATAGGATAGGGGTTTCGCCATTCCTGACCATGATAAGAGTTCCATTTTTCATTTTTGACGCCTAGAATGAAAAACGAGAGCGTATGCACTGTTTTTATTGCAATGCAAACGTCCAGACTGAAAGGATTGAGGTCCATTATGCGTGAAACGGGTATGTACAGAAGACTTGGTGAGCTAAACTACTTCATACCTCGGCCGTTGCCACCTACGAACCCTCCGCTCGAATTCAATGCTGAAATAATAGCTTTGTATGGTGAAGCTATTTTTGCTTTGGGTCAGCTCCATGAGATGAGCCAAAGATTACCTGATCCAAAACGATTCATAAGAGCCTACGTCATTAAAGAAGCACTTTTATCGTCGTCTATCGAAGGAATTCATACAACGCTCATGGAAGTACTGACCGCATCATCCGTACAGCCCAGCAAAGACACTCAGCTCGTTCTGAACTACACTGCCGCTCTCGATGCAGCGCTTGGTATGATGAAAAACGGCCTCCCTCTCTCCATACGCGTCATCTTAAAAGCCCATGAAGTACTTATGAGCTCTCATGAAGGAGTAACCCCTGGCTTCAAGTTAAGTTTGCAGATAGAAAATGAATTCTGCCAAAGATTAGCGCTTGACTCACTACCATACTTCACCTACCCTTTTCCCATGGTGGGAAAATGATTAATAGAATAGACAGCACCTTTTACATAGCGCTATTTGGGATACAATCAGCGCTTGCTGTCACGTTGCCATTTAGCTTTTCAGCAGGAACACCGATATCTGCGTCTCAAATGAATGCGAATTTTCAAACACTTTCCAATGCAAGCTGGTCGCTCACAGGATCAAATATTTCTTACAACTCCGGATTTGTTGGCGCAGGC
>CAIUGE010000036.1 GCA_903898645.1 Oligoflexia bacterium | reverse complement strand
GGAAGCGCATGAGCCACTACGGGAACGGACAAAACCGGCTCTTCTTCTATTTTTTTCTTTTTGACCTGTAGCGGCAACTCAAGTTGATCATCTGCATGAAATTTTTTCACAGAAACCTCCTCTTCTGGAACAACAGAAGAAGAAGGAGGCGGCACCATCCCACGCTCACCCTTTTTTGCAACCATAGATACTTTTACACCAGAAACACTTTCATTATCTTTTTTGCTCAAAAGCTGCCCAGGCAACCTCTCCCCTGCCGGCAACGAAGTATACTGCACAGGCAAACTTTCCCCTGCCGACAATGAAGTATACTGCACAGGCAGAGCAGGTTCCGACCCAAGCTTTTTCTCCGCACTATCAAATGCTTCAAGAAAATCTTCATCTGCTTGAAGATCATTATCTAAAGCGACTGCTTCAAGAAACTTTGGCGCACTAAAATGCGTATCTTCAATTGGTGGCATACACTTTAACCCATCGATCCTTGTTCTTGAGGAATGTTTTTGAGAGATGGCCTTTTTTGAACAACTTCTTCCTCTTCCTCTTCTTCGATCTCTTCTTGTGCTGCAAGCTTCGTCGAAAGATCAGCTGCTTTTTTTGGACTCATCGCATTCATAATTTTTGAGAGCACCTTAGTGTCCATAGTTGCCATCACAGCAATTGCGAGCTTGTCTTTCAGATTCTCAATGACTCGAGCTGCGGCCTTAGGACTCATACTCAGCAGTATTTCAACAAGTTTTCCTATTTTCTCATCATCACCCTGCTTTTTCTTCTCCATGGCCTCGGTCAATTTATTCCTAGCTTCTTCTAACCTCACCATTTCTTCTTCAATCGATTTTTGTTTCGCCAGAAGAACATTTTTTTCATCTTGTATCGCTTGAGCTTCAGCTGCAAGATCTGCCTTCGTTTTCTTTAAATCCTCAATGGCGGCTGCATCAATGAGTGTATTTGATTCCTTTGCCTGAATAGGTGATTTTTTTTTCTCAGCTTTTATTACGTGTGATTCTTTGACGGGCGCTTGCACTTCTTTCGCTTCTTCAGCATGTGCAAGCAGGCAACAGATAAAAATAATACTACGCATCATAACCATCATCCTCCGTTTTATTAACTGAAAATCGTGTCAGAACCAGATCGTCGAGCACCTTTTCTTCGTACTTCTTTTTTTTTCTATGGTATTCAGCGTACGCATTTTCAAGTAGTTTTTCTATCATATGTGTCTGCCGCCGGCAGTCCCGGTACTTCTTCATTGCTTTTTCAACCTGAAGCTCAGCCTGAAAAATTTCCTGATCAGATTGAAAAATACGAATTTTTTGACCCTGAATAAAAGCATCGTGATCACCATAGGTAGCTACCAGAGTCGAAGTGTGACCAAGATCTTCTCGCTTTTGCTTAACAGCATCCAACGCATGAAGGTGCTCTTGCCTCGCGTGTATCAACTCCATACGCACATACTGCTTGTGAGCGAGGCCTCGAAGAGCCTCCTCTTCACGCATCTTGCGCATATCTAAAACAGACTGGAGCTGAAATTCAAAACGCTTCATAGAGATTTTATTGTGACTGACTCGAAAATAAAAAAAAGACTGAATCTTTTACCTTACGGCAGAGCCTACCTAGGCTGTCGACATGACACAAAATGGCGCATCGCTTCCTATGTTATCCGTCAATTTTCATGGCGACATTTTTTCGACAGCCTATCCGGACACACAATAACCATGACTCTATAAACTCGCATTCAGAAGATAACCACTGAAGTAATCTCCGCTATTAACCCATACCGGCACTGATCCCGCTGAAACAACGTACACGACATCGTTCACGTTGCAAAACATGAGACCAGACAAGGTCGCATGCATGTTATATGCTACGACCGTATTCCACAACGCTACGCCACTTGTGCTATTGTATATAAAATATTGAGCAGGAGCATTTCCGCTCGTTCCCATTACTGATGCACTGAAAAAATATACTCCAGCGACTGGTACAACAAAAGAATACGTTGATGCCGAATAACTTGATGAACTTCCTGAAATCAATGTGTTATAATGGACTTTCCAACCATCTGTCGAGGATGTTGTGTAGACGCTATTGTAAGCCATAAACCAAATGTTATTACTTTTAATGTACCCGTTCACCGCCATACTTCCACCCACATCCAAGGCATGTGTAGGCGCCGAGCTCCCAATCCCAACTGACCCAGCATTATAATAAATATTCGAAGAACTCGTCACCCAAGGACTACTCACAGTGCTTGAAATAGCGCTTGTGATAGACGCAAAGTTGCCCATCATTTGGCTCGCCGATATAGGGCTCCCTGCTGTGAAAGCATACGGCAAAGTCACTGAAGTCGCATGCGCAGAGAACGCAAAAAAGAAGCAAAATG
>CAIUGE010000035.1 GCA_903898645.1 Oligoflexia bacterium | reverse complement strand
CCTGTTGATTCTAGTGGGAGAGGCTGATCAATGATGCTGCCTCCAGCTTTGAATGCAGCCGAATGTGCATGGAACTTGACACCAGTGGTAGCGATATTTTGTCCAGCACGCACATACAGATCTCCGGCAGTTTTGATCTCCCTTTGATCATCAACATGCTCGCTATCAATCTTTTTGGCTTTCTTTGATGCGAGAGTCACGGATCCATTGGTTGCTATAAGCGCCAGGGACTGGCCATCTTGATTGCGTTTAATGATAAGGTCACCATTAGCCACAATTGCAGCATGAGGAGCCAAGGGAGCAGTTATCACAACGTTGTCAACAGTAGCTGTTTTTCGTGCTTCAAGCGCTGCTTGACGAATGCCTTCTTTGCGGCTCTTGTTCTCTGTCAAGTACGTGATGATGTATTCTTTGATGGTTCCATCAGGGAGACAATCCAGTATTGCTTCTGGAGTCATCGTGTTTGGGAACCGCGCAAAGATTTTAGCAAGGACGTTACTCTCGTTTGCATGAGTAGCTTCCAGCATAGCGGGAGGTATGTAGAAAAATGGTTTTAGCTCATCCAATCCCTGCTCATTGACCAGCTTGCGATAAAAAATCATTGGTTTTTGCAATGCATGATGCCCTGCAAGATCGATAGCGCCAGGATGATTCAATAGCTCTGCTGCATTTCTATGGAGTTCAGCAAGAAACTCAAGATCGATAGGGCGATCTTCATAAACATAACCCCTCTTCAGGGCATCTTGACATGCATCCTGCACCTGCTGGAGCAACAGCTGTGGACTGATTGAAAAAAGAACCGCGCCTATATGGTTTTTAAAAGATTTATCTGCGTAAACAACAATAGCATCTTGGATGCCAGCATAAAATTGTTCGGAAATTATCGGGCGAAAGAAAAATTGCTCCCTCATGACGTAGTGAAATCGCGATGCATCACGCTGCATCTCCTCTTGGAGACTTTTTGGCATATACACTGTGCCAGAAGGGAATGCTTTTGCCATAAGGTCCTGGATAGGATTTTTTTTCTCAAAATAAGCTGGATTTTTTAGTGCAAGAAAAAAATCTCCATGTTTTTCAAGAAGCACAAGTTGTGGAGAGGATATGAGTCCATCCCGGTTGCCTTCGATATGAGCTAAACCTCCTTGCCCTATACTCGGACTCATTGGTGTTTCAAATTTGAGAGTAATATTTGGATCGAGAGCATCCATATGAAAAGTAGTGGCAGCTAGATTGATCGTGATAGGGTTTTCTGCTTGTATGGCTTTTTCAACTCGAAAGCACGCTTCTTTATCGATAACAGTTTTTTCTATTTTTTCTAGGTATTTATATTCTTCATAGCGAGTTGATTCAATTATGCGCGCCTCTAAGTATAAGAAAGGCAGCAGCCATCCCAGGGCCGGCGGGTGCGGGTTTGGAACCAATTCTATTGTCCTGTGAGGCTCAGGACTGACTCGTGTCCCTGTCCGTTCCACTTCACTTGTCTCTTTGTGCCATTTGCCATGCACTTGAACTTCGGGCTGCCCTGATAACAGAAGATTTCCGCCAATACGAACAGTGGATTCAAGAAACTTCACGCACGCGCTGCAGTCACACTTAATTTCGCAGTCCCCGCCAATCTGAAAAGTGCTGTTCTTGCAATGAAAAGGACCCTCGAAATAGGCGGCCTTTTCTGTTGCAAAAACTGCACCCATCGATTCTTGGTCTTCAATAGAGATCCCTTGAGGGGCCTTAATCGTGGCGTTTTTGACTGCAATAGCGCCACGTACCGAAATGCTCCGCACCCAAGTACGCAAGGATTCAGCTGTTACTGTCGATCCGCAGCTTATATGGATGTCCGCACCAGGAACAATAAGATCGATATCTTTTGCAGCGTGTACATCAGCATGGAGCTTCACACAGAAGTCATCCTGTCTGGCAGCTCGCGCTCCGTCTATCTGCTTCTGTAAGTCCTGGACAGAGCACGCTGCCTCTGGACAGGACTGAAGCACAATGACTTTGCCATCTGTACGGTAGGGTGATGTCAAGGTAAACTGTGAATCTTTTAAGCAATGAATGACAGTGTTTGTACATTCTTTTTGTGACTGAAGGCTGAAGTCAGGCGCAAAAATATTGAGTAAGGGGGTATGAACCTGTATCGCTCCGAGGCTTGCTTTTTTGTCTGCACGCAAAGAAACATAGTCCTGGGCAGAAAATGTACCTGCCCCAGAGACCTCTCCACTCTTGCTGAAAGCTATGCCCAGATCGGTTGCCTCAATGCGTCCGTCTATATGTGCGCTTGCATCGCTTTCAAGCTTGATAGCTGTGCTACTTCTTGATCCAACAATGCCATCATTTGCTAAAGAGTTCTGCACAACAAGCTCAGTTTTTGATTT
>CAIUGE010000034.1 GCA_903898645.1 Oligoflexia bacterium | reverse complement strand
TCAACATTGACCAAAATAAGCTCTAAAAGATCAAGAGTATTAACAACCTTCACCCTAGGCTTGCTCTCACCAGGATAAAAATACGTTATCACTTGGTAATCCTGTGATCGTTTTTTTACCCAATTGAAAAAATAATTCCCACTAAAAGGAAGCTGCCCATCCTTCAATGACGACTCAGGCGCAAATGATACTTGAAAAAATTGGAGCGCTGTATCTACCAGCGTAGGGTCCTCGCGCAAATCTTGCAGTATGCCTTCTTTTTCCAAAAACTCCTGCAATGACTCTGCGGTCCACTCGCGGCGCATACTTTTTTTGAGCTTCGTCTTTGGATTATCTACCCACTCCCAGCCCGTCACTCCCTCAAGCGCATCCTCCATAATATCCTGCACACGCTTTGGCCGATCTGTATCAGAAACATCCTTCTCATGCTTTTTAACTGCTTCAAAAATCTCTTGCTGTAAATACTCTAAATCAAATGGCTGCGCTGCAACTTCTTCCTCAGGCTCATATTTTGCCAACGACTCGATGAGCTTCGGCCCATCATGCCACTCTACAAGCTTGGCGCAGAAATCAAGAAATACTGTCATATGCTCCTGAGCCCGAACGAGCCTGCTAGGCACAACGTGCAGCACCTTCGTCACTAGAGACTGCTCCTTATAGTTGAGGTCAAAAAGCAATGAGACATTCTTCAAAGCTTTCTGAATCAACGTTTCTTTAAGCGCAGATCTTACGCTTGCGACCACTTGTGTGATCTCCTGTTTTTCAAATTTCTGAGAAATCTCACTCAGTATCTTCATAGGCGGGTGCCAGAAATTAGCACCTGCAGCAAGCGCCTGTGTTGCTCTTGCAAGCTCATCATATGTATCACGACCAGAACGGAGGCATTTAAGCATCTGCTCAATTTCATCGCGTAAACGATCTACAGTCATCGTATTTAAAAGACCAGAAACATTGAGCGGAGCACAATCAACATACATCTCAGGCTTTGTTGCTACCAAACCCAACTGAGACGCTTTAAGGGAATGTGTCACGCTTGGCGCAAAATCTGCAACTGCACTCAATCGTACACCTGCTTGGCCACCTGCACGTTTTGCTCCTGCTTCAAAAAGTGACGTGACAGCAACCAGCACATCCCTCGCTGTCGCAGTATGCTGCTGCATCCAGCTCAAAGAGGCATCAATAAGATCTGGGCGTCTTTTTGCAACATGACTCATGGCCTCAAGCACATCCAGCAGACTTGAAATACCTGCATCACGCAAAGCATCTTCCAATGAATGATGACTTAATCCGAGTGAGATAATTCTCAAATCCTTCAACACTGGCTCAATATAGTGAACGTTTGATATACCTCGCATGAGCTGCACAAAAGCCTGCTCATCAACATGACCCAGCGCCTCTCCACCTGTCTGCCACAAACTTCCAGCATCACGTTCCCGCACAAGATTCCAAAAAAGTCGCCACATAGCTGACGAATCTTTTGGTGCATTCAACATCAAAAGAGCATTTGCTAAAAGATGCTTATCAAAAGCAACCAACGACCCCAATGCCTTTGACTTGACATCATTGCGCCCAACGTCAGCCAAAAAAGCCACCATCCAATTCATGACTGCCGGTGTCTCTTTCATAGCAGCAAGCATTTTCGTCAGTGGCGCCATCGCTCCTGTTTTTGCAAGACGCGCAAGAGAACCATAATGCTGTTCAGTATTTTCAGGATAGGTACAAAAAGGATGCAAAGTCAGCAATGTCAGAACATTTTCTCTCAACACAAAATCTGCAGCATCTTCTGGCCGTACCCGGCTCAGCTCATTCAACACATAATGGGAAGCATTAGGTATCTTTACTGACTCTTTCATACAGGTAATCGGCTGATCGAAAGCGGCTATCGCCTGAGACGCAGGCACAACACGCGGCCCGCCTCCTTCATCTGCTTCAGCAAAACGTTCGAATACCTGTGTGATAGCGCCAACGCCGGCCGATGGATCACGTGGTAACAAAATCTCAGCGTACCTCTTAAGCTGCCGTGGCTCAGCGAAAAGTGCCCTAAAGGAAGCTCCGAACAAAGGATCCTGCCTGGTTGATGCCCCTAAAAACTGGCTCATAGCATGCGCTAAAACCTGGGGGTCTCCCCCATCCTGCTGGAACGCCTCTTTCCACGCAGGAGTCCCAACCACAGTCAAAAGCCAGTCAAAAATCTCTGGGATCTGGTCATAAGCATCTTTATCAAGAGCACGCATCGATGGGGCAAGTGCACCCCCTAAAGCTAAGCTCCCATGCACCAAGTCATGGTTTTCAGTCAGCTTTGACACATCATGGAAAAGGTTCTCTAAAAGACCGGAAGCATCCAAAAGTCTCAAACCTTCAGCGAGAGCCACCAAGCGGTCATTGTGACGTAAAATATGGATATCAAACAAGCCAGCGAGCGTATTCAGCTCCCTATCATCCATCTCAGTCACAAGTGCTTCTACTGGATCCAACTCATGCTTAGCATTCAAGCACGCAAGCAAATGACGTGCCATGGTCGCATCGAACGTCGCGCTTGAAAGTAACATACCTGCGCATCGCTGCTGAATTGACTGCCGTGCCCCTTGCTCCAACACCCGCGGATCATAAGTATTGCCAAAATAAGATGACGGAGAGCAGCCAGCACCAAGGAAAAAGAGAACACCCCATTT
>CAIUGE010000033.1 GCA_903898645.1 Oligoflexia bacterium | reverse complement strand
GGGTCCCCCTGGTTAGAAGTTTTTGAACAACAGATTTTTTGAATGCTTCGGAATACTTTGGCTGTGCCATATGGTTTTATCTCTTTTCCGCCCCTAGATTCTAAGTGGTCAAGAGGCGACACCATTCCTGACATATAGAGGAGCCAGCGCTTGAGAGACTGTTAGGCGAGCCGCCAGCACCTCCAGCAGTACCGCTGCCACCTAACCCTGCGCTGCAAGTGCCGCTGCCACCGCCGCCATGTCCACCACTGCCGCCACCCCCATAGTATCCAGCGCCGCCACCAGCTCCTCCAGTCCAACCCCCACCGCCACCACCACCAACATAGACAGCAAGTGTTGTGGAATCAGGAGTTATTGTGAAAGAGCCCGTTGTGGTTGACCCATTAGATCCAGCGCCAGAAGCGCTCCCATTGCCACCTGCAGCTGAGAAGGTGAGGCTTGAGGGGCCTGTAATAATGATAGCACTTGATCCTCCACCGCCACCACAATCAGGGGTGCCTGAGCCCCCTCCACCGCCTCCGCCAACCATTGAGTAAGAGATAACTACAGGTTGTGACAGGGTGTTGTTAACGATTTCGCTTGAGGTAATGGTTCTGACACAACTTTGAGATGCTTGATTGTAGGAAGCAAGGATTGAGAAGTTTTGATTTATTTGTGATGCTGAGATGGGGCTGCCAGCAGTAAATATATTCGGTACGCTGAGTGATGCAAAGGCATTTGTGCAGAGCAAAAAAGGGCAGAGTAAGCTTATTATTCTTTGTCGCATTATTAATAAACCTCTACGAGACATGATGGATAGACTTTAGTTTACTTTTTTCTTGGACCGTTTTTTTTCCAGCTGGGCCAAGACCTGCTGGTTCTCAGGTGTTAAGAGATGGGAGTGCAGTTGCTCGACCTGGGGGGGGGTGTAGGGCAATAGGATGCGCCTTTTGAGCTGCTGGATCCTGTGTTTTGATTCCAAGATACGTTTTGGAGAAATGCTTCCTTTGTGGAGCGCTCGACGTACTGATTCAAGGGCTGTGATTCCTTCGTCAAAGGAGCGGTAGATAAGCATATCGCAACCTGCATTGAGCGCGAGGACAGGTGCATCGTCACTGCCATAGTGATCGGTTATTGCCTTCATCTGCATATCATCGCTGATAATAATACCGCGGTAGCGCATCTCCGTGCGGAGAAGTTGCTCGAGGCAATAAGATGAGAGGGTGACTGGATTAAGCGGGTCTAGTGCGGGCACCATCATGTGTGCTGTCATGAGGAGCTCGCAATGGGCCTTGATGCCTTTTGTGAAGGGGATAAGCTCTCGTTCGAGGAGGATGTCGCGAAGTGTTGCGACGCTTGGAAGAGCCTCATGAGAATCTAAGGTTGTGTCGCCATGGCCTGGAAAATGTTTTATGCAGGGCAGTACTTTTTCAAGAATATGGCCACGAATGAATGCGCTGACCATGACGCTGACTTTTTCAGGCGTTGATCCGAATGCGCGGTCACCGATCACGGGATTTTTAGATTCGGTATGGATATCGGCAATAGGAGCAAAATTGACATTGATGCCAACTGCTCGGAGCTCTTTTGCCATGATGCGTGATATTTCAAAGGCGATTTTACTTGAACCGTGGTCCCCGATCAGTTTGGCCGAGGGGATTTGGCTCATGCCTTTTTTGAAGCGTTGGACGCGGCCACCTTCTTGATCGACTGCAATAAAGAGTGGGAGCTGTGACCTGAGCATCTGGATGTCGCGTGTCAATTCACAGGCTTGAGCAGGTGAGTCATAGTTCTGAGCAAAAAGAAGGACGCTGCCAATATGAAGATCCTGGATCAATTTGCCTTGGTGAGGATCGAGTTCCAACCCTGTAATTCCAATAAAGAAGAGCTCTCCAAGTGCATTTTCTGCGTCATTTAGGTGCGTCATAGGAATGTCATCCTCTGCTTCAGTCTACCTTTTTTAGGAATAGGTGCCTATTTTTTTCGTCGTAACACAGTGTGTAGACAGTCGCTTGTACCGATAGAAGGTTGATGATCCATTTAGAATCTATGGAGACAGGTCAGCTTGTTCTCAATGCCGCTTACGGACTTATTGGGGTGGGAGCGTTTATTTTAGCTCGGATGCTGCTTGATGAGCAGGAGAGCCGAGCTGCACAAGAGAATTTGGCAGAATTACGCGATAGGGTGTCAAGTAATTTTCTTGTTAGAATACTACGACCGTTTTTCACACAGTATCTTGTTCCTATGATTCGGGGTAAGCCTTTTTGGGACGTCAGGCGGAAAATTTATAGACGAAAATTGATTGCGGGGGGGCTCAAAGATGAGCTCACACCAGATGAGTTTATTTCCTTTAAGGCGCTTTTGATTGTTTTCTTCCCCCTTGTGGGCGGTGTGCTCAATGCTGGAGATTTTATTGCTGTTGCTTGGTACTGGGTGTTAGCTACGGGCATTGCAGGCTGGTTTTATCCTGATTTTTGGGTCAATAGCAGAGTTGCAGCAAGGCAGAAAAAAGTGCTGCGTTCGATGCCTTTTATTGTCGATCTTCTGGCTTTATCAACTGAGGCAGGACTCGATTTTGTTGGAGCTATTGGCAAGGTAGTTGATAAAGCAAAAAAATCACCTCTTGTGGATGAGTTTGCACAGCTCTTGAAAGAAATCAAAGTGGGTGCGTCCCGTGCCGAGGCATTACGTGAAATGGCTGCCCGCATTGCTATGTCTGAAGTGAATTCTTTTGTGGCAATTTTGATCTCAGCTGACCAGATGGGCGCATCGATTGGAAAGATTTTGAGGCAGCAGTCTGAGACTATCCGGTCTGAACGGATGCTTCGTGCTGAAAAAGCTGGCGTTGCAGCGGCCCAGATGGTCCTCTTGCCTCTTGTGCTTTTTATTTTGCCTGCTGTGATGTTGATGATTTTTGGACCGTTTTTGTTAGGTTTTATCTATCCAGGAGGGGTGTAGATGCAACAAGTATCATTGAGAAAGGTATCAGAAAAGACACCTTTTCTTGAGCATTGTTTTTTAGCAAAGAGTTTCTTGCATAAGGCGCGGGGGTTTTTGCATAAATCTCATATTGGTATGCAAGTAGGCATGCTTTTTCCGGCCTGCAGGAGTATCCATACACTTTTTATGCGATGCACAATTGATGTCGTTTTTCTGAAGCGTACTCAGGATCCTTTTCTGTTTGTTATTTCAAGTACCCGTCCATGTGTGCGGCCATGGCAGTTTGTTTGTATGGATTGGCATGCAGATACCACTTTGGAATTGGCTGAAAACGCAATAGCACATTTCGATCTTTTGGTGGGAGGGACCATATGTATAAGCTTAAAATCATAGACGGGATTGATAAAGGGCATACACATGTACTGAATCCAGGGAAATTTACAATTGGGCGAGTGGCAGGAAATGATATTGTATTGCCGTCTGTACGGGTTTCAAAGCAGCATTGTGTGATTTATGTTGAAAATTCAGCAATGCGGGCGCGTGATCTTGGAAGTTCAAATGGAACCTTCGTCAATGGCATGTTGATTCGTGAGAAGGAATTGCAAATTGGTGACAGGCTGAGTATTGGTGAGACTATCTTTGAGGTTCTCTTTTCTGCTGAAAAGAAAAAATTGCCACTTAAGAAGAAAGATACAGATGTATTTGCGTTGCCTGAGGCTATCGATGCTCCAGTGCAGGATTTTTATGCGCCAGCGCCACCTAAGACATTAAAGGAAAAAATGGTTTTTTTCTTTAATGAAAAAATAATGCCTCCATTTTATACAATGAATACCAAGTATGAGCTCCAGGTGATGGGTGTTGGTATGCTGGGTTTTTTTCTTATCTTGAATCTCCTTTTTTCTGTCACGCCTCTTGTTGATGCTAATAGGAAAAGTATTTTACAGGAAACAGCGCGGCGAGCATCCTTTATGGCACATCAAATTGTTGAGATGAATTCGCAATTTTTGGCTGCCCATAATGAAACGAAAGCTGAAATTGGATCGGTTGAATCAGCAGAAGGTGTGATGACGGCTGTGCTGATTGATCTTGATAGCCGTATCATTGCTCCTGCGACCAAGTTGAATAGCTATCTTTCGTCAGGCGCTGAGGCAACGATTGCTGTGCGGGCACGTGATGCGTTTCGTAAGGGCCGGGAAACAGGGTTTACGAGCATTCAGGATGATGATCTTGTCGTTGCAGTGGAGCCGGTCAAAGTTTTGAATCCAGCTGTGGGTCGTAATGTGATTGTTGCGATGGCGATTGTCTCAATCGATAGCTCACTTGCAATCCCTGGATTTGGTGAAGTTGGGGTTATGTATTCTGAGGTGTTGATTCTGACAGCGCTGATTGCTTTTATTATCTTTTTCGTTCTCTATAAATTATTTCTTCGGCCATTAGAAATCCTGACTGAGGATATGGACCGGGCACTCAAAGGTGAGTTGAGTCAAGTGACGCATGAGTACCTTTTTACAGAGACAAATAGTCTCTGGGATATGATTAATGCGGCATTGATTCGTATTCCAAAAACATCTTCGATGGGGGGCGGATTTGAATCTCAAGATAATAGACGCGCCTATGCTGAGGAGCTTGTGCCTGCGCTTCGATTTTTGGGTGATATTGGGGGGGTGGTGCTCTGTGATGCTGATCGCAAGCTATTGTTCATCAATTCGCTTTTTGAGGAGATAAGCGGCATTCGATCAGAAGGTTCGCTCGGTATGGAAATACAGGATGTGGCCCGTGATCAGGCTTTAGGGGCATTCGTGCGTGATCTGTTTGACCGGGTCCAGAATGGAGGCGAATCGCAAAAGGAGGATTTTGATTTTTCTGGCATAAGCTATGCGGTCTATGTATCAGGATTTGGTGCATCGATGGGATCGGCGCGTTGTTACATGATGCTTGCCGTTCGGCAATCCGATGAGAGTGGTTAAAAAAGATGGCGTCTGTTCTTAAGTTACGCAGTCAGGATGCGGGTAAGAAACAAGCTGGGGAACTTGTCCGGCTTAAAGTGTCTCAAGGCATTGATCTTGGGTGTGTCTATAGTATCTTTGTACCTCAAGTAACTTTAGGACGAGCTGAAACATGTGATGTTGTTATTTCTGACCCTAAGGCGTCACGTGTGCATGCTGCATTGGTACTGCAAGCGGGGGTATGGAAAGCAGTTGATCGTGGGAGTGCTAATGGATTTCTCTGGAATGGGGATCTTGTTAAAGAAGCGACCTTGCGGCCGGGTGATGCACTGGGGATTGGAGATACTATTTTAGAATTTGTCCCTGTTGAGGCAGGGACAAAGGTTCTGACGATGCCACCAAAGCCTATGCAGGAGCGGTTAGATGACCAAAAAGCTCTGAAGATGCGGCGGCAACAGCTTGGTGGCAATAAGCCTGATAGAAGGCGAATTATTCTGATTGTGGTGGTGTGTGTGCTGGTGCTCCTCTTTTTATTACCTAATGGCAAGCGCCCTAAGATACCTTTTATGAAGCAAGTTCTTGAGTCTGAATCGAAGGATTTGGAGCGTTATTTGCCTCATGCAGATGCGAACCGCATGGCTGAGGCTATTATGAAAGATGGGTTGCGCGAGTACTTTGCAGGTAATTTTAGGCGTGCGAAGGTACAATTTGAGACGGTGCTCCAGATTTCGCCTAATCATACGCTTGCAAGTATCTACTTAGAAAATTGTGATAAATCTATTGATGAGTCAGTGAAGTTTTTCTTGCAGGTAGGAAAAAAAGAATTCGATGCTGGCAAGTTACGCTCGGCAAGAGGACAATTCCAAAGTGTGATGCGGCTCCTTTATCGAGATCAGTCGAGTCCACGGTATTTGGAAGCAAAAGAACGGGTGGATAAAATTATGCATGATCTGGATGGTGGCAGCTAATGGCACTGCGCCTGGCGGTCTATCAATCAGGGCAGGCACTTGCAGATTATAATTTAGAGGGCGAAATGCTCTTTGGGCGTGGTCCTGATTGTCCTATAAGACTCGATCATCCAAGCATTAGTCGTCGGCATGGGATGTTGCGACTTGTTGGTCGCGGTATTTTTCTTGAGAAAAAAAGTGATCTTGCACGGATTCTGGTGAATGGGGCACAGCGTGATCAGGCGACCCTGAAGTTAGGGGATGTGCTTGGAGTTGGTGATTTTGAGCTCCGTATCCATGAGGGGATAGACGTGCAGCCTGCTGAAAAGCCAGCAGAAGAGCGGGCGCTGGTGCCAGATGAACCTTCGCTTGCAGTCATTGAAGGAGGAGAAGTCCTGCAGCTCGATGCGGAAGAAAAAATTGAAGAAGAGCCCGCATTTGTTATGCAGGAAGATGATGATGCTAAAACAAGCATTATGGATATGGATCATGTTAATGTGGCACTTTACTTTGAGGAAGGTCAAGCAAACTGTCAGATCCGGGAGATCCTGGATGGGGAGATTGTCTTAGGTCGTAGTCCTGAGTGCGATATTGTGCTGAATGACCAAAAAGCCTCGCGGCAGCATGCGCGTATCTTGCGGCGTGGTTTATCTATTGTGCTTGAGGATCTTGGTTCTGTTAATGGCGTGTATCTCAATGGCCAACAAATCAAGGAGTCAAGTACTTTATCTGGTGAAGATCGCATACGTATAGCTGATACTGAGTTCCGCGTTGGGATCATGAGTAATGATTACATTGCTAAGCAAGAGAGTCTTGTTGAGTCAGTTCCTGAGATTGAACAAGACGAGTTTGTGCCTTCGCAGGAAGAAAATGGTATTTTTGAGCAAGTAGAAGAGTCGCCAATTGAAGAAGCGGCTCCTTCAATTGTAGGTATTGCGCCTGAATTGCAGTCAAAAAAAACATTGCTTGATAAATTCCGTGCGCTTCCAAAGATGCAGCAGAGTTTAGGTGTTGCTGTTGTTTTAGCACTTTTCTGGTTTTTGATGGATGATACGAAACCTGTGGTTGTTAAAAAAGCGGCTCCTGCTCCAGCAAGCACTTCACCTCTTGTCGCTAAGGATGCTGCTAAGACAGTAGCGACCAGTTTTGAAGCATTGCCTGATTTGCAGAAACGATTTATTGAAGCTCAGCATGGGCTTGCTTTTGATTATTATACTCATAAAGAGTACGACAAAGCTATTTTTGAAATTTCTAAAATATTTTCTATTATCCAAGATTTTAAAGATTCCCAAGAAATACTCAGATATGCCAAAGAAGGCAAAAAGAAACTTGAGGCAATGGAAGATGAGAGAAAGAAAAAAGCAGACGAGATGAGGCTTAAGGCTAAAGTTGAGGCATTGGTGATTGAAACAAGTAAGAAGATGAAAGAGAAAAAATATGATGATGCGCGTGAGCTTTTCGCTCAGGTGCTTTCCATTGATCCTGACAATCCAGCTGTTGCAGATTGGCGGCGTATAGTCGAATCTTTTGAAGAGAAAAAACGACTGCAAGCTGAGAAGGATTCTATTCAGCGAGATCTGAATAAAAATGCAAAGAAAATTGCTGCTAATGCAGATGCGTTGTATCAAGAAGAACGTTACTATGATGCAGTGACGGTCTATAAGAAAGTCCTTACATCAGGAGCAGAGTTGCCTGGATTGATGCGTCACGCTCGGGCTCAGATCGATGCGGCTGCTAGGGCTCTTAAAAAGAAGCGAGATCCTCTTTTGGAGGAAGCGCAGAAGCAAGAAAAAGAGGCGCATTATGAGGAGGCGATAGTTTCTTATAAGAAGGTAGCTGCTATCGATCCACGTGATAACAGCTGGCGGGATGGATTGGCTCGTGTCAAGCTTGTGCTGCATGAACGTGCTCGTGGCATTTATACGGAAGCGATTTTAGCCGAAGGGTATAGTGAGTTTGATGAGGCGCAGAAAAAGTTTCGTGAATGTCTGAAAGTCGCCCCAGTTGATGATGAGTACCACGATCGGGCTATGCGTAAACTATCGCACTATTTTAGGAAAAAAGAAGATGAGTCGTAATCCTTTTGCAAAACTTTGGGTTTTTGATGCATCGAGTCACTCTGTGCGTGACAACGCAGTAGTGCAGTCAGATACTTTTATTGTTCGTCCTGACAAGAATTTCCTTATTTTTTCAGAATATTTTGGTGATGCCAAGACTTGGACGCAAGCTCAGGAAGGGTTTGTTTCCTTCCTTTCTCAAGGAGTAGGCGATAAAGATGCTACCTTGCCCTTTGTTTTAAGGGCGGATCTCTCCTTAGCGGGCAATATTCTGCTGAATGGCATGACCTATGCGCATGACCTGCTCATCAAGCTGAATAAGGAGCACAAAGGTGCATCACGTCAGGGCTTGCGTACGGGAGCGTCCCTTATTGCGCTCAGTGTTGATGCCGGAGGGTATGCGCTTGCGCGTGTGGGTGCCTGTGGGGCGCTGTGCATGCGAGGTTCTCATGTTTCGTGGCTGCTGCAGCCCCATTCGTATGCTCAGTTACGAGATCCATTTGTCAATGATTTGTCAAGTGATGAAGAGAGCGACATTTTTGTTAGTCAAGCATATCCTGTCACTGCGCTTGGTTTGACTGCATCCTTTGAGCCCGAGGTGCGTGATTACCGTCTTCAGCCTGGCGATGCTATTTTTTTTATATCTAGTCAAGTCTCTGTACCGCGCTTGATGCGGGCGATGGAAGAAGGCATGAAACATGCAAGCTTATCTAAGGAAATTTTGTTTACTGAGGCTCTGAAAGTCTATGGTAAAAATGACACAGGCAGACACCATGTGGCGATGCTTGAGATTGGTGGATGAATTTGACTAAATTTAAATTTAGCCGATATAGTATCATGAAGTTAGTAGAGGTCGAAGAAGAAAGGGGGAAATGCATGTCAGCAAAGATAGTTTCTGGTTTCCGCTCCTTTTTCGATGATGAATCAGGCCAGTCCACAACCGAGTATATTCTTATTTTGTCAGTTGTTGTTATGATAGCGATGAAATTTAAACAAGTCTTCGGCGACAAATTGACACATATTATTGATGCTGTTGGCGGGAATATTGATCAGAGCGTATCGAACGGCCAATGATCAAGAAAACGGCGATTTTTTTCCTTGATGAGGAAGGTCAGGCGACAGTTGAGTATATTCTTATTTTAAGTGTTACAGTTGTGGGTGCTCTTCAGTTCGGGAGGGCGCTTATTGCAACGCTTACAAGTGGGTTATTAACGCTAGGAGGGCAGCTTGAACGAGATCTTAAATCAGGCCGCTTGCAGCTTACGACTTGGTCAAATTAATATTTTTGCTATAGGGGTCACTCTCCTTTTTGCGCTTATCAGCGATATTCGATCAGGGAAAATTTATAATAAAATGATTCTTGCGAGCCTTATAGGTGCACTTTTTTGTCGTGCTATGCAGGTCCAGCTCGGAGAGGCGGCGCTTGGATTAGGCGCGGGATTTTTTCTCTTTATACCGCTTTTTGTGGCGCGCATTTTAGGCGCAGGTGATGTCAAACTTTTGATGGCGTTGGGATTCTGGAGCCATCCTGGTGCGGCGCTTGCGATTGGTGTGGTGTCGCTTTTTATGGGAGCACTTCTTGCTTTTGTGGTACTTTTTTTTCAGGCATTGCGGAAAAAAACAAGTTTTTTTTATCGCGTGTATGCAACACTGTTCTCTTTGCTTCCTGAGATGAGTTTTGTTCCGTTACGATTAGATGCGTCGATCCATATGCCATTTGCCGTGCCTATGATGCTTGCATGGCTTTTTTTGGTTGCGCCAAACTTTTGATAGTACGAATTCATTCAGCATTTAAGTGCTTCGTGTCGAAAAAGACATATGCGTCAGGAAGGTCAATCAACTATTGAGTTTGTTCTTGGATTGATTCTTTTACTCTCTTTTCTCTTTTTTTATTTTCATATTGCGATGGTTTTTGCTTTTGGTAATTATGTCCATTATGTGACATTTATGGCAGCAAGGGCTTACCTCTCTGCATCAACCAGTCAGTCAGATCAAAGGCAGCGGGCAGTTGCGGTCATTCAGGCAACAGTGAAATACAATGGGGCATCTGATCGATTGCCATCTATTGCTAAAGGATATGCTGGTAATGGTGGCACTTATAGTGACGACAATGTTGTGGGTCTTGCTATCAGTAATCCACCGCAATTTCTGCCGTCAGTAAAAGCAGTGAGTTGGCTTGAAGGTGTGCGTTATCAGTTCCAATCAAGAATTTTTCTTATTCCATTTATGGGGTTTGGTAGTGCGGCAAGTCAGGATCCATCAAATAGTCAAAATACTAATATGGTAAATTTAGTGTCTGAAAGCTGGTTGAGCAGGGAATCTTCATTTGAGGAATGCCAAGAAGTTATGCGATTGCAGCATGGGATATATGACAATGGGTGTTAGAATATGAATAATAAAGCTCTCACACTTTCCCTTTTTATGGCTGTTGTTGCAGTTTTTTTTGTACAAAGCTATGTGAGTAGCATTGAGGAAGAGGCGCAAAAGAAGTTTGGAACAGAAGTGCTTGTTGTTGTTGCAAAGCGAGATATCAGAGAGATGGAGACCATCAATGAAACGATGCTTGAGTTTAAAAGGGTGCCAAAAACATTCTTAGAGCCAGCTGCTGTTTCACTTGATAAGTCAGATAAAAAAGAAGATGAGAAAGAGAATATGCGGACCTTAAAGGGTCTTGCTGGCTCTATTGCTATGGTGCCAATTAAGAAAAACGAGCAGCTTACTAATAATAAAATTACAGATATTGGTCTTCGTACAGGACTTGCGCCTCAGATCACGCCAGGCAAAAGAGCTATTTCAATGTCTGTGAATGAAATAACAGGCGTTGCGAAGCTCATTAAGCCTGGGGATCGTGTTGATGTGATCTGTTTTTTTGAGCTGACTGGAAAAAAAGAGAACCGTATTGCAAAAACAGTCCTGCAAGATGTCGTTGTTCTTGCAATTGGTAGGAATGTAAATAATAATGTAGCCCGCATTGTTGAGCCTGATCCTTTTGGTGGAAAGGAAAAAATACGATCCCTTGTTGAAGATTTTTCGTTCAGTTCGGTAACGTTAGAGTTGGAGCCATTGAGCGCCCAGATGTTGAGTCTTATTTTGTCAGTTGGAGATACGCCGCCTATGCTTATGCTTCGTAATAACGATGATATCGACCGGGTGATGATGAGTGCGTCAACCATGGGAGATATTTTAGGGGCTGATGTCCAAAAGGCAGGCGGGGTTGCAGTAAAAAAATGATACTTTCTATCTTTTTGATGCTTATGAGTTTTGCGGCAACTCCCATTGATGGTGTTCTTGATGATGTGCCTTCTGATCCATTGCAGGAACAAAAAGCGTCTGAGCAGGCTGAAAAAGACAAAGAGCGTGGATTGAAATATAGACAATCCCAGCTTACGTATGATCAGTCAGAAATTGAAGCTGATAAAAGAAGACTTTTATTGACAACAGGTGAAGATAAAGCAGTCGATCTTGATTTTGAAGCAAATGCTGGTGCCAATGGAATCAGTTATGGCAATCCACAGATTGTGACAACGACGCTTGTGAAAATTGGAGAGAAGCGTCAAATTATCTTCAAGCCTTTGAAGGCAGGAGAAACGACAGTCAGTGTTCGTGATGCTGATGGCACACTCCGTTTGATTTTTATGGTGCGAGTGACCGGTTCTAATCTCTTGCGTGTTGCGCAGGAGATTAGATCTTTGCTACGTGATGTTGAAGGTTTAACTATCCGTATTGTAGGGCCAAAAGTTGTGATTGAGGGACAGGTCATTGTGCCTGCCGATTACGGGACACTTTTGACAGTGATTCAAGATAAGAGCTATGCAGATTATGTGATTAATATGGCAGGACTTTCACCTCTGACCATGCAGGTGATTGGTAAAAAAATTCAGGATGATGTTAATGCCTTTGCGCCTGATGTGAAAACCAGGGTTGTGAATTCAATGATATTTCTTGAAGGGAGTGTTGATTCTGCAGACCAAGCAAAGCGGGCAAATAGTGTTGCGACACTTTACTTGCCGGACCTCCGGCCTGGCAATCCTCTTGAGCGGGACCCTACCGTCCAGCGGCTCGCAGCTCGTCCTTTGATACAAAATTTTATTGTGATTAAGCCGCCCAAGCAAAAAAAGCAAGAAAAACTTGTGCGTATCACGGTGCATTTTGTTGAACTGAGGAAAGACTACAATAAGCTTTTTAGCTTTGGTTGGCAGCCGGGCTTTACTTCGGATGGGCCACAGATTTCTCTTGGTCAGTCGGCTTCTGGAAATACTGGGACAGCGGGTGCGACACTCTCTGGCACTATTGGGTCCTTGTTGCCAAAATTGCAGAGTCTTCAAAGTGCAGGGTATGCTCGTATTCTTGAGACAGGGACTGTCATTGTGCGTAGTGGGCAGCCCACAAAATTACTGCAGCAGACAGAGTACCCGTATGCACTTGCTGGGCCTAATGGGCAGGCAACAACTGCCAATGCAAAAATAGGTTTGAATATTGCTATGACTCCACTTATTATTGGTCAGAGTGAAGATATTCAGATGGATATGGAGCTTGATCTCAACAGCTTGGTGGGGATGGCGCCTAATGGGACAGCGCCTGTTACTGCGCATCATACTGTGACGACGAAGATCTATGTTAAGTCAAAAGAAAGCGCTGCTGTTGCAGCTGTAACGTCGAGTGAAATTGGTACTGATTTTAATAAAAATGACCCTAATAGTCAGGGGAGTTTTTCTGCAGGGACGCAAGCGTTGTACAATTTGCTTCATTCAAAATCGTTTCGAAAACAAAAAAGTCAATTTGTGATTTTTGTAACGCCTCAAATTCTTGAAAGTGCATCTGAAGGTACAGATGATCTTAAACCATTCAGAGTAAAAGTTCAATAAAGGAGACATATTGTGGCTGGACATATTATAGCTGTAGCAGGCGGTAAAGGCGGAGTGGGGAAAAGTGTTTTTACGGCAAATCTTGCCATCGCATATTTGCAAGAACTTAAGCAGCGCCCCTGTATTGTCGACTTGGATCTTACTTCGCTGGGTGATCAAAATATCATTTTAGGTCAGAACCCGCAAAAAACAATTGTTGATATCAGTCGAATGCAGGGTGTGACCTTAGATCCAAAATCACTTGGACCCATGATGATTAATTCGCCTGTCGGCTATAGCTTTGTAGGTGCTCCACGTGATTCGATTGCTGCGCGTGACCTTGATATCGAGGGGCTTGGGCGATTTCTGAAAGCGGCAACAGGTATTTTTAGTGCTACTATCATCGATTGCGGTAATGGTATGGATCCTTATGCGCTCAAAGTCTTTGAATATGCGACAGTAATATTTGTGATTACCAGTGCTGATGTGATTGTGATCAATCAAACAAAGAGGCTGTTAAGTAAGATTCAGGAGCTTCTCTTTCCTCAAGAAATGGTACAGATTATTGTCAATAAGTACTCGCAAAGTAACATTATTGGGCCTCAGATGATTCAAAAAAACATTGGTCGTCAGATCTTTGGCGCCATTCCTGAAGATGTAGCAAGCTGTGATGGATCGCTGGCAAAGAGTCAGCCTGTTTGTTTGAGTGTGCCGAGCTCAGCTGTTGCAAAATCATACCACGAGATTGTTCGTAAAATGCAGCAGACCAATATGTTAGAAAATCTTTCAAAATTAAAGAAACCAACGCCAGGATCAGTGAAGTCGCAGGTGACTGCGCCAGCGGATGCAGGATCTGGCGGCGCTTCTGCCCGATCAAGTGCAGCTCCCTTGGATCCATGGACGTCGATGAAGCTTCGCATTCACAAAGCGCTTGTTGAGCAGATGGATCTGAAGAAAATGAATGTAGATACGAGTGATTCGAAGCAGCGCGCGATTCTTCGTGAAAAAACACAAAAAGGAATTTTAGATATCCTTAATATGGAGGATACGGCATCGCTCCTAAGTACACGCGAACTGAAGGCGCAAATTATTAAAGAAGTGCTGGATGAGGCTCTTGGCTTAGGGCCTCTTGAAGATATGCTCGCTGATGATCTTATTACTGAAATTATGGTGAATGCGCGTGATCAGATCTATGTAGAAAAAGCAGGAAAGCCCATGATGTCTAAAGTGACTTTTTCTAGTGAAGCGCAGATGATGAATGTGATTGAGCGTATTGTGACGCCTCTTGGTCGTCGTGTCGATGAAAAAGTACCCTATGTTGATGCACGTCTTTTGGATGGATCGCGTGTGCATGTGATCATACCTCCACTTGCACTTCGTGGTCCGACCATAACAATTCGAAAATTCCCTAAGAAAAGAATTGAGTATAAGGATTTGATTGCATTTGGGTCGATGACAGAAGAAATTGCTGACTTTCTTCGCTGTTGTGTTGAGGCAAAGCTGAATATTGTTGTATCAGGTGGCACGGGTTCTGGAAAAACGACACTGCTGAATGTGCTCTCAAATTTTATCCCAGCATCAGAGCGTATTATTACAGTGGAAGATTCGGCTGAATTGCAGCTTGCTCAGGAGCATGTGGTACGGCTTGAGACGCGTCCAAAAAATATAGAAGGCGAAGGCGAGGTGTCCATTCGTGATCTTATTAAATGCTGCTTGCGTATGCGTCCTGATCGTATAGTCGTGGGAGAGTGTCGAGGCGGCGAAGCATTAGATATGTTGCAGGCCATGAATACAGGTCATTCGGGATCGCTCACCACGTTACACTCGAATAATCCGCGTGAATGTATAGCGCGTCTTGAGACACTTGTCATGATGGCAGGTCTTGGATTACCGGCAAAAGCCATTCGTGAAAACGTTGCTTCAGCTGTTGGTCTTATCATCCAGCAATCACGATTGAGCGATGGGGCAAGAAGAGTGACGCATATTACAGAAGTTGTTGGTATCCAAGGGGAAGTAGTTAGTCTTCAAGATATTTTTCTTTATAAGCAAGAAGGGCTTGATAAAAAACGGAAGATTATTGGACGCTTTGTGCCAACAGGGTTTATACCAAAATTTGTAGAAGAAATGGAAGCAAAAGGGATGAAGATTTCGCGAAACCTTTTTGCAGCAAAATAAGGAGGTAAAATGCTCAAGTATGCAGGGCTTGGTGCTATTGGGGCTGCGATGTTCATTTTTTCGTATACCTATAATGCGCGTTTTTTGGACTGGTTGCGGTTTCAATCGCTTGGGACCCGTGATTTTATTGTCGAACGACTGGGGGTCATGTTCATTGAGGTAGAAGCGCACCAGATTCTTTTGGGGCTTTTTGGGCTCAGCTTTGGGCTTGGGTCGATTGTTTTCTTGTCATTCTTACCTCATCTTTTTCCGGGCATACCCTTTGCCATTTTGGTGACGATCCTTGGCTGGAAAGCGCCAAAGCCTATCGTGAATTGGATCTATAAAAGACGCGTGCAAAAGTTTGTTCTTCAGATGATTGATGCGCTGGGTCTGATGTCTAATGGGTTAAAATCAGGGCTTTCCATTGCGCAGTCTTTGGGACTTGTGGCGCAGGAGATGCCTAACCCGATTTCGCAAGAATTTCAGCTGGTTCTTAGTCAAAATAAAGTTGGCGTATCACTTGAAGAGTCGTTTAGTAATTTAGCAAGAAGAGTTGAGTCTGAGGATGTTGAAATGTTTGTGACATCGATCAATATCCTGAAGGAAACTGGCGGAAATTTGGCGGAGACATTTGATACCATTGTGAGTACCATACGTGAGCGTATTAAAATTGAGAATAAGATTGCGGCACTGACAGCGCAGGGGTTTTATCAGGGTATGTTTGTGATGGCGATTCCCCCTATACTGGGTGTGATTTTCTATCAAACAGATCCTGAGTTTATGCATCCACTATTTTCAACTCCCGTTGGGTGGATAATTATTATGGTTATAATTTTATTGGAATCATTGGGTTTTTTTGTTATCATGAAAATAGTCAATATAGACGTGTGACGCGTTGCGTAAATGGGGTAATCTATGAATCGATTTTTTGTATGTATTCTTTTTGGATTTTTGCAAGTGTCTTACGCGACTGTGAACTTGCAAAACGGAAATTTCAATACTGCCTTTATTGATATTTCTGTCCCAGGTCTAGAACGCCTGACTGTTGAAAGAACGTATAACACAAAAGCGATTTTTACTGGCATGTTTGGAAAATCTTGGGGATCGTCCATTGAAACATGTGCGCACGTTCTTAATGACGGTACCATTCAGATTATTGAGTATGGTGGTGGAGCTGAGAATCTCTTTGTGCCCGATTCGGTCAATGCTTCGACACTTAAGGATCATATACAGGCCATTTGTGATGCTGAGTTAAAGCAAGGTATTTTTCCAGTAAAAGATAAAGAAAAATGTATCGTTGAGCTCGCTGATCTAGAAAAAAGAACGGCGGCTGAGAAGAGGCTAGAAGCGCTGCATCATCCTGTGCCTGCTATTCATGTTCAGCCAGGGGTCCTGTATCGTTCTAACAAGTTTGCAAAACAAGTCCTGAGAGTGAATCCAGATAAAAGCTTTGTGAGATCAAGCGAGATAGGGGATACTGACTATTTTAATGCAGCCGGTAAGCTGGTCAAAACCCGTGATAGTAATGGGAATGAGGTGCTTGTTAGCTATGACAAGTCGGGCCATACTAGTAAGGTGACGTATGATGGCCGGACCCTGGAGTTTACCTATAATGCCAAGGGTTTTGTGGAAACGATTGTTCTGCTCGGTATTAAGGGTCAAAAGGCAGAGTATAAGTACAACGGATCAGATCAAATGATTGAAAGTATTGATGCAGGTGGTAAGGCGTATAGGTACAAATATAATGACAAAAGTTTTATACGAGAAATTACTGAAGTGAATGCAGCAGGAAAAGAGTTAAATAAAACAGAGATTGAGTATTATGGACAAGCGCTTTATGAAAGCGTCAAAAAAGTGTCAACCAATGAACTTGTGACGAACTATTCTTACATAATCGTTCCGGGTGACGATAATAGGATCACAACAAAAACAGAAGTGATAGATCGCGAAGATAAGAATCCGGCGAATGCAATTCGCACGAGCTATGCTTATATTTTTAAGCGAAATGCTTTCGGCGATCAGGTTCTGGTTTCTTTGAAAGTGACAGTCAATGATACTGATGTGACAGAGACAACATACAATGAAGCAACAGGTTTACCTCGGGAGATTAACCATAACAAGCAAATCACAAGCTTTACCTATGATGAAGCAGGGCATTTGCTCACCAAGACATCGCCTGAAAAGAAAACGGTTCTTACTGTTGACAGAAAGTCGGGGAAAACGTCATCTGTGCGAGCCTATAGTATGTCTAAGGGGAAGGAATCGGGAGACCCTTATATCAGTGTGGACTTTACGTATGATGCAAAAGGTAATTTGATTCTTGCACAGGATAATTTGAAAGATATTCAGGTCGTGTCAAAAATTGATGGCAAGCTATCGAGCAAAAAACACATTGTTGCGCTCACCTATAATAGTGAAGGCGAGATCTCGACCATGGCAGACGCGATGCATCAGGTCTTCTTTAGCTATGCTGAAGGCAAGCCAATTAAAATAGCAGTCAGTAAAAGAAAATCTTCTGGTGAAGGAAACTATGCGCCAGTTGGTGCAATTGATGTGACGTACCAGGAGGATGGGCAGATCAAGAAAACTGAGAACCATACAGGCCCTGGTATTGCTGATGACGTGGCATCGATTTTTCAGGAATTGTATAGGTTGATTAATTTAGCAAGTGAGCGGTTTACACCGTAATCGGTTTTGTCTGAAATATAGTTTGTTTTTTACAAAGGAGGAAGTATGAAATTTTTAATTGTGATGGTGGGGTTTTTGTTGGTGGGGTCAAGTGCACATGCTCAGGGGGATCAGCCTACGGGCAAGAAAGATAAGCCGGATTTTGTCACCCCTTGTGACGGCCCTTGTGATAATGACATGACGCAGGGTCCAGCTAAAAAGGTTGAAGGCTCTGTAGTCAAGGACGCTGAGAATCATTCTGATAAGAATGCTGATGCTGCTGATAGTGGTAAGTAGCAGTTCTGCTGATCGTTCTATTTGAGATACATAGAGTGAAGAAGCCTCACACAGCAGTCTGTGTGGGGCTTCTTTTGTCTCGTTGAGGTCAGGGTCTAGAAAATAGGTAGGTTCTCTGCGACACACGTTGCCCTCTGGAGCGTGCCTGAGTGGCACGCTCTCTGCATGTAAAGACGAGAAAGGTATCGTTTTGTACGAAGGGGGAATGAATTATGAAGTTTTTAATAGTAATGATGGTTTTGGTGGGCTCGAGTGCTTATGCAGGTACTGGTCAGGAACCGCCCCGCGACTTGAAAGCTGACTGTTACGGCGGTTGTTTTAAGAAAACTCTGGTAGGTCCATCTGCTGCTGAGCCCAAAACCACCGAAGCTTTAGTGCTTCGTGATGGCTCTGTTGAAAGTAAAGAGATTGGGGCGGCTAAGTAAGAAAAAGTCTCTCATATATATATTTAAAGCCTCACATGATCTCGTGTGGGGCTTTTTTATTTTTTACATCCTGAGTACGCCAAATCTGCTATCAACTGCAGGCGATTGGTTCGTACTCATGGCGAGACCAAGGTACTCGCGGGTCTTCCATGGGGGGATGATGCCGTCGTCCCAGAGATGTGCCGAACTATAGATGGCGGTTGATTCATTGGTAGGGGAGGCGGTATCGGTTGACTCGATGGTACTGAGGACGCTTTGGGCCTGGTCACGGCCCATAACTGCTATGCTAGAATTTGGCCATGTGAAGAGGAATCTGGGGTCAAAAGCTCTTCCACACATACCGTAGTTGCCGGCACCATAGCTACTGCCGATCATAATAGTATATTTTGGGACTGAGGCACAGGCGACTGCATGGACGAGTTTGGCGCCCTCTTTTGCAATGCCAGCATGTTCTACAGCGCGGCCTACCATAAAACCTGTAATATTCTGAAGGAAAACGAGAGGGATTCCGCGTTGGCAACAGAGCTGGATAAAGTGGGTGCCTTTTTGCGCGCTTTCACCAAAGAGGACGCCATTGTTGGCGAGTATACCGACATGATGGCCCATGATGGAGGCAAAGCCGCAGACGAGTGTTTGGCCATAGAGGGGCTTGAATTCGTCAAACTCACTTCGGTCGAGGAGACGCGCAAGTATGGCATAGATAGGAAATGCTTCTTTAGGATTTGCAGGGATCAGGTCGAGCAGCTCTTTTGGGTCATAGAGGGGGGCATCAGCGTGGTGCTCAAGCAGCTTTGGTGTCGTGATGTGCCGAAAGAGACGTCTTATAAGAACGAGGGCGTCATGGTCATTTTCAGCTAAATGGTCAGTCACGCCTGAGGTCTGGCAATGCATGCGGGCACCGCCAAGCTCCTCTGCTGTGACAATTTCACCCGTTGCAGCTTTGACAAGGGGTGGGCCGCCTAAAAAAAGGGTACCCTGATTTTTGATAATAATCGTTTCATCTGCCATCGCAGGGACATAGGCTCCTCCTGCTGTGCAAGAGCCAAAGACTGCGGCTATATGAGGAATTTTGTGGGCTGATAGGTTTGCTTGGTTATAGAAAATGCGTCCAAAATGTTCACGGTCTGCAAAAAGCTCAGCTTGAAGTGGCAGGTAGGCTCCTCCTGAATCAACCAGGGAGACAAGAGGGAGATGATTTTCAAAAGCAATTGTTTGAGCTCGGAGATGTTTTTTAACTGTGAGTGGAAAGTAGGTGCCGCCTTTGACTGTTGCGTCATTGGCAATAATCACTGCAGCTCGGCCTTCGATTTGGCCAATACCTGTAATAATACCTGCACATGGCGCGTCATAAACCTGCCAAGCGGCTAGTGGTGAGAGCTCTAAGAAAGCACTTCCTGGATCAATAAGATGTTTGATGCGGTCACGGACAAAGAGTTTGCCGCGCTCTTCATGTTTTAGGCGGCCTTTGCCACCTTGGTGGAGAGTCGTGAGGATATTTTCATAGGCATCATAGAGGGCTTTGTTGACTGCATGATTGGCGGCATTAGGGATGAGGGGGGATACAAGAGGCATGCACGGTTTGTATAAAAAAAAGAGGTGGCATGCAAGCCACCTCTTATAAGACTATCGTTTTTTAGGTGCTTTTTTCTGAGTTGACTTTGACCAAGACTTGAAAAGTCTGTCGTCGATCGGGAGTTCTGCTGGTAGGCCGTAGCTTGCGCAGAACTTGAGCCAAGGCACCAAGGTTGGTGTCATGGAGCGGTTTTCGATCTTTGACAGTGCTGATTGGGAGATACCAATCTCTTCTGCCATCTGGATCTGGGTTAAATCACGGGCGAACCGTTCGTCACGAATAATCTGACATGTGCGGTGAGAGATTTCACCGGCATTTAAAGCTTTCATCTACGACTCCTTCTGAGTATAAGAAGCAAAATATTTTTTGCTTCTGTGGTTAAAATTAAAAGCGGAGTATGCCACATGAGATGTTCTATGTCAAGCATCTAGTTGTGCATAATCTAAGCTGTGCTATATCATGGTATGGGAAGAATTACAGTCCATGGTGATGAAATTGTTACTATAACGTTGGCACGGCATGAAGTAAGGAATGCATTTGACCGACAGATGCTTGAGGAGATTGCGAAAGCGCTTCAATCAAGCCATATTGTTGAAGCCCGCGCTGTCATTGTAGCAAGTCAGGGAGAGCATTTTTGCGCCGGTGCTGATATGTGCTGGTTACAAAATGCGCGGCATCTTACCGATCAGAAAAATCGAGAAGAAACAGCACTTTTGGCATTTGTCTTGCATACGCTCGACAAGATACCTGTACCGGTATGTGCGCGTATCCAAGGTTCTGTGCGTGGTGGTGGTCTTGGGCTTGTTGCTGCTTGCGATAGTGCGATTGCATCTCATAGTGCATCATTTGCCTTAAGTGAAGTCCGGATTGGAGTCGCCCCTGCATGTATTTCGCCGTATGTGATACCTAAAATCGGTATAAGCGCTTCGCGGCATTACTTTTTAACAGGTGAACAATTTTCAGCAGCACGTGCGTATGAGTTAGGGCTTGTGCATCAGCTAACTGATGATCTCGATGGTGCTATTGCTTTATGGAGTGCAGCTATTTTGGCAGGTGCGCCACAAGCGCAGCGTGCAGCAAAGCGTCTTGAAGATAGTGTTGATGGTGCGGCACTGCTCGCTCAGCTCCGTGTGAGCGAGGAAGCGCAAGAAGGTATAAATGCATTTTTGCAAAAGCGTGCACCAAATTGGATAAAAAAATGAGAATTTTTGTAGCAAATAGATCAGAAGTCGCCTGCCGGATATTTCAGGCAGCACGTGAGTACGGCATGGTTCCCTTTTGTGCTGTTACCCCGCAAGATGAGCATGCTCGGCATGCATCCATGGCTGATGGAATTGTCCGGGTTGCATCCTATACAGATCCGAAAGTCTTGGTGCAAGCAGCTTTGCAGTGTGGAGCGCAATGCGTCCACCCAGGCTATGGATTTTTAGCTGAAAGTGCGCTTTTTGCAGATCTGGTGGCGCAAGCAGGTCTTATATTCATTGGTCCTACTGCAAAGACGATCCATGCAGTTGGGGATAAGATTATGTCTAAAAAGGCAGCTCATGCTTGTGATGTGCCGACGTTGCCTTGGGCAAAAACGGCTCCCGGAAATTGGCAGATAGCGGCTCATCACATTGGATTTCCGTTGCTTGTCAAAGCCTCTTTGGGGGGTGGTGGGCGCGGTATGCGAGTATTCATGGATGAGGAGGCGCTTGTTGTCGGAAGCGCTAGTTTAGAGCGTGAGGTCATAGGGGATTTCTTCTGTGAACGACAGCTCCAAGGAGCGCGGCATATTGAGGTGCAATTCTTCGGTGATGGAATGGAGCACTATGGGCACATATTTGATCGAGAGTGCTCGCTTCAACGTCGGCACCAGAAGATATGGGAAGAAGCGCCAGCTTCGTGCCTGGATGCATCCCTGAGGCAGGAGCTTTATGACGCAACGATCAGACTTGCTCGTTTTGCACAGTACCGTGGTGTAGGGACGGCGGAATTTTTAGTGACGCTTCAGGGAGATTTCTTTTTTCTTGAAATCAACCCACGGTTGCAAGTCGAGCATACAGTGACAGAAGCTGTGACCGGTATTGATATACTGAGGCTCCAGTTTGAACTTGCTCTAGGTCAATCACTTCCTCGTGTTTCTCAGCCTCGTGGGCATGCTATTGAAGTGAGAATCTATGCCGAGGACCCAATGTGCCAGTTTGCACCGCACCCAGGCACTGTAAGTCATATCAGGTGGCCTCTAGGATTAGGTATTCGGGTAGAAAGCGCTATCGAATGTGGGCAAACAATAGGTACTGATTATGATATGCTTCTTGCTAAAATTATTGTCCATGCTGGGGATCGTCCCAAAGCTCTGGCACGGCTCCGCTATGCCCTCGATGAGCTGGTTATCTTAGGTGTTGAGACAAATCAAGCTTACCTCAGAGCGTTATGTGACGCGCCCGATGTGATTGCGTGGACGCTTGATACTGAATACTTGGATCGTTGGCATTGGGAGGAGCAGATTACTGATGAGGAGATTGCGCTTTTGGCACAGCTGCAAAGGCCGACTCTCTCGACTCTATTTCATCAGGTGGAATTATGATTTTTATACGTCGTCAGTTGCGCCGGGAAGTTGTGACCAAAACTGAGCAGCTTAAACAGCAGCCAGGAGGCATGACGTTATTTCAAATGTCCGATGGTACGCAGATCAGGTGTATTGTGTCAGGTCAGTTCTATGCATTACGAGGCAAATCCTTCCAAGGGGTATTTGTGGAGAGTCATGTTGAGCATGAAGTAGAACTGCAAACCCGAGCGCCCTTTGCTGCAAAAGTAGTTAGGATACTCGTTCAGATAGGAGAGCTAGTCCAGAAAGGTCAGGTGCTCCTCTATGTTGATGCGATGAAAATGGAGTTTGCCATCCATGCTCCTTACAGGGGGTATGTCGATGAGATTATGGTGCAGCAAGGCGAGCAGGTGCATGGAGGAATGGAAGTGATTCGTTTACGTGCGGTGGATGTTTAGTGGACCTGTCTCAAGCTTGCCAAGGTGAGATTACTGGGCATTTCTTTAGGTATGTTTTGTGGCAGACTCTTTGAATGAGGTTAGTTCTTTTTTGTATAAGTCTTATCCAGTGCTCACACTTGCCAAATCCCGAGGGAGTGCCTAAGGAGCTTGAGGTGCTCTATTTAGGGATGCATGCCTATGAAGATGGGAAATGTAAGCCGTTTGGTCTCAAGCATACAGGTGAACCTGATACATGCTGGCACCAGATCGAAGAGGCAATTCGTAAGAAGTGGAAGAAAAAAGATGGGCCGGTGCCTACTCTGGATATGCTCACCTTGATGCTTGGTCCTGATAAAATCACAGTTATGCTGCAGGGAGACAAAAAGGACGCTGCATGCTTCTCAAATCTTCTTGTGCCGCTTCATGTGCCGCCTGGACTTATGGCTCAAGTCCACGATGGTTGTAAGCTTTGGCAAGGCGAGTTTTCGGGTACTATCCATCTCGAGCTCAAACGTCATGAGCCATTTTGGCCTCAGATTGAGTATGCGATTGCGGATTACCTCTTAATGCAGCCATCGGACTATATGCCTGAAAGTGTCTGTAAGAAATGTCTCAGGCAGGATTATGAGTTGGATCCGTCACATCTGGTGCTTCCAAAGTGGCCAGGTGATCAGAATATGCAGTAGGTGGCTGTATAGGTAAGGGTAACTGAGCCGCCGGAGCCACCACCAGCCATATTACTCCCACCTGTGCCAGTTAAGGTGCCACCTGCTGCACCAGTTGTTGCACTATTTCCAGTAGTGCCAAAACTTCCGCCGCAATTTGAGCCAGAGCCATCACCGTTGCCGCCGCCGCCGCCGCTACCGAAACCGCCGCCGCCGCCACCGCTACCCCCACTTGCGCCTCCTACGCCACCGCTGGGCCCCAAACCACCGGCGCCACCTTTGTAAGAGCCAGAATTGCCGCCGGCTCCACCATTGAGGGCACTTCCATTTGTGCCAGCTAGGACGCTTGATGTGCCACCAGCTCCGCCAGTAGTTGAGCCCCCGTATCCTGCAGTGCAGTTAGAGGCGCCTCCGACTCCGCCGCCGCCGCCCCCACCGAAATACCCGGCGCCACCACCACCGCCGCCTCCCCATGCACCACCACCACCGCCGCCAGCATAAACTGTGAGGGTTGTTCCGGGGGGTAATGTGAAAGATCCTGCAGCGGTTGCTCCATTCGAGGCTGCGCTCGTACTGTTTCCACATCCATTACCACCTGCTGCAGAAGCAACAAGACTATAGGGATTTGTGATGATGATGGCGCTTGAGCCGCCCCCTCCGCCGCAATTAGCATTTGGATTGCCAGCGGCTCCACCACCACCGCCTCCCCCGACTAGTGAGTAGGATATAGCTACAGGTTGAGGCAGACTATTGTTGACAATTACACTTGAGGTAATGGTTCTTGTGCAGCTTTGTGGCGCCTGAGCATACGCTGCAAGCGTAGAAAAATTCTGGTTCATAAGTGATGCTGATATTGGGGTACCAGCAGTGAATACATTAGGGACGCTTACTGCGTAAGCATTGCAAAGTGTTACAGCAAGAGTTAGTGAACTAATAATTCTATTGAGCATAAACGTATGATGAGCGCTAGTTGTTTGAGTTGCAAGGGGATTGCTTGTTGTCTAGATCTTGCTGTGTTCTCAGATGCACAATTGGGAGCGTTGCGTCAATTCGAGATAATGACTCAGCTAGGGGTGGCGCTTTGATTGATCTTAGTATAGATTGTCGCCCATGATGTCATTTTGGGTAATTGTGAGTTGGGTTTTGGTCCTTGTTTTAACTGCTATTAATGTTTTTGTTTTCTTGAAGCTCAAAGAAGCAAGTGAGCAAATGCTGAAGATGGCTTTCCCTGGAGCTAAGGATATGAATGATGCTTTGGGTAAGATGCAGAAGATGATGGGTACTATGGGGCCAAGCATGGGTGGAACATCTGATGCGCAGCTCAAAGCCGCGATGCAGATGCTCTCACAGATGAAAAAGAAATAGATTACTTTGTTCGAAGGAGATTGCTGAAGGACTGCATAAGGGATTCGGCAATCTCAGTGTGCCCAAGAAATTTGTAGGTCGAGGCAAGTGCTTCGAGGGTGGATAGACACTCTGGGCGTGGTTCCTTGCGTAGGCTTTTATAAAGAGATCTTGCTTCAGGCACGACAACGCATCTGATAAGTTTAAGGAGCCAGGGATTGCGCCACCAAAGTGTTTTGGATTGGCTCCATGTGCCGTCGAGGAGGACGATCCCTCTTGGGGGGTCTTGGTAAGGGTAGAGGTCTATTTTATTATGGACTGTGTAGAGGCCCGCTGGCTGATCTTTTGTGGGAGCTGAACCTAAGTAGAGGACGACCCAGCCTTTGGGAGGGGTTTGAGTACCAAGGGCTTTGGAGAGACTTGCCCAGGAGAGGCCAACTTTGCGTGTTGCACCTGCAATAGATTCAATAAGATGTGCGGTACCAAGGTGCTTTGAGGGCTCCTGGGGATGCTGGAGTATAAGGACTGGAAACGGTGACTGCATAGCGGCTGAGGATAGCACAGATTTTTTATTTTGTCCTGTACTTGGAGTCATGGCCTTTTGGTATGAAAGCAGTATAAATTTGTTTTCAAAGATGAATGAATAGTGTAGTGTGGCTTCTTTTCCACGAAGAACGAACCGTCAATTGTTGGTGATTTGTTTGCTAAAAAATTTCTATCATGGAATGGGCTGTTTTAGAAGTTGGCAAAATAAGACGCCCAGTAGTTGTTATGATAGCATGGAATGCATATAAGGTGGGTGTATGAAGATATTTTTTTATTTAAGTATTTGTAGAATTGTTTTGGCTGCAGTTGAGCTGACTCCAGTGCAGTGGGTTGAGCTTAAGTCGTGGGCTGGCGCGGTTGCTCAGCGTCCGTTATCTCAAGCCGAGGGGGTCTTGCTGGAGCAGTGTTTGAAAATTGACATGCAATTTGACGAGATCAGAAATATTTATAAAAAATATAAGGTCATTCAGTTGAGGCCTAAGAAATTCAGTAAACTTCTTGTGGGATACGATAATATGACGGACTGCACGTACGCTGATTGGGATACTGTCGATGCTGATGGTATGCAGAATCCAACGTATATTGCGAATATGGGAGATCCTGGTTTTTCAGCATTCATGCAAGCGAGTGAACAGTCTTACCGTGTGATAAGATTGGGGAGCATGGCTGATATTTCATCATTAGGTCTTCAGAATGTAGAAAAACGGCACCTACTGATGAGGCAGATAAAAAAAATGATAGAAAATGGTGGGCATTTTGAATCTGATCGATCGCGACTTTTACTTAAAGAAAAGGGCGAAAGCGGCATTGTAGATAATTTTGATTGGAGTTCGATGTTTTCTCCAGACGAGTTTCAGGCGTTTCGTGCTGCTTTTGCGAAAATTGTCGCTGGGTTGCTAGCGAAGAAACCATGTGTCACTTTAATAGATAACGAGATTTCAGAAATTTCAGAAGCTCCAACAGAGCAGGAGGTATTCAAGGCTATAAGCACTATGCCTTTTGTGCAGAGAGCTCGTCAGATGTTTATTGATCAGCTCGCCAGCGAAGCTCGTGCTTACGGGCTTGATGTTGAAATAGATGAGACAATGCAGGATATTTTAATGAAGCGTAGTGTTGCGGCTGATCATCAATATTGTCGCGATCGAGGCGAAAATTTTGATTTTCTTGATCTTCGGTATATTATATTCGATTACGGGCCTGTCAAGTTTCGGTCTAATTCCAAAGCCGAGTAGTAGGCAGAGATACGCCTATGATTGTTTTCAATTGCGATCTGAGTAATACATGGCGGAGAGAGAGGGATTCGAACCCTCGATACAGGGTTAACCGTATACACGCTTTCCAAGCGTGCTCCTTCGACCGCTCGGACATCTCTCCGCATTGCGAATCATGACTACCATAGATGGGCCTGAGGCGTCTAGCACTTAATGGTCTGTGTAGCGGATAGCAACACCTGTGACGAGGCTTTGGCCCTCAAGGCCATCATCTGAGCATTCAGGGGTGCTGTAAAACTCCTGGCGGCCATTTTCATAGAAGACGACTGACTGTACTTGGATGACTGCTTGGGCGCCCTTTGCCTCGGCAAGAGTCACCAGTTGTCGCACGGCTTTGTTGTAGTAATTACGGCAGAGGGCATCTTCTTCATGGGATGGGTCAAGGCTCTGGTAGTTGACCTTGGCCCTGACGACACCTATTTTCTCGAATGGACGGTCGGGTTTATCAAGAAAAGCTTGGGTAGAGGGAAAATGGTAGTGGTGAACAATCGGTGGCTGGAAGGTGTTACAAGCTATCAATGTAAGTAAAATGACGATGCGCATAATTTCTAAAAGTCCATTTCTTGTCGGTTTTTTCAACAGTGTACTGAGGCACTAGAGAAATTTTACCGCCACCACCTGGGAGGTCAACTACGTAGTGAGGTACTGCAAGTCCGCTGGTATGACCTCGCAGCGCATCAATAATATCGATGCCTGTTTGCAAGCTTGTGCGAAAGTGGCTGAGTCCTGAGACCATGTCACACTGGAGGATGTAGTAGGGGCGAATCCGCATCAAAAGCAATTTTTGATTGAGAGATTTGACGATCTCGGCATTGTCGTTGATGCCTTTCAGTAAAACCATTTGGTTGCTGACAACACAGTGACCAATATCCATCAAAAGAGCAGCTGCATCAAAGGCTTCACGGGTGCACTCGCGTGGGTGATTGAAGTGGGTATTGACGTAAATTGGTCCAAATTTTTGGAGCATCTGGCACAGTTCGGGTGTAATGCGCTGGGGGAGAGTAACAATGTTGCGGGTACAAAGACGGATGATCTCTATATGAGGAATGGCACGCAAGTGGCTGAGGATAAAATGTAGCCTGCCATCTGAGTTTGAAAGGGGGTCTCCACCTGAAATGAGGACATCTCTTACTTCAGGGTGGTCGGCAATGTAGGTAAAAGCTTTTTTAAGGTCTTCGTTAGTATGCGCTGTTGCAGGATTTGCAACCTTCCGTTTGCGTGTACAGTGCCGGCAGTAAACAGGACAATTATGCGTGCTATAAAGCAAGACTCGATCTGGATAGCGGTGAGTTAGGCCAGGAGTTGGCATATGGGTCTCTTCGGCGAGGGGGTCATGCATCTCATAGTCATGGACAGTGAGTTCGGGTTGGGAGGGGATCGCTTGTAAACGAATTGGGCATTGAGGGTTATTAGGCTCAATGAGGGAGGCGTAGTACGGTGTCATGGCCCAGTGGAAATGATCAGCGCTTGCTTCGATGATAGCAGCCTCTTCGTCGGTGATAGGCATGAGTGACCGAAGGTCATGGATGGTTTTAATGCGTTTTTGCTGCTGCCAGATCCAGCTGTTCCAGTGTGCATCTGGGGTGCTAGCAAAAGCAGGGACGCGCTGGCTTTGCGGGAAGAAGCGGTCTTGAATACGCATGGGGGAGTAGCCTATCTTTTTTGTGTCAGAAATGCTAGTGTGCGTCGCAATGAAGCACTATTTTATTGTTTTAGGTCTTTTGCTTGGTGCTTGCGGTCAAGATATGGCGGAGCCGCAGTCTCGTGAACAGCATGCTGCTTGTGGAGATCATGGCTCAAAAAAGGCGCATCTTTCTGAGCTTGAGTGGCAAGAATTGACGCCTGCAGGAGTGCGGACGCTTGATCCTCATGCATTCGTGCACGGTGCACCAGTGAGTATTATAGCAAGATGGACTTGGGTATACATCAATAAGCTTTCGCCTGAGCAGGTGGGTGCGATCTTGGCGACCTCGATCCGTTTTGCCGTCAAGCCAGATCCTGCAGAGCTTGAGAAGTATCCACATCTGAAAGTGCTTTTTGAAGAGGCGGCAGAAGCTGAGATGAAGGTAGCGGCGTCTGAACCACAGGTTGGTGTGTCGCAGCCAGAACAAAAGCCTCTCCCTAGTCAGTGTGATAAGAAAAACTGTGGCCCTAAGTGTGGACCAAAAAAGTTTTGTTCCTATTAATAAGGGAGCAAAGAGACTTGAAAGATAGTTCGTTCTGTTGTTGCTGCTTAACAATTAAACTGGTTGAGTGTCAAAAAATAAAAAATTTTTTATCTCTATAAAAAAGTAGTAGTTTTGTGGTGCTTCCTGTAGTGAGCATGGAGGGGTAGCTTTAGATATGCTCTTTGCATTTTGCTTTCTTCAGGCTTTTGCTGCAGGCAGTTCTCTAGCAGCCAGCCAGATTCCTATACAGTTTGCAGCGACTCAGGGTGCTATGATGGTGCCGTCTCTTGTTGCAACTCGTGGAGTATTGATCCAGCCTTATAACCTTTATGCTCATAGCTTCATTGAAAATGGGGTTATGTCAGGTTCGGATCGAAGATGGAAAAAAGACATTATTCCGCTTGCTTCTGCACTTGAGCGGGTAAGGAAGCTTCAGCCAGTAACATTTCATTGGAGGGTTCATGAGTACCCGAAGGTGCAGTTTGACGAGAGGACGCATGTAGGGTTTATCGCTCAGGATGTGAGAAGACTTTTCCCAGAAGCTGTTACTGTGGGAGATGATGGCTATCTGTCCTTGGATTATGGTGCGATGACAGCGCCTCTTGTAGGAGCGATTCAGGCACTGGATCAGGAAAATAGGCGTTTGCAAAGTCAGATTCAAAATTTACAAATGCAGATAGAGTTACTTGCAGTAGCGATTAAGAATAAGTAATTGTGCAAATCCTGCTCTTTTGAGTATATCTCGGAATTGTAATACGGTATATCCCGGTGCCAAAGTTTTTTAGAAACAAAGTGCCATGTGATCCTTTCGTTATGGTCACCTTCCCGTCAAGATCTTCGATAAGATGTACCAGGGTATCGAAAGAGATTTTTCTATGAATTTGGCTGTCATCGAATATCTGTTGTATGAGGGCGCCCCATCGGGTTTTGAGAGTCTCGGTGATTTCGATTGCTGCAGGAGGATGCGTATCGGTGAGTTGAGTAGGGGTCTCTGTGATGCCTTCGGGCTCCGTAGGAGGTTGGAGCGATGGCGCACTGGGGGTTGGTCTGTCTTGCGGTAATGTTTTGAAGTCTCGGATGGCTTGTTTGAGATTCGTAAAATCAGACTCCATTGTCTCTAGTGTGGGGATTATATCAAGCGTGAGAAGTGGTGCGGCAGCTCTGTAGGCGTCGAGTGCTATAGCTGCATCCATTTTCATCCGGAACTGAGCAATGTCTTCTTGAGTGTTTGCGGAGAGTTCGAATCGAGCGGGGGATGGAGGAAGAGCTCTGTTATATGCTTCCCGCACTCTATTGAGAGAAGCGGAGAGCGCTTCTTGCTTGCGGATCATCCCGTTCAGAGCGGTTTCAAAGTGTGTTATTTCTGGGCGAGGTTTTTTATTGTGTTTTTTAAGTTGATCAAGACGTTCTCTTGTCTGTTTTGTTAATAATTGAAGTCGAGCATTGATATTGCTTGTGTCTATGGCGTAGGTCTCCTGGGATGTTTTGTGCAGCGTCCAGAGCTTGTTATGCTGTGCCCACCAAGGATCAATGATTTTTTCTATTTCGTCTTTTAGAAAGAGCGCATCGTCGACGTCTGAGTCGAGCATTTTGTTCTCTCTAGTGAGTTTGTCTTGAGCAATTTCGGCTTTTGATTTGCCGCTTGATTCTCTCAGGAAACTAAATAGGCGGTCCAGTTCTTTGGTGTAATTTCCGATTTTTAGGTGACTGATCATGAGAGCATAACAGAGGTTTATTTTTGTTTGGAGATCAATTTTTTCTTTTATTTTAAATGAATGTGGATTCAGGATCTCATGTCTGGTACGAAAAAATTCATTTAATTTTTGACGACCCGGGGAGTCTTCTTTATCTGGTTCTAAGAGATCTATTATGAGTTTATAGGGTATGAGTGAGTAAAGATGGATATTTTGAAAAACAACCTCGACTAGAGAGTGCTCTACGTCTATTACCCCATACACCTTCAGCAAGGTACTCTTCTTTTTCTGTTGGACTAATTGTCGGATCTGAATAGAAACTTACGTTGACAAGATTATAATGGTAGTGTGCTTGAAAATCTGTCATGATTTCATGGAATGCTTTTTCTTTATCGCTAGGCATTGCGTGTACATGAATGGCAGAAAGAACGAGATAAAATAACATGGTTACGTACTGTAGCGCAGAGCGTGTATGAAGTCCACTGTGTTTCTAAAAATGCTTTACCTTCTTGAGAGTATTTTGCGGAGAAAAAATGCCAGCCGAACATGGCGGCGTTTGAGACAGTACTCTGCTATTGTATAGCCAGTAGAGGATTGCCGGAGGTACTTGAGGATAGCGAGCAGAACTATGATGAATAAAATAGTGTTTGTCATTTAAAATCCTAGGAGGCCTAAGCCTTGGTAAGTCAAAAAGGACCCAAAGTACGCACAGAGTGTCATGGCGCAGAAGATGGTGATGGGCCATCGCCAGGATTGGGTTTCTTTTGCTATCACACTGAGTGTCGCGAAGCATTGGCAAGAAAGTGCAAACCAGATCAAGAGGCTGCATGCTGTTTTGAATGGGAAAAGGGCCGTAAGGTGGGGTGTTTCTGCATCAAAGCTGATCATGGTGGCGAGAGCGCCAATCATAGCTTCGCGGGCTGCAAAGCTTGGAATGAGTGCTGCAATGATTTTCCAGTCAAATCCTATGGGGAGAAAAACAGGTTCGAGAAATTTGCCGAATTGAGCAGCATAGCTTGTGGCTAAGCCTTGGGGATGGCTTGCGAGAAACCATATAGCGACTGAAATAAAAAAGATAATTGATCCTGTGTGGGAAATAAAGAGCCAGGCTTTGAGGCCAAGTGCGCGGAAGAGAGAGCGCATGTGGGGTATTTTGTAGGTCGGTAGCTCAAGCAGAAGGGAAGAGTCGCTTGGGGGGAGGAGGCGACCTAAGGTAGTGGAGACAAGTGCTGCCATCATGAGTCCAAAGAGACACAGGAGTAATAGGAGAAGTCCTTTCAGAGAGGAGCTACCTGGGACGAGGGCACTGATAAGCACCACGTAGACTGGGAGGCGTGCTGAACAGCCTATCCAAGGGATCGCAAGCATGGTGATCAAGCGGTCGCGTTTATTCATGGTGCGTGTAGCTAAGATGCCTGGTATTGCGCATGCAAATGATGCGAGGAAGGGGATGAGGGATCTGCCAGAAAGCCCAAAAGTGCGGAGCATGAGCTGATCCACAAGAAAGGTTGCACGGGGTAAGTAGCCAATATCTTCTAAAAGAAGGAGAAAGAAAAAGAGAATGAGTATTTGAGGTAAAAAAACAAGAACGGCTCCTACGCCTGGGAGGATACCTTGGGTGATCAGGCTTTGAAGACTGCCAGGAGGAAGGTACGCGTTGAGAGAGGTGCCGAGGTGAGCTACCATAAATTCAATGGCATCCATAGGAATGCGGGCTAGGCTGAAGAGAAACTGGAAGAGAAGTCCTAGCATGCAAAAAAGGATGAAGGGACCTGCGATTGGATGCAAGACGATGCGATCAATGCGCTGGGTGATTGCATCTGGAGTTGCATTCTTTGGCAGAATGATCAAAGAGGAAGGGGTATGGTCTGGTAGGCTTAAGAATTTTTCGGCAAGCAGCGCGCGTGCATGAAAATCGCGGGTGCTGATCCAGGCTGTGGGCATGGAGAACTCTGGGAGTGAGAGGTGCGTGCTGTCACGCATAGTGATCACGCAGAGCGCTTTGTAGGGGTCTGTGAGACTTGATTCAATAGTGGACCATAGTGCGAAAGAGCGTTGCAGGGTCTGCATATCGCTGCCGTCTGCGACAAAAATGATCGTATCAAGTGGTTCCTTCAGTTTGGCCTGAGTGACACGCTCATCGGGTAATTCTGAAGGCTCAAGACTGTAGATGCCAGGGAGGTCCTGAAGGAGGACTTTTGTGCTGCCAAGGTCCCATATGCCTTCTGCGCTCATCACAGTGACGCCGGTATAATTTCCAACTTTTTCTTGCGCGCCCGTAAGGAGGTTAAAGAGAGACGTTTTGCCGCAATTTGGCGTGCCGATCAGGAGTGCGCTTCTCATGGGGTGCCTTTTTTGATAAAAATGCAGGCGGCTTCTTTGGTGCGTAGGGCTAAGCGCATAGCACCTATTTCGAAGACCTTGGGTTCACGGTTCCATGGCCCTTCGGCAATAAGGCGAATAGGGAGGTGTTTCCAAGGGCCTAAGAGGGAAGCTATTTTAGACGCATAAGGGCCCTGAAGGTCAATGATGACCGCTTGTTCATAGAGTGTCAGTGTAAGGGTGTTCTGCAGCATACCAATCAGCGCCATCCTATATCGGGATGCACCTTTCGGTCTAGAGGAAAGGGGTTGACCAGTGGTTCTTGCTTGGATAGAGAATAAGGATGCAGCCTTTAGAACGTCTACGGCACAGTCTAGCGCATATTTTAGCCAACGCAGTGCAGGAACTTTTTCCTGGAACGCAATTGGGGTTTGGTCCGCCAACTGAGGATGGCTTTTATTATGATGTTGCTCCAAGTCAGCCTATTGTGGAGGAAGATCTGCCTCGTATTGAAGCAAAGATGCGACAGATCATTGCCAAGCGTGCGCCTTTTGAGCGTACCGAGGTGCCGTATGAGGAGGCAGTTGCACTTTTAACGAGGCGGCAAGAACCACTGAAGGCAGAGTATGCCAAGGAACTTGTTGAGAAAAACAAGCTCACAAGTCTGACATTTTATACAACAGGCGATTTTATTGATATGTGTGAGGGTCCGCATGTTGAGGATCCGGTTGAGCTTGTGCGTGCGGGGTTTTCCCTTAAATCATTAGCCGGTGCGTACTGGCGTGGAGATATTAAAAAAATTCAGATGGTCCGTATCTATGCATGGGCATTTGAGTCTCCGGCTGCTCTCAAGACTTATAAAGAAGCATATGAAAAGGCTCAAGCGAGAGATCATAAGAAACTTGGTGCCCAGCTTGAGCTTTTTGTGATTGATGAACAAATCGGGAAGGGTTTGCCTCTGTGGCTCCCGTACGGCACAGTGATCCGTGATGAATTGGAAAAACTTATGCGTGAGGTTGAGTTTCATGCAGGGTACCAGAGGGTTGTGACGCCGCATTTAGCAAAAGCATCGCTCTACCGAAAGACAGGTCATTTGCCCTACTATGCAGATAGTATGTTTCCTCAGATGCATTTTGATGACAAAGATGAAGAGCCTTACTGTTTGCGTCCGATGAATTGCCCGCATCATCACAGAATTTATGCATCTAAAAAGCGGAGTTACCGCGAGTTGCCGTTACGGCTTGCTGAATATGGGCAAGTGTATCGTTATGAAGATTCTGGCGCTCTGTCTGGTTTATTGCGGGTACGTGCCATGTGCATGAATGATGCTCATATCTATTTAAGAGAAGATCAAATAGCGGCAGAGTTTTTAGCAGTTATGGCCATGCATAAGCAAGTATATGGTATTTTAGGCCTTGATTCCTACACCTTGCGTTTTTCGACTTGGGATCCGAGTGATCCAAAGCAAAAGTATGTTCCCGATCCTGAGGCATGGGCGCGTACAGAGAAGATCGTTAGCCAAGCGATGCAGGCAAGTGGGCTTCCTATGTCAGAGGGCAGAGGCGAAGCCGCCTTCTATGGGCCTAAGATTGATATACAGTTTCGGACGGTGACAGGCCGAGAGGAGACAGCAAGTACCAATCAGCTCGATTTTGCGACACCTCAGCGCTTAGATCTTACTTATGTCGGTGCTGATAACCAGGAGCATCGGCCGTATATTATTCACCGTGCGCCCTTGGGTACCCATGAACGTTTTGTGGCATTTTTGATTGAGCACTATGGGGGGGCTTTTCCAACGTGGCTTGCGCCTATTCAGGTGCGGATCATACCGATTAGTGAGCGTGTGCAGGAGTATGCTACTATGATCCATATGCGTTTACGCGGTCATATGCTGCGCGCAGAACTGGATGATTCTTCAGAATCTCTTTCGAAAAAGATTCGTACTGCATCGAAGTGGAAGATACCGAACATCCTTGTTGTGGGTGAAAAAGAGCAGGCTGAAGGTACGGTTATGCTGCGGCGTTTTGGCAGCGAAGAGCAGGTGAAGTTTTCACTGGAAGCTTTTGAAACCGCTCTCCTGAAGAGCGTAGCGGAGCGGGCGAGATAAGTGACCGAGGGCTTATTTTTTTCTTGCCATGTTTCTTAGTTGTTCAAGCATGTAGAGCTGGAGTGGGTTATATCCTTATTTTTGTGACCAATTATCCACTATAGTTGTATTTATATAGGAGAGAAACGCATCTGGCAGATGATAAAGGGCTGCATGAATCGCTTCTTGTTGGTCTGTTGTTATAATATTGGTGGCATGTATATTGATATGCGACAGTTTAGCAAGAGCAAGAAAAAACCCTGAAGGCTGCATATCATCGTTGCTCAGCGCTTGTATGCGGCTCAAGATCCATGGTGGAAGGTAGACTGGTTGATAAAGATCTTGGAGGTTTGTGTGGTGATTGTTGTAGAAAGTATGGAGTAATTCAAGATACTTGAGAATGCTTACTTGCTCCTTGAAGCAAGATGCCTTGTTTTCTTCGTAATAAGTTTGTATGAGGGCGTAGATTTCAAGTTCTTTGACTTCATCATTGTGCTCTATGTTCTTGAATTTCATGAGGATAGCGTTTATGCAGGGGGTTTTATCTGGCGACACGACTGCGTGGTGTCGTATGGATTGTAAGATTTCTATTTTTTCTTCTTGAGTGGATTTGCTTTCTATTTATTCCATGATGTCGGCAAGACTCATTTTTGAAAAATCAACTGCAAAACAGACTTGAATAAATAAGGCTATAATGTACTGAGGCCGCATGGAGAGAGTCCTTTTCTGCAGTTCAGTATGGCATGCGAGAGATGCTTAATCAATGTGCTTTTAGGAGCTTCTCAGTTTTTCGATGTAGACTTCCCATGGGAGAGATCGTTTTCTCGGGTAGCATGCCCAGAAGAGGGTACTGCGAGATTGTTCTTCTTTTTGTGCTCTATGAAAAAGTTTTTTGCATATTTTTTTTTCTGCCGACTCTTCTCCAGTGACAAATAGCTTCCATCCAGGCCATTTTTCTAGATTTATTATTGTTATCTCTTGAAGAGACTTGGCTGACATCGTGTTGCCCGAGAGTATTTCGATGGATGTGATACCTAATTTTTCATAAATAAATGAATGAAGTAGTCCTGGAGTGACGTGTTTTGCGATAGAGGTGGCTTGCGTGATCCTGGATGGCGTGCTCACTGATCTGCCATTAATTCTAAAGAGCAATTGCATATAATTGACGTGTGCGTCATTCATGGCCATTACGGACTGCACGATACTGTCTATTTCTGCTTGCTCTTCATCGCACGACATTTTATGTTGCATATAGTACTTAACACGTAAAACTTGATTTTTTAATAATTCGTTGTAATCTATTTTTGTTAGTGGAATAAGCATCATGTCTTCTTGATGAATTGATTTAAGAATGTATGTAATGCACGGTGCTCTCGATAAGATATTAGTGTACTCTACATGTAGGTTATGTATAAAATTAACATTTTCTCGGCTGAGCCCCTTGTTGATTTCAGCAAGACTGAGTCTTGATGGGGCAGCGAGACATACCTGAATACTCATGATGAGAAGATATTTAAGATACATATCTTCGGCTTTCATGATTTTAGGGGCTATTCTTTTCATAGTCTTTAATTTTAATCCTCGAGAGCTTGTAATTCAACATATTTTTTATAAAATGCTCCTTGACTCGTCAAGTTATGATGCGTTTTTATTGTGTGATGGTCGTGTTGTGAAGCAATGCGTTGCGTATCAATGCAGGGTGTGTGTCTTATTTTTAGTTGGATCTCATTTTCTAGCTGTCGTTATCTGTGGCGCTGATGCGAGCAGGTTGATCTGCACTGGGCTTAGTTGGCTTTTAGTTTGTCGATGTATGCTTGCCAAGCTGAGCTCTTATTGCAAGGAGGCCGCTTATGTGGAGCGAGGAGTGCGTTTAAGGCCTCTTGTCTTTTGTGAGCTATGTTAAAAAGTATTTCACATGGTTTTTTTTTGCTTTGAATCTTTTCCGGTTACGACGAGTTTCCATCCTGGTATTTTTTCTAGTTCTTCTATTTTTATCTTGCGAAGGTCCTCTGTAGATATCTTGTCGATGAAGAATTGATTGATAGGAGGAATTTGATGTCCAAGCGTGTTGTATAGAATCATATAAAAAATATCATAAGGAATTTCTTTTGCGGCTGCAGTGGCTTCGTGTATGTCAGAATAGAAAACGAGTTTGTCATTGAGCAGAAAAAGTGATGACACGTTTTTTGTGATGCTATCTATTTCTAATTCCTTCGCTTTTTCTGCAATAGCGTTTATTGATTTCTGTTCCTGATCGCATAAACACTTGTTGTTATAATGCTGCATAAGTTCGAGCCTGCGGCTCATGTGGGCACTATTATGTTGACCTTGGAAGTGCCCTGAACGTTCCTGAATGAATGATGTAACGATATGAAGAATGCATCAACTATGTGATACTATGCTGATCTTTTCGTTAATGAGTTTATCTAAAAAAAATTGAATGGACGTCCGTGATTAAGTTCTACTAGAATTTCATCTAGACTCAGATCTGGTGAGAAAGGGGTGGCGAGACATGCCTGTATACAAAGCGCTAGGATATACTTAAGCTGCACGAGTTTCTTTCTCCTTTTCAATAGCATCATAGAGATTGAGTGTTGCTTCGAGGATGGCATTACAAGCTTCGTCTTTGTGCTTAAGGCTTTGGAGGAGTCCGTGGGCTATTTGTTGGGATCCGGTGTGGAGCTCTTCTAAGGTGTGGATTGGTCTTTGAATCGATGGGTACTTATCTGCTTGGTTGTAGATGCTTTTAAAGCATTCATTGATGGCGTGGTCCTGCTTGGAAAGCATCTGAATATGCTGGTAATCTTTGGTGCGGAGAGTGTTAAGGGCTTGAGCCAGGGTTTGAAATTCTTTCATCCATGCTTGGTACTGGAATGGTGATGATGGCTTGATGCGTACAAGGATTTTTCGTGTTGCTTTTTTAAAGGCATTTTTTATAAATGTACGAATGTCGGTGCTATCGCTCAGGGTGATGCCTGCGGCGCAGCCTAGGATAAAGGCGATAAGCCCAATTTCTACAACCAGGCGGCCTCTGATGGGTTTTTTTACGGGGGGCTGCGCTTCTGGGAGATCCCTGAGTTTTGTAAGAAGGGGGGTAAATTGATTTTTTAGGTCTTGGGGCAAACCAATGGCTATTGTTACTTCATTGCTGGCTTGAGACGGTTTGTACGCTTTTTGGAGCTGCTCATAGACGTCAATGGCTTTGTCAGTAAATAGGACACGCGCTTGTTTAAAGCGATGTTCGCGGCGCATGATAAGGCATTCGGTTACAAGGGTTTTGTAGGCTGTAAATTGAGGATCGAGTTTCGTGAGTTCTTGGGTAATGCTTTGGGTCCTGCTGTCGGCTTGGTTAAAGGAGCGGATACCCTGATCACCGGACGGTTGGGTGGGGTCAAGGGCAAGAGCGCTCAGAATATGCTGGTGGAGAGCATCAAGTTCCTTTGAATGCGCATGAGCAGAGTGGCTGAGGCTGACAGGTATGCTGTGGAGCCAGGATTCGATCTGATGAATGCTATCGTGGATCGCCTGGTAATTAGGGTCCGCGGTTCCAGCATAGGCAGTCATGAGGTATAGGAGAAGCTGTGTCACACTCTACCTATCGACAGACTTGGGAAAACGTTAAGGTCTTACTTCTTTTCTATGCAGCAGCATGCGTTGTTTACGGTCATGCTGTGCTGCATAACGTTTTTTTATGGGATGATGAGGAGCAGATCATACATCAGGCTGATGGTCTTATGTCTGGAAGCTTCTATACAGCTGGGAATCAGCAGGGGGTGTATTACAAGCCTCTTATGACGCTGACCTATGCGCTTTTGCGAGCACTCTTTGGACTTGATGCGAGGTGGTTTCATGCTGTTCAATTAGGGCTTTTTGCGAGCGCCTGCTATTTTTTGACGCGGCTGCTGTCACGGTATGCTGGTGGTCCTTGGCCAGTCCTTGCGGGGCTTATTTTCATGCTGCATCCTCTGCAGACAGAAGTTGCGCTCTATAGTGCAGATCTCCAGGATGTCTTGTATTTCTTTTTTGGACTTTTGGCGATTTTATATCCTCGGGCTCGGTACCTGTGTCTTTTGCTGAGTGCTTTATCAAAGGAAACAGGACTCCTTTTTATCGCGCTTATGCCTGATCGGAAATCTTTTGGTGTGCTTGTGCTGTATAGCGTCATGCGGTTTTCTTCTGTGGGCTTTGCGCTTTCTGGAAAGCTGCAGCCTATTAGCATTTGTTCACTCCATGAGCGCTTGATGACTGTGCCTGACGTGCTATCTTTTTACATCACAAGCCTTGTGCCAACGATTCCGCGGGTATCCTCGCATCAATGGTTAAGTACGGCACCTCATTGGGGGGCATTATTGCTTTTTTGTGCCGTGGCTCTTGCTGTTGTATCTCGAAGGAATCTTTTTTTTGGCGCTTGGTGGGCGCTTGGCATGGGCTTGCATAGTCAGATCTTGGTGCCCCTCGATGCCACTGTTGCTGATAGGTGGGCATTGATGCCGACTGCGGCTCTGCTTGGGCTTTTTTTGCCGAAGAGATGGCCTATCCTTGGGGTGATTTTTTGTCTTGTTTCCGGATGGTTTGGGTATCAAAGAAGTTTCAGCTGGCGTGATGGAGCGACATTGTATGCGACAGATCTTCCTCGTTCGAGGGGAGCTTATGATATTGAGAATAATCTTGGAGTTGAGCTCTACCGGCAGGGACATATTGATGAAGCCGGGGGCCATTTTTTAGCTTCTGTTCAGCTTCTGCCTACATGGTGGACCAATTGGAATAATCTTGGTGCCTATTTTGAGGCGCACGGTCAGCTGGATCGTGCTTTAGAATGTTACCAGCAGGCTGTCCAGCATGGGCATTACTACCTTGCCTATGAAAACCTTGCGCAATTGCTTATGCGGATTGATCCCATGCAGGCGCGTGTCTTTGTGGATACGCAGGCGATTCCTCTATTTCCAGCAAGCCAGAAGTTGCATGAAATAAAAAGTATTTTAGAACAGCAAGTTTCTGCCGATAGGTAAAAAGATCCCATGCGGGAAGGAGAAGCTATGCAGCCAAAATTTTTTAGTTTATCTGATATGCAGGTGCCATGTGCTGAGATTGCTCAGGAGTTACATGCGCAATTCGGTGGCGCTTTTACGACACCAGCATCTTTTCTTGAGCATATGCAGAAGCAAGGGAGTAAGCGAGGAGTTTACGACCCATCCATTGGGATACTTATTACAGGGCTTTTAGTGGATGGTACGCCTATTTTTGGTTCAACATTTTTACAAGAAGTGCAGGCTCTTGCGCCATCGCTTATTATCATTGCTCATTCAGAGACGCCCATTGCCATCCTGGCAGAGCAGAATCATCCTGTCATTCAGGCTTTGGTGCCTATTGTGCATAGGGATAATCTTCAGGCTGCATGCCAGAAAGCATGCCAGCAGTGGGAGACGCAGAGTAGGCCGCTACGTGCACTTAATGAGGCAATGAGCGAGCTTCGGAAAACGCGTGCGCTTCTTTATGCTGATCAAGAAAAGAGATCGCTTGATCTTGAGCCAGTCAAAAATATGCAGAATGTTTCTCATCTGCCTCTGAATGCTGAGGTCTATAATTATACTGCGCTTAAAAAGCAGTGGAGTGATGCTTTTGAGCGAGAGTTTTTGGCAGCATCCCTTGCGCGCCATAAAGGAAACGTTTCTTCTGCAGCTCGTGAAGCGCGGCTTGATCGAAGTAACTACCTCCGTCTCCTGCGGCGCCATGGTATGAAAAGCGATCAATTCCGCATGCAGGAGAAGCAAGCTGCCTAATGCAGGAAAAAATGCTTCAGCTTTTTGCTGATCCTAGAGTTGTGCAGGCCTTTACGCACCTCACTCATCCATCTGCAGATGAGACTAAACAATTAGCAATCCTTGAGCCACTCGCATTTTTTGGTATTGCCCTTGTAGGGTATTTGTTCCGAAGGCGGTTTGGGTTTTTTTTCAGGCTTATTCTGCGTCTTGTGACCTGGGTACTTTCGTGTGTTGCTACCAGTATTGTCGTGCCAAGTTTTGTGTATGGAGATGATTTCCTGACTGTCATCTATGCATTGATAAAAGTACTATAAACAACAAGGGACTCCAAGGATTAAGCCTTAGAGTCCCCTACCGCCACGGGAGCCTCATTCAGTGTGTGGGGGGGGGAAGTGAGGGCACCCATGGAAACCAAATTGTTATGTCCTCTATTTATATCACTCTTATAAGGAGTGCAAGAGAAAAATAATTTAGAATGCCATAATATGTGCACCGCTATCGACCATCATCGTCGTACCTGTGATATGGCGTGCCTGGTCAGAGCAGAGAAATGCAGCCAGAGCACCCACATCATCGGCATGGATGTTTTCTCGAAGTGGATTTTTCTCTTCATTAGCAGTGAGAATGTCACGGAAATTGCGAATACCCGCTGCAGCTAAGGTTTTGACTGGGCCTGCAGATATAGCATTCACGCGAATTTTCTGCTTTCCGAGATCATAGGCTAAGTAGCGTACGGATGCTTCCAGTGCGGCTTTTGCAACGCCCATAACATTGTAATTTGGGACAACTTTTTGTGCACCGTAGTAGCTCAGGGTAACAATTGAGCTGCTAGGTTCAAGGAGTGGTTCGGCACCGCGTGCTAAAGCGACGAGGCTGTAGGCACTGATGTCGAGGGCTTTTTGAAATCCAGCGCGGCTTGTTTGAACAAAACGACCTTCGAGGTTTTCTTTATCTGCAAATGCAACTGAATGGATCAAGATATGAAAGGTCCCCCAGGTCTCCTTGACGGTTGTGAAGAGCTGATCAATATCTTGATCTTGGGTAACATCGCATGGCGCGATGATGGGTGCATGCAGGGAGGCAGCGAGTGGGCGTACTCTTTTTTCAAGAGCAGGGCTTGGGTAGGTGAAGCCGCACTGCGCTCCGCCATCATGGAGGTGTTTTGCTATAGACCAGGCAAGGCTGCGTTCGTTTGCACACCCGATGATAAGGGCTTTTTTGCCGGCAAAAGGTTCGACTGTTGTGTTCATTTGGTACTCCTTGTAGCGACCTTTTAGCATAGCTTGGTTTGATCCGATACGAACAACATGGGTTCTGAACTAGCTGATGTCTATGGTCCTATCCAGTCTCCTTATGACGTTGAAGAGATGATTTCGAAGATGCTGGTGCTTGTTATGGATAAGGTGCCTTGTCGGGCAGGATCCATCATCGAGATTGACTATGAGCAAGGGGACTTGTTCTTTCGCGCTTCAGTGGGAAGCCGAGCTGATGAGTTGAGGAATTTTCGTATTCCCCGCGATGCTGGAATTGTTGGGCATGTTCTTCGTACGCAGACTCTCTACCGTACGCAGAGTCTTGTGACAGATCCTTTTCATATAGGGTCTATGAGTCGTACCATTGGTTTTGACGTCACTGACATTCTTGCCTGCCCGATCTATGCATTTTCTCAGCCTTATGGGGTACTTGAGCTTTTTAATAGGGTACCCGCAGGGGGGTTTTCAGATGAGGACTGTGCTTGTATCCAAGCTCTAGTGAATGAGATGACGCAGTTCATCGAGAAAGGTTTGACGCGCTACTGGGAGCTGGCAGCATAAGTAAGGATTCTCGAGGTTGACGATTTCGTCGTGTGCTGAGGATTCTTTATTTAAATAATATATATTTTTTAGCGAATCTTTCTTAGTGCTCCAGTGTCACAAGTGACATGCTTTTTATCGCACATGGTAAAACGTCTTAAGTCCCCGTCTGGAATTCCAAACCTAGTAGCGTACACTCATACATGAGCCTATAGGAGGGCCCATAGTATGGATCTAAATATGTTAAAAAAGAAGATGGATGGCTTCAGAACTGCAAATGGAACGCTGCGAAGCGTGCCTCCTGAACTCCTTTTGGAGCTACGTCAAATGTGGGAAAACTTTCCAGGACCAGTGGATCAATTC
>CAIUGE010000032.1 GCA_903898645.1 Oligoflexia bacterium | reverse complement strand
AGCTCCTGGATAATGAGACTGATCTCTTCAATGGACCGTTTGACTGACTTGGGAAGATTTTTTTGATGTTTATCTTTCATGTCTGGCAGTATGCCAGCCACCTTAAACCCCCGAAACAGCACCCAAACGAACGGTTACGATCCTTCTGACGATGGAGCGGGATGAACAAGCTCCTACATCCTTTTCCGCTTACTTGACGACAGTATCCCGAGCATGTCCCTGTATTTTGCGATCGTTCTGCGGGCTATGTCGATGTTCTCTGACCGGAGCAGTTTCACGAGCTTCTGGTCAGAGAGGGGGTGCTCTGCATCTTCATGGATGATCAGGGCTTTGATCTTCTCTTTGACTGATTCGGAGGCGAGGGAGTCGCTGCCGTCAGCTGAGTGGATGCTGGAGTTAAAGAAGTACTTGAGCTCGAAGATGCCAATGGGGGTATGGGCGTACTTGTTGGTTGTGACACGGGAGATGGTCGATTCATGCATACCAACGTCTTGGGCGACGTCTTTGAGGACCATGGGTTTGAGTTTGTGGACGCCTTTTTCAAAGAACTCGCGTTGGCGGGCGAGGATTGCTTCAGTTACTTTATAAATCGTTTTCTGGCGGTTATGGATCGAACGGATCAGCCAGATGGCAGAGCGGAGCTTGTCTTGGACGTACTCTTTGGTATTTTTGGACGTTGAGCCCATAATGCTCCTGTAGTAGGGCGAAACTCTGAGGCGAGGCATGCCATCGTCGTTCAGGACGATGGAGAAGTCGTTGCCGACTTTATAGATGTAGATGTCAGGCGTGATGTACTGGGTATCAGGTGTTTGGAAGCTCAAGCCGGGTTTAGGTTCTAGCTCTGTGATGGTGTGGACTGCATGGTGAATCTCCTCGAGACTGCAGGAAAGAATTTTGCCGAGTTGGGCATACTGTTTCTTCTCAAGCAGGGACATGTGCTTCTCTAAGATGCGGAGGACAAGCTCGTCACCAAGGAGGCGGGCTTGGATGAGAAGGCATTCTTGGAGAGAGCGAGCTGCGACGCCTATGGGGTCAAAGTGCTGGATAGTTGAGAGTATTTTTTCGGCAGATTTGAGATCGATGGGGACAAGTTGCGCGAGTTCTTCGAGGGGACTGCCGAGGTAGCCATCACCTGATTCTGAGAGATTCCCTATAATCAGTTCACCAAGTTTTTTTTCAGGTTCTGTGAGGTCGAGCATGGAGAATTGCCAAAAAAGGTGATCTTCGAGGGATGTTGTTTTTGTCAGGATATTTTCAAATGCGGGGAGCTCGAGGTCTTTGGAGGATGATGTTGGTGCTTGGAAGTCATCGATATAGTTTTCCCAGAGGTCGTCTTGTTCAGGGGCTTCTTCAGCAGGCTCTGCATCGGGCTCACCTTCTTCAAGGACGGGGTTCTCAGTCATCTCTTGGGTAATGAGTTCCTGGATTTCCATGCGATTCATTTGGAGGAGTTTGATGGCCTGTTGGAGTTGTGGCGTCATGACAAGCTGCTGACTCAGCCTGAGACTTTGCTTCAGTTCGATGGCCATTTTTATATCCCCCTAGAATTGAAAATGTTCGCCGAGGTAAGCTTCGCGGGCTGTTTTACTCAGCGAAAGTTCCCTCGGTGTACCCTTTTCTATAATTCTACCATTATGAAGGAGATAACCCAAATCGCAAATTTCAAGGGTTTCTCGTACATTGTGGTCGGTTATAAGGACACCTATTTGACGGTTTTTCAGAATTTGTATCATGCGTTGAATATCTGCCACGGCTATTGGGTCTATGCCGGCAAAAGGTTCATCAAGGAGCAAGAAGGTCGGGGAGAGCGCTAGGGCGCGCGCTACCTCGACTCGGCGGCGTTCGCCGCCGGATAAGGTGTAGGCTTTTTGTTTGGCTATATGATTGAGATGGAACTCTTCTATCAGTGTCTCAAGTCTTGTTTTCCGTTCTTGAGCAGATAAGGAGAGGGTTTCAAGGACTGCCAGGATGTTTTCTTCAGCAGTCATGCGTCTAAAAACAGATGCTTCTTGAGGGAGATAGACAATTCCTTGACGGGCTCTTTGGTGCATAGGTAGATTTGTGATGTCCTTGGTATCAAGGAGCACTTTGCCTCCATCAGGCTTGATAAGTCCTACAAGCATATAAAAGGAGGTCGTTTTACCTGCGCCATTGGGACCAAGAAGGCCTACAACAGAACCAGATTGGATAGAAAAGCTTGCATTGGCTACAACGCATCTTTTCTTATAACTTTTTTCAAGTGTGTGAGCTTCGAGTGTATGCATATACTTACTGTTTGTGCATGCTTGAGTACTTAAAATCAAGGTGCCCTTTGGTTTTTGTAAAATTTGGTCCATTTTCGGTTATAAGAGTGGTTGTGTTGGTGCGTATTCATGAGCGTGTCCCAGGTGAGGCGTCGGCGTGCTTGGAGGTTGTGGCCACTTGATAGAGGATTGATCCTTTTTGCTTTTGGCTCCAGCAAAAAGCTCCATTAGGATTATTTTGCTGAGCTTGTGCGCCCAGCCCATTTTGAGGTACCTTTCAAGGTGCAGCTCCATGGTTTGAGAGTGTATAAGGTATATGCATACATGAGTATCAAAAAACAGCGTCTTCTTACTTGTCATCTGCTTCTTCTAGCTCTGCAAGCGCCTGCCATGACTTGTCTTCTGCATCGCTATTTATAAGTTCGATCTGTTTTCGATTTTTCATAAGTTTTTTTAGGATGATCTCTATTGTTTCAGCTGCCGATTCTATTCCTAAGAGGTCGCTCGCTTTTCTTAAGTTAGCGGCATCCATGTAGTATGGTTTTTTTCCATAATGACTCCTCTTTTAATCAATGAGATTCCTCTTGTTATCAAAACCTTCCCATTGAGATTTTCCAGCTATACTTCTATAAAATGCAATGATCTTGCAGTTATGGATAGTTTTTCAGCAGCACATCTAGAGCTCAGATGGCTCCGTAGACTCCAGGAGTATCTTGCTTTCAGGAACACTGATTCGTCAATATCTACACTTATCAAACCCCTTCTCCGTCATTCTACAGCAGTGTGGGGGGTAAGTCAAAAAGCCTGGAATCAAGCTCGGGCTCAAATTGGCATGAAAAGTGCCGGCGGCCTATACTAGTGTCAGTTGAGCGTGATGGTTTTGTCACAAAGTAAGACGCTACGTGTCAATGAGAATAAAATTGAGGAATCAAGGCGTGCTGGAATACTGGTTGTATCAGGGGACATGCAAAGGAAAGGAGGGTTAGCTTTTGGCCGATGCTCAACTCATTGCCAGCAGAAGCGAGCTCTTGTTATCTGCACGCATTGCAGGGGGCCCTCCTATCCATGGCATGGGCCATAAATGCAATACGGAGCCTCGCGCGCGAAGGCTTTATAGGCGATGATGGAGTGCATGCTCCCTAAAGCCGGGAGAGGTCTCTTGACTGACTTTTCGGCTGTTCGGATCATGTGCAGAAGCTCCTCGCAAAGGTTTGAGTGAAAGTTAAGATCTTTTAAAAGCGCGATGATCTGACGACTCTCTAGCAGAGATTCTGCAGGTTGAAGGCAAAGGTGGACGAAGAGTTGAAGATGACGCAGAGAAGCTACGCAAACGTATCTCCATTTTACTGATTTTATGTATGACTTTATACGATGAGGGTCTTGTTTGAGGGACTTGTCTCTCTTAGTACGCTATGGTATGGTTCCCTTATGCCTGATAAACCGCTTATTAGTTTTGACTATGCAATTAAGTATCTTCTTAAAGATAAAGGGAATTATGACATCGTCGAGGGCTTTATTAGTGCCCTCCTTGGGGCTGATGGTTATGGTCCCGTCAAAATTAAAGCACTCCTTGACACTGAGAGTAATAAAGAATCGTCT
>CAIUGE010000031.1 GCA_903898645.1 Oligoflexia bacterium | reverse complement strand
GATCAGATTATTGCAGCTGGCGGCGTGCCTGTTGTCGTGCCGGGAACGTTCAGATGTGTGCCTGCAGCATTTGATGCTTATGTAACGCCAAAGACTGTAGCTTTGATCATCAATTCTCCCAATAACCCGACAGGATATGTCCTGACTCCTGAGGAGCTCGATGCGCTTAGCGCCTTTGCGCGCAGGCATCCTCAGTTATGGTTGATTCTTGATGAGATCTATGAGTACCTTGCTTTTGACCGCCCTCATGAAAGTTTGCTGCAAAGAGCGCCTGATTTGATGGAACGGGCCATTATTGTTAATGGATTTTCAAAAGGCTTTGCTATGACGGGCTGGCGTGTGGGCTATGCTGCCGGGCCCACATCCATTATAAGTATTATCCGCAATCTTCAGAGTCACTCATCAACATGTATCCCAACTTTTATTGAGGATGCTGCATGTGTTGCACTTGAATATGGTCGCAAGCTTTTGGAGTCAGATATTCGTGCTCTTGGTGAGCAGCGACTTGTTGCCTATGAGCTAGGGCAGTGTCTTCATCCGCTCAAGCCAGAGGGAGCATTTTATCTCTGGTGTGATGTGCGCGCTTTTGCTGCATCTGGCGTGCAGTTTGCAGAAATGCTCCTAGAAGAGCACAATGTTATTGTTGTGCCAGGTGAAGCATTTGGCTGCGCTGGATTCGTTCGTTGTAGTTTTGCACTCTCCCGAGATCATCTTGAAAAGGGCATGGCGAGGATTAGAAAGGCAATTGGATGAGTTATCTTTGGGGCGGCGTGCTTTTTCTTGGAATTTTGATGCCCGCATTTACCAGTAGTATTGATAGGTGGCATGGAATAAATTTTCAAAGGACTACAAGTTTCTCGGGATCTGTGCTGGCGATAGGCTTTGCAATGTATTTCTATGAACTTTTTCGAGGAAGATCTTTTTTTGATATAGGGATTATGCGTGTGTTGCGTTCTTTATGGGCAGCTTGGTCCCGGGATAGGCGTTGGCTCTATCTGAGTGCGTGTATTGTTGGGGCACTTTGGTCCTATGTGAGTATGGCGAAGCACTGGGAGATGAGGACGAGTGCATTTGATCTTGGTATTTTCGGAAATTCTCTTTGGAATTTCAATCATGGATTTGGTTTCATGACACCTTTGAAAGGAGAGTTGTCTCTTTTTACAGATCACCAGTCGCCCATCCTGCTTCTTTTTGCACCCATCTATGCCCTTTTTCCTCGAGGAGAGACCCTGCTTGCAATTCAAGGTTTTGCTTTAGCGAGTGCTGCGGTCCCTCTCTATTTTCTTTCGCTTCGAGTATCGACGGATCCTCGCGTGCCGCCTTTTTTGCCTTGGGTGTATTGGCTCTATATGCCAATTCGTACCGTGAATGCTTTTGAATTTCATACTGAAGTGCTTATGGTGCCATGCTTTATCTGGGCGGTTGCAGCCTGTGAGGCTCGTCGATGGGGCTGGGGATTTTTTGCTCTTTTTCTGACACTTATGTGTAAGGAGTCGGCGGGACCTGTCGTAGCTGGTATGGGTTTGGCCTGGATTTTGTCTCGGCAGTACTGGCTGGGCTGCGGTTGGCTTTTTCTTGGATGTGCAACATTTCTTGTTGATACGCAGCTTGTTCCTAAAATTTTTGGAGTAGGGTATGCGTACCAGGATTGTTATAAACATTTTGGTCCTACGCTTCGTGATGTGCTTTTCGCGCCTTTTGTGCAGCCAATCTATTTTTTTCATCATATAATAAGCGGCGAGCGTATCTATATTTTTAAAAGGTTTTTGTTTCCGCTTGCGTATTTGCCACTTTTGAGTCACCGTGTTTTGCCGGCGGTGCCTGGCTTTCTTATGCTTTTTATGTCAGGAGCAGAACAGAAGGTGAGCTTTTGGTACCATTATTCGATAGAGCCTGCTGTGGGGTTACTCTGTGCTCTTCCTTTTGGTATCAACAGGCTTATGCGGTATTTTAATCCAACATTGTGTATAATCCTGCTGCTCGCTGTGAGCTATGCTGATTCTGGTTCAAATGAATTGATGCGTAGAGAAAAACATGGGCATTCAAAACGTGCTGCTTGGATTTTGAATTCCATTATCCCTCATGTTGCAAAAGATATCCCAATTTCTGCAACGGATGGTTGGATGCCACATCTGATGGACCGTCATTGGATTAATTATTTTTATGAAATGCATGAGTATGATGTGCCTTGTGTGATCTATGATCGCTTTGGAGTGCCTGGTATCCTGCCTCCCGGCACGCTAGAGACGCTTGAGCCTCGTTTGCTCAGTCGAGGGTATCATGTTGAGTGGGATTGTTATGGCATTACGATGTATAGCCGTGGCGCTTCATGTTTGACGACAACGCTGAGCTGTCCGTAGCGATATTACTTTTGCCACTCAGGCACGCCGCCTCGGTCTACTACATAGAGTATGCCATCATAATGGGGCGCAAGCATCCGGGCGGCTATACTTGCACGGCCCCCAAGAGCGCAATAAATCACCAATGATGTATGCGCAAGTAGTGTTGGAATGGCGTGCTCAAAGGTGTCGATCGGTATATTGATGGAATTTGGTAGAGCGTCTTTTTGAAATTCCTCAATAGATCTGACGTCAATACGGACTGTATCTTTGAGTTCTGCAATGTCTTTCATGTGAATGCTTTGCATAGGGTACCTACGGAGTTGCTTGATCGAGCAGTTCGGCAATATCCATGACCTGGATTTTTTCCTGCATATCTTTGCCTATAACACCGTCACGGAGCATTGTCATGCAAAAAGGGCAGCTTGACGCTATGATGCCGGCATGTGTCTGTAGCGCTTGATCTGTGCGGGCGGCATTGATGCGGGAGCCCAAATGTTCTTCCATGAACATGCGGCCGCCACCTGCTCCGCAGCAAAGGCTTTTATCATGGTGATTTTTCATTTCAACAAGTGAGATGGCAGGGAGTGATGCCAAGGCCTCACGAGGTGCATCGTAAATGCCATTCCAACGTCCCAGGTAGCAGCTATCATGGAAGGTGACAGTGTCATCAAGTGTTTTTGTTGGTTTAATTTTCCCTGAGCGAATGAGTTCTGCCAAAAACACACTATGGTGGATGACCTCATAAGTGCCGCCAAATTCTGGGTACTCATTTTTGAGTGTATTAAAACAATGTGGGCATGCAGTCACGATTTTTTTCACACTGTAGCGCGCGAGTAGTTCAATATTGGCCTTAGCTAAGCTCTGGTACAGATATTCATTGCCAATACGTCGTGCGGGGTCACCCGTGCACTGCTCCTCATTGCCCAGTATGGCAAATTTGACGCCTGCTTTTCTCAAGAGATTGGCAAAGGCGCGAACAACTTTTTTATTGCGATCATCAAAGGCGCCTGCGCATCCCACCCAGAGCAGGACCTGGGCATCAGGCGTGTCTTTGAGAAGGGGGAGGCCTTCGGCTGCACGTTCACTGGGTGAGACGGCCCAAGGAGCGCCTGCTGTCTCTAGATTGCGGAAAACTGCCTGCACTTCAGCTGGGAATTTGGATTCCATCATGACCAGATTGCGTCTGATGGCGTAGATTTTATCAGTATGCTCAATAAAGACGGGGCACGCTATTTCGCAGGCTCGGCATGAGGTGCATGCCCAGATCACATCCTCAGTAATGGTGTGTTCATTGATAAGAGGGAGAGCTTCTGTGCCGCGACTTCCATGGAGGAGATGCTTGATATCCATAATCAGCATTTTTGGTGAAAGAGGCTTTTGTGTATTGTAAGCGGGGCAAAGGTCTTGGCAGCGTCCGCACTCTGTGCATGCATATGTGTCAAGAGCATCTTTCCAACTTAGGTCCGTTATCTTGGCCGCCCCATACTGGGTAATTTTTTCATCTGTAAAATCAATCGGGAGCATGGCCTTAGGTCGATCAAGTGTTTTGAAAAAGGTATTCGGACCTGCAGCTACCAGATGGAGGTGCTTTGAGCCTGGTATATAGACTCCAAAGCCCAGAACAATGAGCATATGAATCCATTTAAAAAAGGTACTGAGAGCCTGCGCTGTCTCATAGCCTGGTGTAAAGAGAGTGTTGAGGATATGTGCCACGACGGATGTTATGGGTAAGCCTGTCGGCTCAATAATTTGGCTAAAACCATTCATCAGGAGGATGGATATCATCAGGCTGCCTGTCAGTAGCAGAACGACATTTGCATCCCGACTTTTCCCCAAACCTTCAGGCCTGATGATAAAGCGCCGGTAGGCAGCGCCAAGAACTGCAAGAAGTACGCTGAAACTCATGATGTCTTCGAGAACTAAGAGTGGGTGGTAGAATGCACCTAAGAATGCAAAATCCCATGATGGATTCAGTGTTGTCACGAACTGTTCTAGCGTACCAATGCTAATGATCAAAAAGCCCCAGAAGATCATAGTATGAAGAATGCCTATGCCAGGCTTTTCTAAAACCGCTTTTTGAAAAAATACATTAACGATAACAGCTTGAATGCGTCTTTGAAGTTCTCGGGTTCTCGAGCGACTTGGTCCCTGTTGCCGCAGGAGCATATGGAGGAGTGTGCGAAAACGGTAGAGCGAAAAACCGCCTGCTACCAATGCAATAAGTAAAAACAGACCTGATTGCAGGGTCATTTAAAGACCTCCTACTGATTTTTTATCTTTTTAAATTCTTCGGTCAGAAGCGGTACTATCTGAAACAAGTCTCCGACAACACCATAATCTGCAATTTGAAAAATAGGTGCCTCTGGATCGGTATTAATCGCCACAATGATCTTCGATGTCCTCATGCCAGCCAGATGCTGAATAGCGCCACTAATGCCGCATGCAATATAGAGACTTGGTGACACAACTTTGCCAGTTTGGCCTACCTGGTCGCGGTGGGGGCGAAATCCTGCATCAACTGCTGCGCGTGACGCGCCTACAGCGGCACCAAGCGTGTCAGCGCAAGTTTCAAGCAGTGTGAAATTTTCAACGCTTTTCATGGATCTTCCGCCCGATATGACGATGGCTGCTTCTGAAACATCTGGGCGTGTACTTTGGCTTTTTACAATCTCACGTACAGTGACTCTTTGCGTGCCAAGCGTTGGTGCGACCTTCTTAATCGTAGTTGTTTGGCTTACAGGAGTTTTTGGCATTAAGGTATTCGGCCTCATGCTTGCAAGCTTGACGCTTGAGCCTGTGAATGAAACCCGCGCAGTTGCTTTGCCGGCATACATCGCGCGTCTTAGGGTAAAATCAGCATCCAGACTGGTGCAGTCACTCGCAAAGCCTGCATCTAAGAGGGCTGCAAGACGGGGCATAATGTCGCGTCCAAAGGGTGTGTGGCATGCAAAGATCCACTCAGGTTTATCGAGGGCACCGAAGATTGCCTCTGCATAGGTATCGCCTCGGTACTCGGCCAGAGCCTCATGCTCAATCACAATTGCTTGGGCTGATCCAAAATCTTGCACGGCAACCTGAGTGCCTAATGCAATAGCTGTGACCGTTGTACCAGGCATCTCACTGAGCGCTTGGATGAGATCTAAGCTGGTTTTCTTGACGCGATCACCCTGGTATTCGACAAGAACATAAATATTTTTAGCCATTTTTTAGAGTACCTTTGCTTCTTCATGTAAATAACGGGCAAGTTCTCGTGCCTGGAGGGCGGGCTCGCCAAGAATTTTCTTCCCTGATTGCTTTGCAGGCGGCAGCGCGTACGCATCCAGCTTGATGCGTCTATCGCTTTCGCTCACGCCATGGTCGCTTATGACACGAATTTCTTTATTCTTTGCTTTGAGAATATTAGGGATGCTGGCATAACGCAGCTCACTAAGACCTTTTTGCGCTCCAATAACGACAGGTAAATCAACTTCTAGGACCTCGATGCTCTCTGAGTCTCGTTTCATACTAAGTTTTGTACCTTCATACGTAATCGATTGGACGACATTGATAAAGGGCATACCCATGAGTCGAGCTACCAGGGCACCTACTGTCGAGGCGCCATCATCAATCGCTTCCTTACCGCAGAAGAGGATAGATACTTCTGGTTCTTTTTTTAAAAAATGCGTGATCGCCTTGGCGACCATCGATGCGTCAGCATTGTCCGGAAGGTCAATCCGGACTGCGGTATCTGCTCCAAGCGCAAGGCTCAGACGCAAAGAGTCCGTGACTCGCTGCGGTCCTGCTGAAATAATTGTCACCTTACTGCCAGGATTTTTTTCACGTAGGCGAAGGGCTTCTTCAATAGCAAGATCATCATAGGGAGATATGATCCACTGCGTAATGCCTGTTTGGTCGATGGCATCACCTGTCAGTTTTATTTTCGTGTCTGTTGCTGGAACCTGCTTGATCATTACGTAAATTTGCATAACCATCCCCTATTTTAGACCGCAGCTATTCGTTCTGCAATATTTTTTAAGCGAGTCTCATCCTTGCAGAGAGTCAAGCGCACATAGCCTTCTCCCATAGATCCGAAGCCTGACCCTGGTGTAGTAATGATGCCAGCTTTTTCTATCAGATGCATAACAAAATCGCTCGATGATAAGCCTGATGTGATTTTACACCAGAGGTAGAACGTGGCATCTGTTGGCATAAGCTGAAGGCAGGAGCATGCCTGGAGTGCAGGCGTGAGAATATTGCGCCGCGCAGTGTATCTTTCTCGAAGCGTTTGGCAAAAGGCATCACCTTGAGTGAGGGCTGTAACAGCAGCATCTTGCAGTGCATTACAAATACCTGAATCAGTGTTTGTTTTGACTTTGAGTATACCAGCTACAATATCTTTATTGCCCACGAGAAACCCTACGCGGAAGCCGGTCATATTAAAGGTTTTAGAGAGGCTATGAAATTCGCACCCAATATCCATGGCGCCGGGTACTTCAAGAAAGCTTGGCTGCCTTTTGCCATCAAAATAGATCTCGGAATAGGCATTGTCATGGCAGACAATAAGGTTGTGCTTTCTAGCAAAAGAGACCACATCATGAAAAAAAGCGAGCGTGGCGGTTGCTCCTGTAGGGTTGTTTGGGTAATTCAAAAAAAGCATTTTGACTGGTGCTGGGTGTTTTTTAATGAGAAATTCGAGTTCTGAGAAATCAGGCAGAAAGTGATTTTCCTCCTTGAGCTGAAATAAAAGTGGTACACCACCTGCGAAAAGTGTGGCTGATCCATAGACGGGGTAGCCAGGATTTGGGACGAGGACGCCATCACCTGGATTTAAAAAAGCAAGTGGTGCATGGGCAAGGCCCTCTTTCGAGCCTAAAAGCCCAATGATCTCAGTTGCTGGATCACAAGTAACTCCAAATATTCGTTTGTACCAGTTTGCTACAGCTTGCCGAAAGGCAGGTTTGCCTGCATAGGAAGGATATTTTTGATTTTCTGAGATACGGATCGACTGAATGAGTGTATCAAGCACAAATGCTGGTGCATCAAGGTCTGGATCTCCAATAGAGAGAGAATCAAGGATATGCCCTTCAGCTTCTTTTTGCGCTTTGATCTTATCAATGGCATCAAAGAGGTAGGGGGGGAGTTTATTGAGTGTCTGTGCGTAGTTCATTTTTGACCAAATCTTGCATACCTACGATGCGGTTTATGTGGGGGTTATGTACCAAGAACCATGCGGCATCTAATGCGCCTTGCGCAAAAACCGAACGACTCGTGATCCTATGGTTGATTTCAAGTGATTCATGATCGCGATAAAGCCTGACCTCATGCTCACCTATGCTATCATGGTGCGTTCTGATGCTCGTGATAAGTCCCTGGTGCTGCAAAGCGCGTGCAAGCGTTTTTGCTGTTCCACTGGGAGCGTCTTTCTTGCCCTCATGGTGAGTTTCAATCAGTACTGATTCGAAAGATTGCGGAACCATCGTGCAAAATGCTTCCAAAAGAGCCAAGGAACGTGAGAAATTTGAGGCAGCAAACACGCGGTGCGTGAGGGCTCTTTGCTCTAAAAACTTCTGGTTATGGGGATTGATGTTCGTACTTCCAATAACAATTGCTGCGTCACCTTGAAGTCCGTCAAGGAGAACGCTGAGTCCATCATCACGGGAGCACTCAATAATAACGTCGGCCTTTGACGCAGCTTCTGCTGATGATCCTCGTCCATAGCAGGTCAGCTCTGCTTCACGCTGCCAGTGAGGAAAAGAGTCTACTATGCTCCGGCCTAAACGCCCGGTTGCGCCCCAGAGTGCAATTTTCATGTTTTTACCGGTACAGGCGCTGGAGGCTTGGGGGCACGAATGGGGCTTGCAGGAGGAGGGTTTGCAGGTGCCGAAGGAGGCTTTGTTGGTGCAGGAGGAGGGCTTGTCTCTGGTGCACTCATACACATTGCAAGTGTTTCGCGCAGGAGTGCTGCATGACTTTCCTCTAAAGGAGTGAGTGGCAGGCGGACATGCGGCTTAATAATGCCTGTAGAGTGTAGGGCTGCTTTAATGGGTACAGGATTTGTTTCAATAAAAAGATGTCTTAAAAGGGGCTCGTAGCGTTGGTGCAGGAGGCGTGCCTGCTGGAGTTCGCCTGATTCGACATGGTTCCAGATTGCAAGTATGACGTGAGGTATAAGATTAGAGGCAACTGAAATGATGCCATTCCCTCCAACGCAGAGAAAGGGGAAGAACGTTGCGTCATCGCCCGAAAGGATGTCTATTTTCTGCGTGCTCTTGGACAGTTCCGTTATCATCTCCGAAGCGAAGCCAATATTGCCCGTAGCATCTTTGATTGTCCGGATACGTGGATGCTCAGCTAAGCGCGTCATGAGTGGTAAGCCCATAGCGACACCGGTTCGTGATGGATTATTATAAACGATGGTTTGGCAGTCGACTGCGTCAGCAATTTTTAAAAAGTGTTTTTCGAGACCTGCTTGGGATGGCTTATTGTAGTAAGGGGTGACGGCAAGGATGCCGGCAACTTTTTGTGCTGCGGCCCATTTTGAAAGTTCAACACTTTCGGCTGTGTTGTTTCCTGTTGTGCCTGCAATAACCTTGAGAGGGGTATTTTTAAGCTCGGTCAGAGCGGCAACAATGATGTTTTTCTTTTCTTGGAGCATGAGGGTAGAGCATTCACCTGTTGTGCCACATACTATAACGCCTGCAACTTTTGCATCGCGTTGCATTTTTAGGAGCGCCTTAAATCCCTCCATATCGAGAGTATTGTCGTCAGCAAAAGGGGTGACGAGTGCTGTATAAACTCCTTGCATAGTCTCTCCTACTGTGTCGTTTTGACACTTGGTGTTGGGCTTGGTTCGTCATGTTCGAATGGAGGTAGTGGTAGTCCTTTGATGCCGCATCCATTGAAGAGCAATATAATTACGATAAACATCAGAATCTGAGTACAATACTTGCACCAAGTGCGTCAAGGCCAAGATCAGCACGGAGGAACCAAGAGGGACCAATGCGCGTGAGAAAGCCCACTCCCAGCGCCATCCCTGTTGAGCTGAGAGCTGCACTTGCTGATGCAGAGCTCAGTGAATTTTGTACCACAAAGTTCGTGAGGCCTCCGGCGTAGCCAAAGATGCCAAAATTTTCGCTGGTCATCACAGTATAGCGGAGAGTGCCTATGCCTGCCATCAAGGTGTAGGCGTCTCCGCTCATCATCAAATTAGCAGCTTTGTAGAAGTAAGCGCCTACTTCCAAAGCAATGGAGTCTTGGAACTGTGGATTTGTTATAAACACATTCTGTCTGAGCGTGAGCCCATAGCGAAGATTGCCTGATGAAAAATAGGCTGACGAAACGGCGCGTGTCGTATTGTTGACGAACCCAAATCCAACGGTAACCCAGTGTTTATATGGATCAAAGTGTTTGATGTCCTCGATTGTTTCAGGTTGATTAAAAGTATCTTCTTCGTCTTCCTTCTCTGGCTCGGAAGATTTTTCTTTTGGTGTCTCAACAGCTGGTGGTGGCAGGGTCTCTTTTTTTGGAACGGGTGTGGGTTCAGGATGTGCCATATGCCAGTGATCATAATGGTCAAGTTCTGGGTCGTCAGGGCGGATGTTGAGTTTCCGTTCGAGTTCGAGGAGTTCAAGTTCCTCATCTGATGCTAAGGCTTTGACCATTTTTGTCGGCGTAATGTCTGAGATTTTCAGAACACCAAGAAATGTCATGTCTTTTTTCGGTGCCTGTGGGTAATCGTGAATTTTTTTTACAGCAATTTTTCGTGGCCCATACGTTCGTACAATACGGAATGCTGCAAGTGGGTCTGATCCGTCTTTTGCAAGAAATATGCGCCCCGTTTGAGGGTTCATCGATTCTAAAAGCTCGAGCATATAGAATCTGCTTTGCTTGCTGACATCTAAAACATGAGCCTGGAAGGTCTCGGCGATGATAGCTGGCAGTTCGGGTTCGACGACAGTCAATTTTTCTGGCTTGAGTGTTTCTGTAAAGGGCAGAAGATTTTCAGCAAGAGCGACTCCTAGAATCAGTATGCATCCTAGGAGTCTTCGCATTTAAGATACCTTTCTGTCAGTAGGTCCGGTATAAAAGCCGCGTGGGCGGTAAATGCGGTTATTGCGCATCTGCTCCATGATCTGCGCCGACCATCCAGCAATACGACTTACTGCAAAAATGGGTGTGAAGTCACGTGGCTTAAGGTCAAGAGCGCTATAGAGAAGGCCACTATAGAAATCTACATTAGGCATCAGGCCCTTTCGCGATTCCATCTGCTCTTGGATATGGATCAGCATGTGTCTGTATTCCTTGAGCTGAGGAGTTGTGCATATTTTTTCTGATACTTCTTTGAGGATGCGGGCCCGCGGGTCTCCATGTTTGTAGACGCGGTGGCCAATGCCCATGACTTTTTTCTTCGCGTTCACAGCATCTTCAATGAAGGCATCAATATGGGCAAAAGAACCAATCTCAGCCAGCATGAGCATGACCTGCTCATTTGCACCGCCATGCAATGGACCCTTGAGTGTCCCAAGAGCGCCGGTGATTGCACTGTAGTAATCTGTTGTCGTTGAGATAACAACCCTCGCTGCAAATGCTGATGCATTGAGTTCGTGGTCGGCATGCAGGATAAGGGCTGTATCAAAAAGTTTGATTTCATCTTTTGTTGGTGTTTTGCCCCGAATCATTGTGAGAAAATTTTCGGCTAAAGAGACATTTTTCTGAGCCGGTATTGGCTTGAGTCCATCCGTATAGCGGGAAAGGGCTGCTACCAGGGCACCCATAATTGCCGTCGTTTTAAGAGATTTTTCAAAGAAAGCTTCCTGGGATTGTTGCTCAGCCTCAGGATCAAACATACCATACAGTGACACGGCTGATCGAAGTTTTGCCATAGGGTGTGTCTTCATCTGAGCAAAAGACTCCATCATTTTCAAGAGTGCGTCAGGAATTTCAATTGTCAGCTTGGCTCTAAACTCCTGGAGTTCTTTGCTATTAGGTAAATTGCCTGTCCACAAAAGGTAAATGACTTCTTCAAAGGACGTATGTGCAGCAAGGTCTTCTATAGCATAGCCACGGTACAGAAGCGTCGTGTCATGAATAGTACTGATCTCTGTCGTACAAGCAATGATGTTTTCAAGTCCTTTATTGGCAGATTCTGGTATAGTCATAGGTCTTCTCCCCTTTGTGAGTGGTGGTAGGCTTAGTGTATTGATACTTTTTCAGAATACCACAAAGGAGGTATTTTTCATGGCAAAAAAACAGTTTCTTGCATTAGCAGGCAACATTGGTGCTGGAAAAACGACGCTCACGAAGTTCTTAGCTGGAGAGCTTGGTCTCACGCCCTTTTTTGAGCCACTGCAAGAAAATCCTTATATCGAAGATTTTTATGCTGACATGTCGCGTTGGGCTTTTCCTGCGCAGATCTCATTTTTATCACACCGCCTCCTGTCACATCGTCAGGCGCAAGAGCAAAATGCCCTCCTTGACCGTAGTATCTACGAAGATGCAAATATATTTGCGCATGAACTCTATGCAGCGGGTCATCTCTCATTAAGGGACTATTCCACCTATAGGTGTCTCTATGATGCAATGGTTAGTTTGGTTCGGGCGCCTGATCTGATAATCTACCTCCGCGCATCCGTCCCTACTCTTCAGAAACGCATCGCGCAACGTGCGCGTAGTTACGAACTTTTTCCAGAAGGGTATTTGGAGCGTCTGAATGGTCATTATGAGACATGGATATCGGCTTATGAGGGACCCAAGTATATTCTGGATGCGGATAGTTTTGACATAACGCAGCAGGCCCATAGAGAGGCGCTTGTGCTACAGGTGAGGCAGCTGATCTCTTGATTTCAAAGAGGCATGAGGCATAGTTCTCACATTACCCCCCCTGAATTTTTCAGAAAATTTTTAATTTAAGCCGTGAGGTTGCGGTCCTTGTTCATCTAGCTCAGATCCATTTCAATGGAGGCTGAACTGATGCAGCAAGTCGAACCTTGGATTATCTTGGTTTCGTGTCAGCAACCTTCAGGAGCTTCTCTGTTGGCAGGAAAATTATACGACGTGTCATTTTTAAATCTGTTCCAAACTTAACCTCCGTCAGAATCCACCCGATAGGATTTTTGGGTAGAGGAAGAACATATGAAGTTTATTTTAGGAAGTTTAGTATTTGTATTCACAGCTTGTAGTTCACTGAGTTCATTTTTTGATGGTGAGGAAACGCCGGAAACTGCACCAGCAGTTGCAGCGGCAGATCAAAGTGAGCAAAAAGTCGTAGCGCAGACAGACCCCTTGCCTATGCCGTCAGCTGATCGGGCACAGGCTCCCGAGACCCCTCCTCCATCATCTGAGGGCTCTGGTTCCTATACTGTTCTTTCAGGCGATACTCTCATGAAAATCGCATACAAGGTGTACGGAGATCTTTATCGCTGGAAAGAGATTTTGAGTGCCAATCCATCAGCCACAAAATTAGAGTCTGGGACAGTGCTGCGCATACCTGGAGAGCAGCGTCCTCCGGAGCGTCCATCAGGGGAAGCCTACACTATTCGAGAGGGCGATACTTTGGGGACAATAGCAAAATCACTGTATGGTTCACCTGATGAATGGAAGAAAATCTGGAAGCATAATAAAGCAATGATCAAAGATCCCAATCAGATTTTTATAGGCTTTGTGCTCTACTATGAGCCTGCTGAACATCAGCTTGCAGAGGCGCCTGCGGCCATTCAATTGCCCTCTAATCTTGTTGCGAACCAGTAATCTTCTAGCATATGCTGCTGGGTATGAGGATGCTCCTTTGCTGTCTGAGTGTCTATGCCTTTGATGCACCAAAAGTCTTGTCTCCTCCGAGAGAACTTGAATCTTTGGTGCTGTTTGCAAAATCATTCAATAAAATTGGACTCATCCAAGATACTCATGTCCTTGGTGTGCGATTTGAAAAGATGTTTTTGGTACCGCTCCAACTTGTATGCCAACTGCGCTGTGAAGCAGAGTTTGCAGCACTTGTTGCTTTTGGAGAACTCATTACCTATCCGAATGGCCATGAACCTGTTGTGAATGATGAAGTGCATATCAAGAAGGTAATCAATCTGGTATATATGCACGGCTATGACCCAAGGGGTGTTGTGCACCTTTTGCAGGTTTCAGGGTTGTATCCAGATTTTAAGGCGGTCTACTCTATGGTTTCGAAGCTACCGCCTTTGCATCAGCCCTCGATTCACTCCGCTATTTTTGAGAAACGATGGAAGAAGGTGCGCTCAGTATGTACGACACGCGCTATGCACAGCTAAGTTCTTTACCACGATCTGTGAGGCCCCTTGCAGGTGATGGAAGCACAAGACGTTATGAACGAATCACAATGCCTGGGCAACCATCTATGGTTGCAATGCTTTTTGATGAGCCACAGACCGCCTTTTTGCGGATCCACAAAATTCTAGAACCTCATGTACGGGTGCCTCTTCTCTACGATACCTATGAAGGCATGCTTTTGCTTGAGGATTTGGGAAATGTGTCATTACTGCACGAAGCGTCGCGTTATTCTTGTGAGCCGCTGTATGAAAAAGCCTTAGAGATTGCAGCTTCTTTTCAAAAAGTACAGGCAGATTTTTCGAGTTTTGACACAGAGACCTTTATGCGTGAGGTTGCGTGGACTGAGATGCATTTTGGAGCTTTATTAATGGATGAGCGGGGATTTATGGGTCCATTCCATGCTCTCCGTGCGCCCATGGAACGTCTTTGTGAAGAAATAGCGGCTATGCCTTTTGTCCCGGTGCACCGAGATTACCATGCGAAGAATCTCATGGTGCATGAAGGTGAGCTTGTAACTATTGATTTTCAAGACATGAGGCTCGGTCCTGCGTGTTATGATATTGTTTCGCTTCTGTATGACAGCTATTTTCTTCTGCCCGATGATATGCGTAACCGCTTATTGCAGTATGCGCATTCTCTTGGCAACTATGGCTCTTATGAATCATTTCTGATTCAGTGTGACAAGGTTGCGATTCAGCGTTTATGGAAGGCAGTTGGAAGTTTTGCTTCATTCTTGATGCTGAGGAAGAAAACAGCATACTTGCGCCACATCGGGCTTGCTTGTGAAATGATGCGTATTATTGCTCATCGCCAGGGGTTGACGCAGTTGCATGCGAGCCTTGTTGAGATCGTGTATGGTCCTGTAAAATGATGCTGATGGCAGCAGGCCTAGGGACAAGGATGCATCCATTTACAACAAAGTGCCCCAAAGCTTTTTTGCCTCTTATGGGGGTGCCTCTTGTGCAGTATGCTCTCGATCATGCAGCTGCAGCTGGCATCACGCAGATTGTAATGAATGTCCATCAGTATTGCCCTCTTGATTTCCCTGGTATTCTGTCAGACGAATCAGAGGCTCTTTTAGGCAGTAGCGGGGGTATGAGAAAAGCGATTGAACTCCTTGATGACCCATTTTTTATCGCAAACGCAGACGTTCTGATGCCGCTTCCATATGAGGCCTTGAAGCGTGCACATGGATCAAATCTTGTGACACTTGCTGTACTGCCTGCATATGGTAATTATACGCGCGTGGATGTTGCTGATGGCTGTGTTCAGGGTCTTGGTCAGGGGGGGTATTTTTATACGGGGTGCGCACTGATTGCAAAAGAAGTCATTGCACGGCTCCCTTTAGGGCCATCTGATTTTGTACATGACGTCCTTAAACCTCTGATTGCACAAAAGCGTGTTGGGGCCTGTATTTTGCCACAGACCTACTTTTTTGACTGTGGGACTCCTCAGCTTTGGCATGCGTCCCATGCGCAGTTTCCGCTTACGCAGCTGCCGGCAATCACACAGCAGAGATTTATGCAGCGTCATGAGCCTTATACTCAGGGGGTTATTGCTAAGGGCGCTCGTCTGCAGCCATGTATTTATAGTGATTCTCAGGACGAGGTGGGGGAGCAGTCTGTGGTCTATGGCTGTGTACCAAAGGGTGCACCACTTGCCTCTAAGATTATTGTCTGGGGGGGGCTATGGGCGAGCGTGTAATTCGGTGTGCAGGTATTATGAGCGGAACTTCTCTAGATGGGCTTGATATTGCCTGCTGCGCTTTTACCGATCACAGTATAAAACGCCTTTGGTCCCAAAGCTTTGCTTATCCCCATGCCTTGCGTCAACGTATCTTGGCATGCCAGGAACCAGGGTTTCGAGCATCATCTTATGAGTGGCTCCGTCTCAATGCTGATTTTAGCCGATGGGTGAGCGCGTCGTGCCAAAAGACAAAACGCCCCCATATCTGGGCTATGCATGGGCAGACTATTGCTCACGCCCCGTCGGATTTTCTGACCTGGCAGTTGGGGGATCCCTCGGTACTTGCTGAGGCAACCGGTACTACTGTCGTCTCCCATTTTCGGCATGGCGATATGGCAGCAGGAGGAGAAGGTGCCCCTTTAGTGCCTGCGTATCTAGGATTTTTGTATCCTGAGCCTCAAGCGCTTTTACTTAATATTGGTGGTATTGCAAACATCACATGCTTGAAGCGAGGTAAGCCACTCATGGCATTTGATACAGGCCCTGGGAACATGCTGATTGATATGGCGGCCCAGTTGGTTCATAAGCGTTATGATGCAGGTGGCCGCATGGCACTACGTGGACAGCCTAACCATGTTTGGGTAAAAAACATGCTTGCAACGCATCCATTTTTTCAGTTGCGGCCACCAAAATCAACAGGGAGAGATGCCTTTCGTTTATCAAAGATGCCAAACATGGCGCATGCTGATTTGATGGCAACTGTCAGTGAGCTCACTGTCCAAAGTGTGAAGCATGCGATGCAGTATCTGCCAAAAAGCTATGCAAAAACACCTCTCCTTGTTTCAGGTGGGGGATCGAAGAATGCGTATCTCCTTGAAGGATTGGGCGCTACACCTGCAGCACATAGTCAGATGCTTGAAGCAGAGGCATTCGCATTTTTGGGATTTCAGTCACTACGTGGGCGAGCGCTCGGTGGTAAAGCAACAGGGGCTCGTCGCATGGCCTCTCCAGGGTGGATTACTCCAGGGCGAAATTGGGCTCAGGTCCATGAGCTCATAGGAGCATATCTATGAAGCGTATTGGATTTACCTGGGGGCTCGCATGGCTGACATGCTGGATCTTCCTTGCATTGCCACTCCTTACCTTGCAGGTTTTCTGCCTGCGTGGTTTGGAGAAGCATACTTTTTTTTGGGTACTAGGCGGAGCATTTATTCTGGCTATTATTATATGGCAAATCCTTAGTTTTAAGCAGGTGGCGCTTAGTTTTTTTACTCTGATGGCTGTCATCTGGTTGGCTTTGTCGCTTTGGTACATGTTTCTTAAGCATTCTCTTGTTCTTGCAGCTATTACGTTGGGCGTTGTTTTTTATGACATGGTGAGTATTTTTTTGATTCAACGTATGCGCCTTCGGGCTCCATTTCGCCCGCGGTGTGCGTGGCATGAGACATACCCTGCAGCAATGCCATACTTGGAAGCGTCTTGGAATGGGGAGCTGTATCGCGTGAGTTCTTTTGATGCATCAGGAGTTTTTCTTTTTCGTCATGAATATGGAGCGCCTCTGGCAGTAGGCGAGCTCAAGCTTACCTTTCATGAACAGTCCATGTATATGCGGGGCCGTATTTTGACCCACCTTGATCGTTGTCACGGGGTCGGTATACTCTTTACCGAGGTTGATGCAGATCGCATCAAAGCATGCGCAGATTTTTTAGAAAAGCTACGGGGGAGAGGGTATGTACAGGTTACTTAGCGTCTTGATGCTTCTATCGTGTGTGAGTAAAAATCATACAGTGGAGGAAAGACTGAGATCCTATATTGATCTCAGTTTTCATGCCTCAGCAGGTGATAAGGATCGACTTTTAGGCTTTTTGACAGCTGATGTGCATGATCGGCTTGCGTCCTGGAGTGAGGATCAGTTTCGGGAAGCGTTTGTCGAGTCTAAACGAGAGCTGCTGAAGGTGACCATCCGAGAATTCAAGAAAATCGGTGATGATGAAGTTGCTATTACCTATGAGCTCGAGCTACTTGATTACGGGAAGCATAAAAAAACGCCATGCAAGGTCACGCAGAAAAAACTCTGCCAGATGGTGCGTCGTAATCAAGTCTGGTTGATTGCCGAAGTGCGCTCTTTGAAAGAGCTTATTGAGTATCAGGACGAGCTGTCATTGCCGTAAACATGCTTGGGTTCATTGATACTGGGCATGCTGCGGTGGCCTTTGGTGTTTATGAATTGATGAAATAGAGGGTGGGTGTTAGAATGATCGCCAGGAGGGTGGGTCGTAAATTATGCATATTCTCAATAAAGTGCCACACGCAGTGATAGCCCGTAGCGCACTATTTTTGTGCTTCTTTGCTGCGTTATCGGCACATGCGACCTCAATGACATTGCCGTACAGTTTTACAGCAGGGGGGCCGATATCGGCCAGCCAGATGATGGGGAACTTCGCGTCTATCACGAGTGCTCTTTCAAGTACGGTGAGTAGTCCTTGGGTGGCGAGTTCTTCGAATATTTATTTTAATGCTGGGGCAGTTGGGATTGGGAGTTCGGCACCTGCGAATGCCTTAGATGTCAGTGGAAATGTGGCGGTGAGCGGAAAAATTACGGCAGGGAACGTAGGATTTAAAATAATCACACTGTCGGGACAACATGGATCTACAGTAAACAGTTGGACAACGTACAATTTGCCATCAGGAGTTACGCTGTCTAACGTAATATCTATGACTGGTATAACGAACTATTGGACAGGTGCGTCGAATGTGCGTTTTTCTGCTTTTGATACACGGGATCCATGTGGGTATTGGAATTTCTATTTGTCAACTAATGCGCCTCAAGTACAAGTGAATATCGGTTCTGGGGCGACAGGTCTTGTTAATCAAACATTTACTATAGATCATTTCATAAATTTTGCAATTTTGGAACGTAAAAAAATACCTCGAAGAGTTTTTTTGTTCTTTGATATTTTCTTCAACTTGCTCTTCGTCAATTTCGTTAAGGTCTCAAGATTAGAAGCTTGATGACTTTTG
>CAIUGE010000030.1 GCA_903898645.1 Oligoflexia bacterium | reverse complement strand
ATGCAATGGTTCATTGCGCTATGACGGGACTAAGCGACCTCAGGAGGAAGATAATTCGACTCTTTGGCCCAACAGCGATGAAAATCTACCAAATTGCATAAAAGATCGGGGGAATGCGGGGTATAACTCTTTTTATTATTAATGTACAAAATCAGTTTCATGGCTCATTTTGAAATTTTGCGTGCGATCTTCATTATTCTCCGCTTGAGGCATCTTGGAGGGTAATAGGCTCTTTGTGAGGGCTTTGTTTTGTGGGCAGCTCTATTGCTACAAGTCAATAGTGGTTTGTATCCTGTAGGTTCTAGGCATGGGCGCTGATGGTATAGTGGAGGTACATATTGAGAATCTTATGGTACCTGTCGTCGTACTGTCTGAGTGTTGTCGAGAGTGTTGAAACGTAGATAACGCTGCACGCTAGGAGTGCTTAAAAAAAGATAGGTTTGAACTCTGATCGTGTTAAAAAGGCTACATGACATTGCGCCATATTGGGCCAAGTGCCCAAGGTCTACGTATTGAATGGACGGACGGGTTGGTTTTTGAACTACCTTACCTTGATGTGCGGTTTGCATGCCCGTGTGCTGCCTGTGTGGATGAGCACACTGGTCAGCGCATCGTTGAGAAACAGAAGCTCATGCCAGACGTGAGGCCGCTTTCGGCATCCCTTGTGGGCCGCTATGCAGTCGAGTTTGCATGGAGTGATGGCCACCGGACAGGGATCTATGACTATACGAGGCTGCGTCAGCTTTGTGAGTCTGGCTTAGCTTTGTAATCAGTCGAATGCCAGCCAGTACCCTTAAGAGCAAAAGAACCTAGACTCATGGTTTTGGCGATGTGCTTACTTCCGCATTCCGGGCAGGTGTCCAAAGCTAAGTCTGAGAACTTCTGGATGATTTCATGGATCTTACTACAGCTTTCACATTTGTACTCGTAGATTGGCATAGGTCAAACATGGTGCGTGCTTCTTGGCTGTCAAGAGAGGGCTGGAATTAATGCTCGCTTCTCCTTTGGGGCTATGACAGGCATTTTTTCTCGTGTAAAGTCATGCTGGGGGGCGGACGTATGAAGTTTTTAATAAGCTTGTATCATGGCTGCGACAGCTGCCTGCTTCAGGTAGTGCTATGGTTATTGCTGGTTGGAGGCTCGAGTTGGGCAGTGGTGCTTACTGGGGTGAACTCGTTTACTGCTGGGAGTCCGATCTCGGCGTCGCTGATGAATCAGAATTTTGGTGCTATAGCAACAGCTTTTAGTGGTACGGTGAGTAGCCCATGGAGCACTACTGGTAGCGCTATTTATTATTCTAATGGAACTGTTGGTATTGGCACAACGGGTATGTCTGGCATGCCTTTGGGGGTTTATACCAATAGCAGTGCGAGCCCTCTTGTAGTCGGGAATTCTCAGGGTACTTTTTCTATTTTGCCTCAGAATGGAGGCACCTATCTCGTAAGTGGTCTTTCTTATAATGCTGTATATTGGACAGCGTCGGGCTCTACAGGCGCGCTTATGTACTTTGGTAATGGAGGAGCGTTGTGGTGGGCTTTTTCAGGGAGTTCTGCAGGAGCAAATAATCCTTCTTGGAATCTTGCTAGCAGTGTTACTCTGTGGACAGCAGCTGGTGTCCTTCAGGGCGCTTCATCAAGAAAAATAAAAGGCGCCATTAAACATGTCAATAAGAGTTCTATTTTGGCTTCTATTCGCAGACTTGATATTGATGAGTGGGGGTATCTGAGCGATTTGCGTGTGCGTCATATCGGACCATATGCGGAAGACTTTTATCGAGAATTTCATGTAGGTGAACTCAAAGATCATATTGCGCTTTTGGATGAAGTGGGCGTGGCGTTGGCTGGAGTGCAGGCATTAGATGAGAAGATGAGATTTTTGGAATCTCAGGCTGACCATATTACGGAGCATGACGCGAAGATCGAGTTGTTGCAGGCACAGGCTATTCGTATTGCAGAGCATGAGGCGCAGATTGCGTCGTTGCAGTCTCGGAATAAAGAATATGAGGAAAAGATTGAGTCGATGATAAAAAGACTGAGTGTGCTTGAGAAGTAGTGCCTTGTGGGGAAGTTATGAAATTAATAACTATTACTAGTGGATTTTTTCGTGTGTGGCAGTGGTGGAGTTTCTTAGCAGAGTGGAAGAGCAGCAGAGCGGTTGTATGCTTATTGTTGGCTGGGGGGCATAGCTGGGCCGTGGCACTCACTGGGGTGAACTCGTTTACTGCTGGGAGTCCTATTTCAGCATCGCTGATGAACCAGAATTTTGGTGCTATAGCAACAGCTTTTAGTGGTACGGTGAGTAGCCCGTGGAGCACAACTGGCAGCAATATTTATTATACTCCTGGGTATGTGGGTATTGGGACGACGGGGTACGCTAGTGTCGCTTTTGGGGCTTATGTTAATAGTCTTTCTTCCCCACTTATGATTGGAAATTCTAGATCTACTAATACTTTTGCTGTTTTGCCTTGGGATGATGGCACCTATGTCTCAAGTGGTATCTATTATGCTTCTGGAGTTTGGATGGCGTCGTTTTCTTCGGGCGCATTGTTTCATTTCGGTAGTGGAGGGGCAAGTTGGTTCGCGTTTACGGGCAGTTCTGCGGGAGCGGCTGCCCCTTCTTTCAATGCAGCGAACAGTGTGCCTCTTTGGTCATCGGCTGGTATTTTGGTTAGCTCTTCATCAAGAAAAATAAAAGGCGCTAGTAAGAGGTTGGATAAAAGTTCTATTTTGGCATCTATTCGTAGGCTCGATATTGAGGAATGGGGGTATCTGAGTGATCTGAGTGTGAGACACATTGGTCCATATGCAGAAGATTTTTATCGAGAATTTCGTGTAGGTGAGCTTAAAGAGCACATTGCGCTTTTGGATGAAGTGGGCGTGGCGTTGGCTGGAGTGCAGGCGTTGGATGAGAAGGTGATGGAGTTTCAGGTTGCTCGTGATGCCGAACATAAAGCAAAGATCGAGTTGTTGCAGGCACAGGCTGTTCGTATTGCCGAGCATGAGGCAAAGATCGAGTCGCTACAGTCTCAGGTTGAGCATGTTAAAGAATATGAAGTAAAGATTGAAGCATTGATGAAAAGACTGAGTGCGCTTGAGCAGTAGTGCATGATACCAGGATGGAAGTTGTATATCTAAGAATTGTTGCGATTGGCTTATGTCGTGTGTAACAGTAGCGTCTTTTTTCGACAGATCCTCAGGTGATCATTTTAGGATTCATGGCACTTGTGATGCAGGGGTTCTTAATTGCATTGATATCGTATCCTGAGATGAACGAGTATTGGAAATCGGTTGCTTGTTGTGCACCGGGTTGTTGAGAAAAAGATGATCGGTATTGTCATAAGAGATTCTTAGAGGCCATGAAGGGCGACATGGTGCATCTGAATCGGATCTTGAAAGCAAATGTATAGGCGCTTGCTGATGACTAAGATACAAACAAGTTGAGTCTCGTTTGGATGAGGAATGGATCTGTCCAGTTATGGGGCTTATCTGGGCGCAGTATCGAAAGCGCTACGCGGATCTCCTTTTTGTGAGCTTAATGCATGGCTTGCTGAAGTCTGTTAGCATTGAGGTATGAGAATAGAAACAGAAATGACGCGGTTGCTCGGATGCAGATTGCCTATCATTGCAGGTCCTATGTTTTTAGTGAGTACGCCAGAGCTGGTGAGTGCAGTCTCTGGTGCAGGAGGGGTTGGGGCTATGCCGTCACTCAATTGGCGCACGACGGAGCTTTTTGATGCTGCAGTACAGAGTGTGGCTGCGGGGCCTTTTGCCATTAATCTCATTGTGAATGCATCAAATACAAGGATGCAGGCGGATCTAGATGTTTGTGTCAGAAGGCGTGTGCCTTTGGTGATCACGTCTTTGGGGAATCCAAAAAAAGTTATTGATGCGATGCATGCTGTTGGCTCGAAGGTTTTTTGTGATGTCACAACACTTGCCTATGCAGAGAAGGTTTTGGGGCTTGGCGCAGATGGGGTTATTGCTGTTTCTCAGGGAGCAGGAGGTCATGCGGGGCCTGTGTCGCCGCTCGTGCTGATACCGTATTTAAGGCGGAACTTGCCCAAGGTGCCAATTATTGCAGCAGGAGGCATTGCAACGGGGCAGCAGATGGCTGCGATGCTTTTATTAGGGGCATCTGGTGTGCAGATTGGGACGCGTTTTATTGCAAGTACGGAAGCTGAAGTGAATCAGGCATATAAGGATGCCATTTTGCGGGCTGAGCCTGAGGATATTGTGATGACAACCAGGATATCGGGGACGCCGGCTGCAGTTATTAAGACGCCTTTTATTGAGCAGCAGGGGTTAGATTTGTCGTTTATTGAGAAAAAATTGTTGGCACACCCTCGGACAAAGAAGATAGCAAAGATGGTCCGTATGATGCTTGGGTCGAGGTTGCTGGAGCAAGCGAGCACCAAGCCTACTTGGAAGACGGTGTGGAGTGCAGGTCAGGGGGTTGGGCTTATTGACTCGATTTTGCCTTGTAGCGAGATCATTGAGCAGATCATGCGTGAGTATGAATCGTCCGCTATGATAGCCATTCAAAAAGAATAAGGAAGCCGCCCATAAGGGCAACAGAGCATCCTGTGATGGTATCGCCATAGTGCTCAAGGAGTGGATGATCGAATCGGAGGATGCCTTGGAGTGCGGTGAGGGTTGCAAGTATGAAAGCTCCTAGGACGCCCAAGCTAAAGGCAATTAGGCTTCCAATGAAGGCGCTCATGCTATGGGCTGCAGCTGCACCAAAAACAGGAATAGCGGCTGCACAAGGCGCAAGGCCTAAAGAAAACAGGAAAAGAAGGGGTACTTTGACATGTTCTGGATTTGGACCGTGATGGGTGTGCCCATGGCATTTGGAGTGCCTAAAATAAGCCTGGAGAGCATAAAGTAGGCCAAAGATGATCAAGCCGTAGGCGCTGTAGAGGTCAGTTGTGCTCTCGTCTAAAGTGATGAGCTTGCCGCCAATGAAGATGGCACCAAGTCCTAGGAGGAGGGAGAGGAGAATGTGGCCACTTGCTGCGACAGCCGCGCCTGCGAAGGCGATGGAACGGTCCCACTTCCTTGCCTTCGCAAGAAGTACGATGGGTAGCCAGTGCCCTGGCATGAGAGTATGAACGAAACCGACAAAGCCTGCAGAAAGTACAAGGATAAGCATGGTGTGCTAAGAAATCACGCCTTAGGCTGGGAGTCAATCTGAACTCTTCTGTTGTTTTTTCTTGCTTTTTTGAGATATTTTCGATACCAAATGACTTCCTCTATTGTCCCTATCGTCTAGAGGCCTAGGACACTGCCCTTTCACGGCGGTAACCGGGGTTCGAATCCCCGTGGGGACGCCATATAAGTCAGCGCAGAACCTCCTGCTTGGAGGGTCTCGCTAAATTAAAACCTGCCCTCTAGGCGGGTTTTTTTTGCCCTGAGGGGACTGAGAGCAGCTTTAAGTTGAAAAACCGCAGCTGGAATAATAAGGTAGAGAGCGTATGCCAGTTATTTCAATGTTTTATGGTATCCAAACAAAGAGATTCGGATTTTCGACATGAGCCCACACCTCGATTTTGGCGTCTTCAAAGAACTGAAAGATATTGGTTACTTCCTGCAAGCTAAGATTGAGAACGGCACAGTAACTTGGCCCCATGAGCAAGACGTTTGCCCAGATACTCTTTATGAAGAGAGTAAGCTATTGGGTAAGCAGGTCGCGGCGCAATCTTTTTTTTAGTTGAAATCGAGGCCTGATCCTCACGCCGCTCTCTCCATGTTTCCGCGTGCAACAAATCTCTTCATCGCCACGCGAAGTTCCTTCAAGTGTTCATGTCCCTTGACCAGCCGTAGTCGTACCTCGATCTCCAGCAGAGCAGTAGCAACCCAACGTCTGCGCTGATCACTGTGATGCCAGCGGGAGACTCGGCCAGTGTACTGCTCCAGCCCGCGATTGACGTTCTCAATGCAGTTCGTTGTTTTAAAGCTCGTACCCAATTTATCGAATAAACCCAACTTCTGGAGTAGTAGCGTCTCCTCCATGCCTTCGTCCAAACTATTCACTGCTGACTGATTGATCTGTTTGAGCTCCTGGCGAATGGCTCCAATGGCCTTTTTAGCAAGCTCATAGCTGGGTTCGTTGTAGGCAGCCTGAAGTTTTTGATGGAACTCACTTCGTCGCTCTTTCGCCAAGTAGTCGAGCACGTTCTCGCGCTTATGCCATTGACAGCGAGCAATCAAAGCATTTTTACCCATGACTTTCTGGGCGCCCTTGTAGATCCCCTTGCCCCCGTCTATAATAAACAGGATCTCTTGGTTGAACTTGAGTCCGCGCCCCTTGAGTTCGTTCAGAAAGTCCCTGCAAATCGTGTGATTTGCCATCGATGGATATCACGACGATATCGTAGCAGGACAGATCACGTGTCCGAAACTGTTCAAGTCGCTTGGAAGAGGCTCGAATAAATTTCCGGGAGACGCTGCTTTTCTTGATCCCGAACGTCTCTGGCACGCGTTTTCGGCGGCCCGCTCATACTTGCCCTGGCTGATACCGTTGATCACCCGGGAGAGGGCCATCTCGTCAACGTGGTTTGGGTCCTGAAGCCTCTCGTAGCTCTTCAGTCGTACTTCTTTACTTGCCTTCAGGTCTCGCACGCGGGGCACGCTGATCCTGACTTTCTGATCGCCCAAAAATACTGACCCCGGATTCTGCCCCCACCGCTTGCAGGTTCCGTCGCTTCGGGTGTAGTGCTCGCCTCCAACCCAAGACTGGACCTCAGCCTGAAGCTCCTCCTCTACTGCCTGCAGTCTGAGCGGGATTAATATCTGGATCATCGAAAGCCTATTCTCTCTATCCCAGCTCTGGCCAGAGATTTCCTCGACCCGTTGATTCCTAGCATTGATTCTCTTAACTGGTCAGTCTAGAAAAATTTAATTTTTTTGTTGACACGCATATTTGTAATATTTTTGCATGAACTGTACACTGCAAGACTCAGTATTCTTACGGTCTCCACAGCGACTATGGTGCCCATCAGCAAGTCACTGGTCGACATATGAACCTCACGGATACGCATACTCACTGCTATCGTAGAGCTTCTTCAGATCGTCACGGCGCTCGTCAATCGCTTAAATAGTAGCAACAGGAGTATTCCTCCCTCTCAAGACCCAAATCGATCCAAGCCTAAAGCTCAAGGTGGAGGAAAAAAACCTGGGGGCTAGGAGGGACATAAAGGATTTCGGTTAGAGAAAGTAAAACATCCCAATGTGATCGAGAAGCTCTTGATTGATCGCACGAAATGACCTAAGGGAAAATATGAGCACATTGGTTTTGTGTCGCGCCAGGTTTTTGATGTTGAATTTCGTTTGATGGTGACCGAATTTCAGGCTGAGATTTTGGAGAATAAGAAGGGGGGATCAGTTCGTAGCGGCCTTTCCGGCGGGCGTCACTGAGCCTGCCCAATACGGCACCAGCGTCAAGGCTCACTCAGTCTATTTGTCTCAGTTTCAGCTGATAGTACTTGCCCGAGTGAGAGACTATTTTAAACACAATTTTGGAATGCCTATTTCTCAAGGTTCAGTGGTGAACTTCAATGCGCTTGCTTATAGCAAACTTGATTGGTTCAAGGAGTGGGCAAAGAACCGATTGATCAAATCTGGTTTACTCAACGCCGACGAGACTGGCGTCAATATTGACGGAACACTCCATTGCCTTTCTAGAGATAAGAAGCGAGGAACGAAGGCCATGAACAACATGGGCGTCCTGGCGAACTTTCGAGGGATCTTGGTGCATGACCACTGGAAGGCCTATTTCAAATACGGTTGCGACCACTCGCTCTGCAATGCTCATCACCTGCGGGAGCTCGCGCGAGCCTATGGACAAGACGGGCAAATGTGGGCCAAGAAAATGGCTACGTTACTGGAGATGATCAACAGCGCCATACTCGCTGGAGGCAGTTTACCTTCACTTGAAGCTAAGCGTTTTCGTGAGCAGTATCGTCAGCTTATTCGACGGGCAGAACAAGAATGCCCGGATTCAGGAAAGCGAGAGCAGTCCAAGTCTCGAAATCTTCTTATTCGGCTCAGAGATTTTGAAAAAGAAGTCCTGCTTTTTATGGAAGACGCGACCGTCCCTTTTGCCAATAATCAAGGCGAGCGTGATCTCCGGATGACTAAAGTTCAACAGAAAATTTCTGATTGTTTCCGCTCTCTAGATGGGGCAAAGCGCTTCGCGCGCCTTAGAAGCTACATTCTCACCTGCCAGAAAAATGAGATTGATGCCCCTAGTGCGTTGCAGATGTTATTCGAAGGGAAAAGACCTTCATTCGCACCGAACTGATTGAATTGAGTTTTTTTAGGCTGACTAGTGACACAATTTCATAGAAAAGACCGTGCCGTTGCTCTGGACGACAATGGAACTTGGGCTGCTCGAGGTGGCTGGAGCAATGAAGATTATACCTGCGCCTGAACTGGTATCGGTACCTTAGGACAGCCTGCTTACTTCAATCCTTATGCTGCGATCTGCCAAGTGCTGATAGAAATCCTGTACGCAAAAACTATCGACGATAGTGAGAGAATGACGAACATCCTTCTAGGGATTTTAGCGAGACTTATTATTTATTTTTTTATGTACAGTGATTCATTCGAGTGCCTGCGTCCGTCTTAGATAGATGCACCATTGTTAAAATCCACCTATTGCTCAGAGAACCAGGCGACCCCCTATTTAAAGCATTCATTTAACGCTCGTCCATCAAGAATAGCGAGTGAATGGCCCGTACGACACATCGCACAAACCTCCCCCGCGCCATCTTGGCGCCTCAAATGAGACATAGCAAAAAGGCTTCATGGAGCGCTTACCGTTCGCATCGAACTGATTGAATTAATGGTTTTTAGGCTGACCAGTTATTTTTTAGGTAAGTTTTTACATAGCTTCATTATTGACATACTTCTCAAGGAGCAAAGTATATATATAATTAAAATATGATTAGGATAATATCTCTATTTTTCATACATACTGTTTTTGCCACTGCACCACTGAGCGTCGACCAGCCAGACTCTCCTCCCTCCACTGATTCCGCAACCCCTTCTACCGATCATAAAGACAACCGACCTGAAACCTCGATATATGTACCTGCCGACATGTGGGCTCTTATAATAGCAAAAATTGGTAATCTAAGCGATGCAGTCCGACTTGGACCAGTGTGCACGGGCTCTTCCAGAGCACTCAATTTCTCTAAGACAAAAATCAGAATAGCCGAACACCTGCAATCCAATCCACGCGCTTACGTGAAAGGAACAGACTACAACACAGCGCACCAAGTCAATCTCAATTTCACAAAGAAAAGCGATGTGAATGATTTTTTGTCTGATAAAAATAATCAAAAAATAAAAAACCTAAAAATAAATATTTCATTTCCATCTTTCAAAGAAAAAAAAGACCCACTATTGTCAGGATTGATTAATTTTAAAGAACCTGGTTTCAACTCGCAAATGCAACATGAAGCGGCTTGATGCTATGCGCTAAGAAATTGATCTCTGCAATTATATAAAAGTAGCTAGCTGAGGTACGCTTGAATTAGCAAAAAACATGCCCAGGAGGCACTATGGCGCACACTCAGCTAACAGAACCTGATCTGTATACGTATAGAATT
>CAIUGE010000029.1 GCA_903898645.1 Oligoflexia bacterium | reverse complement strand
TTAGCTACTGCTTCCACTGACTGGCCATCAGAAATTGCTTCTATTGCACGTAATCGAATGTTGTAATCACTATGCTTGTTGCTCATGACAGGAGTCTATACTATTACTTTTGGCGTTGCAATACTTATGAAGTTACCTATAACTATTCCTCCCTGCTGAATGCTGTAAGGTTTTGCGGGATGTCCTTGTTGGGTATTGTAGATGATGCAGGGATGGTCAAGTTGCAGGCGTGATTGATTGTGGATCAGAATATTTTTTTGATTGAGCTTCAAAGTAGGTCTGATGGCGTTAAGCTGCGAGAATTGTGTCAGGATGAGAGGGGTGATATTTTTTGTGAACTCTACCGTATCAAGAGTGCAATTATTGCTCTGCTTGAGAAAGAGTGCAGTTTCATTCTGTCTCAGAGTTGATTTTGATAGTCGAAAATGAGCGTGCATTGATGCAATGCCGACACTATAGGAATCGAATGAGCATTGGTCGATCAGTACGGACGTTTGTCTGCCGCGCATAAGAAGTCCATTGTTATGCCAAGCATTTTTTTGATGGAAGTTGCAAGCTATGAAAGTCGCATGTGTAGGAATGTCGTTCCCGTGTATACAGACGCCATCACTCGAGGTATTCAAGGTGGTGTTTTTAACAAGTACCTGTGTTGTCTCATGAAGAATAAGTCCGACACCTGAGGTTTCTAGAATAAAGCCATCGATAAGAGTCGTGTAGTAGGTGTCATTTGGAGTGTCGCGGTTTCCTGTAATCTCTATAGCAACGTCCTGTGAACTTTGAATAATGACTTTGCCAGGATTCTTGGCGTGTAGGTAAGCTGACTTGCTGAGTACAAAAGGAGGATAGATGCCATCTTCAAAAACAAAATGGGTTCCTTCAGGATAGGATGCGAGCACTTGTGTAAGATTGCTTGTAGGTTTGATGATTTGAGCGTCCGATAGATTAAAAGTACTTGATAGCCTGTAAAATTGTGAAACACCTATGACGTGCAAATTTTTGTAGGCATCTTTGAATTCTTTGGAAACTGCTCTCATAGCAAAGCGTTCTGACGCGGGGAGGGCGCCTAGAATATGAAGGTATGAGGAAGAAGGAAGTATGGATGAGGCAAAGGCAGTAAGAGTGAAAAGGAGGATCATGAGTCTTTACTCCATTTCCAGCCAGATGGCCACATCCAGTAATGACGATATTCTGTGCGTAGAGGGAAACCTAGAGCAAATGGGAGGTACGCTATAAAGAAGAGAGAAGCAATGGCAAGATGCCATGTTCTTTGCTTTTGTTTTAGGAGTACACCTGTGAGACCTCCTAAGAAGATGCTTGGTGCAAAGTAGTAGTAAAGAAACTGTGTCTCACGTGCACTGAAAAACCATGGGATGTAGTAGAGGCTGTAGCTTGCCAGTAAAAAGGCTACGTTTTTGTTACGAATTTTCCAGCATGCAAGAGGGAGAAGGCATGCGCCTAGCCAAAGTATGATAGGATTACCGGTGAGACATAGGCTTTGCATGTGGCCTTGGTTATCAAATTCACAGGCGTACCAAATTGATCGTAATTGGAAAAGCCAGCTGGCAGGAAGACTCATGTAGATGTGTGGTGCCATCACATTGTCGTGAAAATGGAGCATGTCTTGTTGCATGGTGATAAATTCTGAAAAATCGATTGCATAGGGCCCTATAAAAAAAGGAATATAGGATGCAAGATAGATTGCTGGTATCAGGCACAGAGCAAGCAGGGCATCAAGAAATCGGCGAAAGGTGATTGCATGCAGGCCGATAAAGGCTATGGCAAAAGGGAGTAAAAAAAGGCCTGTCCATTTAGAGCTTATGGCACATCCTGTTGCGCACCCCATCAAGTAGAGGAGATGGCGTTTGTACTTTTTTGCATGCAGCAGTTTTGCGGCTAATAGGTGACCGAAAACAATGCCTGTGACTGTGAAGATTTCAAGCATAGCAACATGCGAATGGATGACAAGGAATCCGCCCATCAGGGTGCTGAGCATAAAATAGATGCCGATGCCAGCAAGTTCTTCACCAAGTGCATAGGTGGCCCAAAGGCAAAGGCTACCAAAAACTGCACTCATAATCCGCCATCCAAAGGTAGTGTTACCGAACAGTTTAATTCCAAGTGCAATGATGAGTTTACCTAAAGGTGGGTGCTGGTAGTTGGAATTATGTGCGCCTGTTAAAAAATCATTTGCAGCTTGGATATAAAAAGATTCATCCATGCTGAGGGAGTAAGGTGCTTTGGTGGTAAGGGTGAGGAGAGTGCAAAAAACTAGAGGGAGCCATTTCATGGAGAGAGCCTCCTTACTGCCACCTGCATAGCATTGTGTGCATCTTTTGCTGTGGCTTCAACGCTGTTGTGAGGATGGATGGGAGGCAAGATCTGAATATGGATGGTGCCTTTGAGGAGTGATGCGGCCGTATAGCGAGATGCACAAATGGGGACAATGGGGGCTTGTGAAGCTAGCGCGAGATGAAAGGCGCCTTTTTTAAATGGGAGTAAAAGTTGTGGAGATTTGTTGCGTGTGCCTTCTGGAAAAATCCAGATTGACGTGCCTTCTTCTAGGGCTTTTTGGCAAGAAGGAATCATAGCTCGCGCTCGTAGGGAGCCTCTTTTGACAAAGATACTTCCTGAAAGTTTTGCTAGGAGGCCGAAAAAAGGTATCCAAAAAAGTTCTGATTTAAATACTGCAACTGTTTGAGCTGGGAAGACGGTTCCAAAAACAGCCATATCAAGGGCATGTTGATGGTTAGCTATAAATATACTTGGGGATTTCGGGATGTTTTCTAAGCCTTGAACGTCAATATGAAATCTATAGATGCGGCGGATGCCCCATGTGTAGCACCGGGCATGCCATTGGGTCATGTTTATTCTAGATTGCCTTAAAAAAAATAAGCAAAGCGCATAGGTAAGGCTGATGATGATGCTGATGACAAGCCATATGGCTGATAAAATGGTGACTATGAACATACAAATACCCGTTCAAGACGCCATTGTGTATCGAAAATGGCAGTTGCAACAAGAGTCTTGTTGTAGGAGAGGAAGACGCGTGCTTGGGGCTGGAGACGTGAGAGGACGTGCTGTTTGCCCTGCCTCAGTGCGTGCATCTCGCTTTGTTCGATTTGTATCTCCGGCATCACGCCATCGAGCAATCTATCAAATGGAATCATATAGCTGAGGAGGTCGGGTGTTTCAAGATCTATTGCATTCCGGAAATTGCCAGAAGCAAGGCGGTTGAGTTTCACTAAATGTCCGACCGATCCACAGGCGCGCGCAATATCCTGGCCTAGGACACGAATATATGTCCCACTGCTGCAGATGACTTCGAAACGGGTACAATCTTGTTCCCATGAGAGAAGTCGGCATCGGTGGAGGGAGCATGCAGTTGCTTGGCGCTCCAGAATGATGCCGCGTCTAGCATAGGAGTAAAGTGGCATTCCTTGATGTTTTTTTGCAGAAAACATAGGTGGTACCTGCATGATCACGGTTCCCTCTAAAGATGCTAGATGCGATGTAAGCTGCTCATGGGATGGCCTGAAGTCACTCCGATGAATGACGGCTCCTTCGGGGTCGCCTGTGTCTCGCTCTTCGCCAAAAAGAAGGGACGCTTCATAATGCTTATCTGAACCAAGGAAATAACGTGCAAGGTGTCGCGCTCGACCTACCATAATGACCAAGAGCCCTGAGGCAAAGGGATCAAGTGTCCCGCCGTGCCCTATGTGGGTTTTTGGTGGAAAGAGCTTGGTAAGGCGGCGGATGACATCGAACGACGAAATACCTACTGGTTTATTGATTAGTAAAACGCCATCGATCAAGCACGAGTTTCCTGCAAAAGTTCATGAACACGCATCATGTTGTCCAGTCCCTTGTCTTCTTCAAAGAAAAGTTCTGGTACATAACGTGTTTTAAGGGCCTTAGCAACGAAGCTTCGCAGCATACCTCGTATGCTGCGAAGGACTTCCATACACGGTTTTGATGCATGGTAGGTAATTGTTACCATCTGTGCACCAGTTGCCATGGTGACCGACGTGATGATAAGACCTGCAAGTCGCGGATCTCTTGCTTCACGTGTAAACCACTGAGCAAGCTCGGTATGAATGACGCTTTCAAGTCGGCGTCGACGAATTTCATGCATGATTACTCACCTAATTCAGGCGCAACAAAATCAATCTGAAACGCCTCGATAATGTCGCCCATTTTGAGATCAGTGTAGTTTTCAATGCCAATACCACACTCAAACCCGGAGGCAACTTCTTTAGTATCATCCTTAAATCTCTTCAATGAGGACATCTTGCCTTCAAAAACCATCTTATTGCTTCGTAACAGCCGGACACAGGCTCCGCGAGGAATCTTGCCGTCCACCACAAAGGCGCCGCCTATAACGCCAATCTTAGGTACTGAAAACACCTGACGTACTTCAGCTCTTCCACAGAAGCGTTCGATTTTCTTCTTGTCGAGTAAGCCTGTCATGCATTTTTTCACATCATCCAGAAGTTCGTAAATAATGCTATAGGTGCGAATTTCAATATGCTCTGCGTCAGCAACTTGTCGCGCTTTAGTTTCAGGTTTGACTTGGAATCCGAGTATCAGTGCCTTCGATGCTGATGCAAGTAGGATATCACTTTCGGTAATTGTTCCTGCTGCAGCAAGGAGAACTTTAACACGCACTTTGTCTGTTGATAGTTTGAGTAAACTATCACGAATTGCTTCGACAGACCCAAAGGCATCACCCTTAAGTACAATGGCAAGCTCCTTAACATTTCCAGCCTGGATCTTGCTGTAGAGCTCCTCGAGACTGACTTTTTGTTGAGCACCCGCTATTTTGGCGCGCGTCTTGTCCTGACGGTTTTGTGCAATATTGCGAGCGTCTGTTTCAGAGTCAGGCACATCGAATGTTTCACCTGATGCCGGCACGCCATCAAGACCCAAAACTTCGACAGGCATGCCTGGCCCAACTGCATCCACAGGTTGGTGCTGATCATTGCGGAGAGCGCGTACTTTTCCTGCAAATGAACCAGCAACAATTGCATCTCCAGTTCTCAATGTGCCACGGGTAACAAGCACTGTCATGACAGGCCCTCGACCACGCTCGATGCTTGCTTCTAAAATAGCTCCATGCGCACGGCATGTAGCGTCTGCTCGCAAATCCAGCATTTCTGCTTGTATCGTAATTGCTTCTAGGAGTTGGTCTAGTCCCATTTTCTTGAGAGCTGAAACACCAATGAACTGCGTGTCTCCACCCCAGTCTTCGGCAAGTAAGTTAAGTTCAGAAAGGGTTTGTTTTACCTTTTCCATAGTGGCGCCAGGTTTGTCCATTTTGTTGACAGCAACAATAATGGGTACCTGAGCAGCTTGTGCATGAATGATTGCTTCACGTGTTTGAGGCATCACACCATCATCAGCTGCAACAACGATGATCACGATATCAGTGACGCCAGCGCCTCGTGCCCGCATCATACTGAATGCGGCATGGCCTGGTGTATCAATGAAGGTAATTGTCTTGCCTGCATGCTGCACGCTATATGCACCAATATGCTGCGTGATGCCGCCTGCTTCGCCTTCGGCTACATGGGCATGACGGATGCTATCAAGGAGCGTTGTCTTTCCATGATCCACATGACCCATAATTGTAACAACTGGTGGGCGTGGTTGGAGCTCTTTTTGTGTGTCGGTACTTAGTACCTGTATTTCATCGAAAGCCACGTTACGTACCTCGTACTGGTACTCCTGAGCTATAAGAGTTGCAGTATCATAATCAAGCATATGATGGATGTTGACCATTTGCCCCATATTGATCAGTTTACGGAGCACATCTGAAGCCTTGAGGCTCATGCCTGCAGCCAAATCACCTACGGTAATACCATCCCGTATAAAGACCACTCTTTTTTGTGCTTTTGCGACTGTTTTCTGCGTTTTCTTGATCTCCTTGCCAAGGGGTATTTTTTTCTTCTTTGGTAAAAAGACAAGTTCCTTTTTACGGTAATCAGCAAAGCGCACGTCCTCAGGGCGGAGTTCGGCTTCTCTGCCTCCTCCTCGTTTCTTTGCGGCTTCTTCCTGTGCCATTTCATCAAGATTCTCTTTGGTCATCTTAATGATACGAAAGCCTTCTTTATCTTGTGTTGCTGTGCCCCGCATGGACGCCTTTGCAGGTGTTATAACAGGCGCTGGTCGAATAATGGGCCTTGGTGGAGGTGCCGTTGGTTCAACAATTTTCAGGATGCTTCGTCGTGGCGCAACTGGACGTGGCGTCAGAAAGACCGGTGGCCGTTGTCTCACAACTGGAGGTGCGGGTTGCTCTACTGGAGGCTCTTCTGGAGGAAGGGTCTCGATAATAGGAGCTTCTATGACTGCAGCTTCTATTTCCTGAGGAGCCTCTTTATGGATGATAGCTTCTTCAGGAATAAGTTCCTCTTCATGGATCTCAACATGTTCAACTAAAGGTGCTTCAGGTTCGACTTTACCTCGACGCCGAATAATAGGTGATGCATGGGACGCTTTCTTTTCGTCCACAGGTGCCGCTTCGGCAGTCACTTTTTTACGAGCTTTACTGACTGTCTTCGCATGGGTCTTTGATTCTGAGCCTTTCTTAAAGAAATGGCGTACAGTTTCAATATCTTCACGTCGAAGCTCGCTCATATGGTTTTTTACCACAATGCCAAGATTGCGAATTGTATCAAGCAATGCGAGTGAGTCGCTGCCAAGCTCCTTGGCTAATTCATAGACTTTCATTTCGTCAGCCATTATTGATCCTTCTGTATTTTCTCTGAACCAGCTTGGCGCATCATTTCCTTGAGGCGCTCTTCGGCCATAGACTTTGCATCACGGGCACCCGAGAAGACGCCCCTTGGTTCTTGGTCGATTCTTCCTGCAAGAAGATCGCCTGCTTTTTCGACGACAAGAAGAGCTTTTGTTTTCAGTCCTTGCGCTGCTTCGAGTTGGTCAAAACTTGGTATCTTTTGAAGGTTCTCGATAGATGCCTCAGCAACATGCCTGACATTCAAAAAGCCTGCCTGGTAAATAGCTTGAGCAAGTGTTTCGTTCACGCCTTCAATATGCTGCAGATTAAAAACTGATTCATTGGTGCGTTTTTGTAGTTTTGACTTTGATATAATATCAAGCCGCCAGCCGGTCAGTTGTGCTGCTAAACGCACATTTTGACCCTTGCGTCCAATAGCCAGTGAGAGTTGGTCGTCTTCAACCATAATCTCCATCGTTTTGTTCCTCTCATCCATGCGAACAGATGAGATATCAGCAGGTGCAAGTGCAGAGCGAACAAAGATAACAGGGTTATCTGACCAAGGAATAATATCTATTTTTTCACCCTTCAGTTCTTGAATAACATTCTGAACTCGGCTCCCCTTCATGCCAACACATGCGCCAACTGGATCGACATCACGATCTTTAGATGTGACAGCGATCTTTGAACGTGCGCCAGGTTCGCGGGCACAAAGCTTGATTTCGACAATCTCTTCTCTGATCTCTGGCACTTCAACTTCAAAGAGTTTCATGAGATATTTTGGTGAGGTGCGTGTCAGGTACAATTGCGGACCTTTTGGTGTGAGCGCTACATCAGAAAGGAGAGCCTGTACTCGGTCGCCAGGCTTAAAGATCTCGCCAAGGATGATTTCAGAGCGAGGAAGGAGGGCGTCTGTCTTACCAAGATCAATAACAAGATTGCCTTTTTCGACACGTCGCGCAATACCAGTAATGACTTCGCCTTTGCGGTGAATATACTCATGGAAAATAATTTCACGTTCTGCGTCGCGTACTTTTTGAAAGATGACCTGTTTTGCTGTCTGGGCATCGATACGACCAAATTCTGTGCCTTCGATTTTGACACCAATTTCGTCCCCGATCACAGCTTCTGGATCGAGCTTGCGTGCTTCAGCGATTTCAATTTCTTCTAATTCGTCCAGCATCTCTGGTTCGCTTTCAACAACTTTTTTGAACTGGAAAAGATCAATTTCTCCGCTCTCTGTGTTGTAATGCGCTTCAAGTACCGCAGTAGGTCCAAGTTTTTTCTGGGAAGCCATCAAAACGGCCTGCTCTAAGGCACTGATGATGATCTCTTTTTTAATGCCGCGATCCTTGCCTACAGAATCGATCACTTTACTTAAATCAGACATGCTGGGTCTCTCTCTTTCTTGGGTGCACTACCTTGGTCCAAAGACTCTAGATGCGCCCTTGCTATGAGGGGAAGAGGGATGCGTAATGCTGTTATGCCATCTTCCTCGCTATTTGTTCTCACTTTTTTCTTCTTGGTGCCTTCAGTCAAAACTAAGATAAGATTGCCATCTTGGATCCCGTGTAGTTTGCCAAGAAAATGTTTCTGCTTGGGATTCTTCTGCCCATAGGTCATATTACCAAGCTCCTCGCCCGTCAATGGACGGGTTGTTTGAATACGTGCCTGTGACCCAGTAAAACGAACGTAATCTTGGGCACGATCTAGAAGACGGTCAATGCCAGGTGATGATACCTCAAGCTCATACGAATGGGGAAATAGTGTTTGCATCAAAGGAAGATTATCGAGAGGCTCATTGATGAGGTGCGTTGCTTTGACGCAATCTTCGATGCCTATGGCTTGGCCATCTAAACGTTCAATATATACACAAAACTTTGGATGAGCTCCTGAAGGAAGCATGTCGAGAGCGGCGATCTCAAGTGCTGGAGCTAGCAGGCTGTTTAAAAATGCCCGTAACTCTTCTTTTATTTTACCGTCTGCTCTGTCCATATCGTTTGGAACCTCTTTGTGGGGGTCTGGCATTCCTATGAGGTGATGCAAGACCAACTTGTACCATAGTGCGCGCTGAGAGACAAGCCTTGACTCGGTTGCGCCTGTTTGGCATAGATGGGGCCATGGACAATGCTGTGCGTGTACGTTTTGCTCCCTCGCCAACTGGCGCTTTGCATATTGGTGGAGCTCGTGTAGCGCTCTTCAACTTTCTTTACGCTCGTCATTGTGGAGGTACCTTCCTTCTACGGATTGAGGATACGGATACCGAGCGATCAGAGGCCAGATTTACAGATGACATCATGGCATCGCTTCGGTGGTTGGGTTTGGCTTGGGATGAGGAGCCTCTTTACCAGCACCAGAGATCATCTTTGTACCGTGAGGCGATGGCAAAAATGCTTGCTGATGGCAATGCTTACTACTGTACCTGTACAGAAGTCGAAGTGGAGGCGATGCGTGTTCGGGCGCAAGCTGAAGGCAGAAAGCCTGAGTATGATCGTACATGTCGGTCAAAACCCAATATAGTACCTGATGTGCCTTATGTCATTCGTGCCAAGATTCCACGCGAGGGTGGTACTGAGTTTCATGATCTGATTCGTGGCACGATTACGGTTGCAAACAGTGAGATTGATGATTTTGTACTTCAACGCTCCCAAGGTGGCGTGACATATAATCTTTCAGTCGTTGTGGATGATAACGCGTCTCAGATAACGCATGTGCTCCGCGGCGAGGATCATATGAGTAATACGCCAAAGCAGTTGCATCTTTATTCTTTTTTAGGGTACCCGCCTCCTCAATTTGCTCATCTCCCAATGGTTCTAGGTGCGGATAAAAAGAAGCTTTCGAAACGTTTTGGTGCAGTTTCAACCAGTACGTATCGTCAGGATGGTATTTTGCCTGAAGCGCTCAATAATTTTTTAGTGCGCTTGGGCTGGAGTCATGGCGATCAGGAATTTTTTACTATGGATGAGCTCGTGCGTGTTTTTTCTCTTGAAAAAGTCCAAAAAAGCGGCGCTGTGCTCAATCCCGAGAAGTTGCTCTGGCTCAATGGTGAGCATATGCGTCAGGTCAGTTCAGAGCGTCTGAAGCTTCTTTTAGAAGAAGCAGGATTCGCTCATCCTCTTCATGACTGGTGCATGAAAATTGCTGCATTCTGTGTGAAGCGAGCAAAAACCTTGCATGATCTGATGCATGAGCTTGAGCCGATTTGCTCGCCCCCTCTCTATGATTTGAATGTTATGAAGCACCCACCAGCACGATGGCCTGCGATAGCGGATGCCGTCGAGTGTTTTTCTGGTCAGCTTTATGCTGATGTGACGGCTGCTCAGATTGAGGAGTTTGTACGGTCATCCAGTGTATCAGTAGCTGAATTGGCTCAGCCTTTACGGTTGTGTGTTACAGGGAAGCCCTCGAGCTCTGATCTGTTTGATATCCTGGCGCTGATGCCATTACCTTTTTTGCAAATTCGGCTTGCACATCTTATTGCATCTTTGAGGCAATCACGGTAAGTAACCGACTGCACCAATTTTTTTATTGGGGGATCGTCTAATGGTAGGACGCAAGACTCTGACTCTTGCTATCTAGGTTCGAATCCTGGTCCCCCAGCCATTTTTTTCATCAATTTCTAGACGCTTTGACCCTGAGCTAACACCTGAGGGGTTGTCGAAGATCTGGGTGGGGTAGAGCATGAGTGCTAAAAAAACTAATACGATCAAATCTTTAGAAGGCCGTCCCTTGGCTCTGAATGGGTTGCTTGAGTCAATCCGTTTGGGCGAAGGAGTGTCTCAAGCAGTTTTTGCAAAAAGACTAGGGGTCTCTGTAAGTCATCTCTGCGATATTGAAAAAGAAGAAAAGTGGTGAGTCCTGAACGCGCCGCACGCTTTGCCAAGCTCCTCAGTGATTTGTGTGCTTATCTCTTCAAGGGCTTCTGGATGAGCTGGACCTGCAGATGAAGGTGCGCATCGATGGTGAGAGGTCCTTGAAAAAGTGATACAGTTTATTTTGACGCACAAAGTCAGTCTTTGTTGCGTTTTGTCCGACTTGTAAGGGTTATGAGTCGTAAGAAAATTTAAATTAACCTCGGGATCATGGTCGCACTGGTAGTTCCTGGTTTCAGTTTCTCGGGTCTAAAACTCATGCGGCAGGATCCTTTTGCAAGAGAATGGTTGTATTATGCGTTATTTGTGCCTCTTTTGGACGAGATTGTGAGGTCTGCTCAAAAGTGATTCTTAGGGCTTATTCTTCTTGTAGGCATTGTACACAAGGCGCTGCTCTGGGTGTCGCGCGGAGGCTGTAGGGTCTTCTTGTGCAGTCTGCGGGCGGAGTAGGTCATGATTTTTGCAGTACTATCCCGCGATCTCGAGCTTGCCGGAAGTGATGGAATGACTGCTCTTGCTTTTGCGAAAGAAAAAAATCGACCTGAGATGATAAGGCTTCTGCAGCCCACCGATAAAACGAGAGTGCTCTCTGATTGTCTTGGATATCCAAGTAGCGATAGGGAAATGCGACTTTTCTCGGAAGAGGACTGTGTTTTCAAGCTCGGCGGTGTTTGGAAAAGTGGGGAGTGTTTTAACAAAGAGGGCGGTTCGTATTCATTGGCTATGAAAGACAGGAATGTGACATGCCGGAAAGAGCGGGCTTGTGTTCCAGTGCAGCTCCAATGCCAGCAAGAGCTGAGTGCGATACAGGCATTCTATGAAAAAAAGTCAGGGGACGAAGAAGGGTGTTCTGACTCTGCATGGCATTGTTCCTTTTGGGAGTCATGCTTGCGATCTGACTGATTCTTATGTTCGCAGGAAGTCCTCACGCAGGTTTTTTTCAGTTTGAAGAAGCAAGCTGTACTTGGGCTTTATCCAAAGGGGTATTCGTTATGTCTGAGGTGGTGCCTCCGATGATTGATTTTTTGAAAAATACTTATTTTTACGCTGCGTCCTCTGGTTTTTAGCTTGCGGATTGATATGGCTCATTGTCGTGGCGTTGGCAGGGGGTGTGATATCGAAAAAAGTGCGATGATGAGCGTTTTTCTGTCTCACGCATTCTAAGGCGCAGCATGAGCGTTGCATCGTAAAAATTTAAAATTCTTGAATGGCGGCATCTGATGTCATAATGCTATGATAATCTTAATAGATTAACCGTACCTGGCATCAACCTAATAGTGCGCCACTACCATATTTAATGGCTATAGAACACAGATCCCGACCCCAAGGAAGAGAAATTTTTCTCTTCCCGTCTTTTTCTTTGATAGATTGGAGATTATGGACGGAGG
>CAIUGE010000028.1 GCA_903898645.1 Oligoflexia bacterium | reverse complement strand
TTAGCTACTGCTTCCACTGACTGGCCATCAGAAATTGCTTCTATTGCACGTAATCGAATGTTGTAATCACTATGCTTGTTGCTCATGACAGGAGTCTATACTATTACTTTTGGCGTTGCAATACTTATGAAGTTACCTATAGTTCCTTTTTTCTGGAGAGATGTGATGAGGACTATTGCATCCGCCACGTCAATATTGTTCCAAGATAAATTGAGTGTTAAAAGTTTTGGAAAATTGTCAGAAAGATTGTTGAAGATTTGTGTGCTGCGATTACCCAAAGAGGTTTCAGATAAATCAAGATTTTCAAGGTTTTGTAGTCGCAAGGAGCTGATACGTTCCAGAGACAACTCGTGGTTTCCGCTCAGGTTGAGCGTTTTGAGGCCTGTAAGTTGAGATAGATTGTTTATGAGGAGTGATGGGTTCATGTCGCTGGTGTTTATCGCGTTCTTAGCTAGGTTGAGCTCGGTGAGATGAGGAAAATTTTTTAGGATACGAAGTAGCGACTGAGGGTCTAGAGAGGGTCCTATACGATTTCCAGACAGATCGATCTTCGTGATGTTTTCAGGAGGTAGCGCGAGCAGTAGCAGATCGATAGACTTGCTTGTTAATGTGGAATCGAGCATGCTGAATTCTTGGAGATTGGCAAAATGGGGCAACGACTGAGATAGTTCGAATATTAGTTGGTCGTGATGCCTCTTGCTCCCCAGGTTATTTATATTGAGCTTTGTAAGTTTTGTCAGCGCAGACAATGAAGTCAAGAAACCGCTAGGTAGCCTGTCGTGCGTGGCGTGTCCGGTGAATGTGAGCTTGGTGAGGTTTGTGAGCTTCGTGAATTTTTCTTTTAATTCATCTGCATCTGTATCAAATAAATTGCTCTTAGATATGTCGAGTTCGGTAAGGTCTGGTAGTGTTTGCAAATATGTGATGATAGCGAGGCTGTTTGCTGGATATAGAGTGCTGCCAAGTAGATGGAGTGATGTAAGTTTTGGCATGTACCGGATAATTTTTTCGATACTTTTTCCGTCATTTTTGTAGAAGAGTCCTTCAAAGCTAAATTGGGTTATTTTGCTGCTCTTTGTTGGGGTCCATTTTTCTGTTTCGCTGAAGTCGCACTCCTTAAGAGCTAAAGATTTTATGGTTGTTAGGTTGACTATTTTTTAAAAATTTCATGTGAAATGTTGAATTTTTTTTTGCAATCTATGCACAATGATTCGATGTTCATTGCATTTTTGTGATCCAGAAAAGACGTGAGTTCTTCTCTGTTGTTGAATGAGAGCTTGAGCTTTTTACCTGTGAATAATGGTTGAAATTTTAAATAATCAGTATAGTTCGTGTACGTCGTTTTCAGCTTCTTTTGGAGTGCTGGATGCACCTTGTTCCATTCTTGCTTAGCTGCAGTCTCATTGAGAGCGTCGTGCGTGGTTTTGGTTGCGCTCATAAGACGGATATGGTCTTGTGGGTTTAGACGGGCGGCTATTTTTATGAATATGTCGGCGGGCATGTCGTTTAGCGTGAAGCCAGCGGGCACTTCGGCTGAAGGGGGCTAGCGTGTGGGCACTGTGGATGAGAAGAATGGTTCAGAATGTGTAACAAGCTTGCTATATCCATAGTGGATTGCCCCCTTGTTTGAGTATATCACGTTCATTGGGGGAGAAAGCTTATAAGTCATCAGAGTGCTGGTGGGTTTATATGACTGCATGCATTGCAGAAAATGATTGCGCTCGATCCTTGAGCCGCTATAGTGTAGCTCATGGAATTTTTATACCCGGTGATCATTGCAGGTGGGAGCGGGACGCGGTTCTGGCCTAAGAGTACACATAAATGCCCGAAGCAGTTTTTGTCATTTGGCGATGGCGAGGGGAGCCTTTTGTACCAAACGCTGGATCGTTTTCATGGCTGGATTCCATCCGAACAGCAGCTTGTTGTGACAACTAAGGCTCTAGAAATAGCTGTAAATGAGCATATTAAAGATGCCGTGAATGTATTAGCTGAGCCTATGGCCCGCAATACAGCTGCATGTATTTACTGGGCAGCGAGATTTTTGGGGGATCGTGACCGCGTGATGCTGGTGATGCCTGCTGACCATTTAATTTTAGATCGTGCGCTTTTCAAAAGTACGCTGGAAAAAGCGGCTGATTGGGCCAGGAAGACTGGAGATCTTGTGACATTGGGCGTTACGCCCAATAGGCCTGAGACAGGATTTGGGTATTTGAGGACGAGGCCCCTTGATGGGGGAGCGCTTCGTGTGGAAGCATTTATTGAAAAGCCAGATCGCGTGCGAGCAGAGCAATTTTTAGCTGAGCCAGGCATGCTGTGGAATGCAGGCATTTTTGTCTGGAAGGTCGGTGCGATTCTTGATGCCTTCGATCGCTACATGCCTGAATTTTCGCGCTCTTGGGATGCCTGCGGTGGGGATATTGATAGACTCTATCAGCAGCTGCCAAGCATTTCGATTGACTATGCTATTATGGAAAAAGCTGACAATGTTGTGAGCTTTCCTCTTTCCTGTGGCTGGGATGATGTAGGGAGCTGGAGTGCTCTGGAAGGTTTGGCGGGTATTTTTGGGAAGCAGCAAGGCAGTAACGTTGTTATGCATGGTGAGTGCCTTGCGCTTGAGGCTACGGGCAATATTGTGGATGCATCAGAAAGTTTTGTTGCTCTTGTTGGTGTTCAGGACCTTATTGTTGTGCGTCATGGTACAACCGTTCTGGTAGCACATAAGGAAAAAGCTCAGGATGTGCGCGCTTTGGTCGAGCAGATACGCGCAGTGCGGCCTGACCTCGTTTAATGGATATACGTGTTTATACACCTTGGGAGCCTACTCAGCAGGATGGTGCATCCTTAGTTATTAAGGAACAGATAGCCGTCCTTCGTGCACTTGGGCATACGGTGACCAGTGTAAGCTGGAAAAAGCCTGAAACACGGTTTGAGCGTATGGTGCGTGTCCTTAGGAGTATCGTGAGTTCTGCTGCAAGCAGTGAGCTCTATTACTACGCTGATTGTCCTGAGCCTGAGCCTTGTGATCTGGCGATCTACCACTATAGCTTTGCACACTATGTACTCAAACGCCGCCGTGAAGAAAAGTGTATTGTTGTTTTTCATAACCGGGAAAGTCTTCTTATTGAGGCGCGTCAATTTCGTGCACGGCGACGGCATGCGTGGTTGGCTTCTGCTTTGCATGCATTGCATGCCTGGAAATTAAGGCGTCATGAAGAAGAGCTTCTTCAAATGAGGACAGTCTGGGCGATCAGTCGTGCTGATGGTGGTCGTTTTGTGCCGCCTGTTTTTCTTCAGCCATTAGCGCCCGCAGCAGATTGTTTACATATTGGTTGGATTGGTATGATGGATTTTGGGCCGAATCGAGAAGCGGTTCTTTGGCTTCTTGATGTTTTATTGCCGGCGCTCAAAATGGCTCATTTTCCAGGACGATTGAAGCTTGCGGGTAAAACGCAGGATAAGGTGTTGCGTGCGCGTATCAGGCAGGCAGAACTCTATTACCCGCTTGATTATATGGGGTATGTCACTGAAGCGCAGGATTTTTGGGATCAGGTCGGGGTGCTCCTTGTGCCTGATAGGGAGGTAACAGGTGTTCGGATGAAGCTGCTGGAAGCGCTTGTTCGAGGGTGCCCGGTTTTAGCATCTCCTGAAGCAGTATCGAGGCTTCATCCTGCCTTGCATGAACAGGTAGTTGTCTGTAAGGCGCTCGCAGATTGGGTCCAGGCGCTCGAAAAGCCACTTCGAAAGCCTATCTTTCCTTTTGAAACCATCACTGGTGAGTTTATTCAGGCGCTTGGTGCCGTAGAGCGCAGTGTACTGCCTTAAGCGTTACTCAAGCAGCATTTTATCTGTGATGTAATTGTCGGGCGAAATGCTGCGTACAGAAGGATGAGTGTGTCCTTGAGAATTGTAAGTTTCTCTCTTCGTTCAGTTGGACGTTGTGAGTAAGATCACCATATGCGTCAGATTTTGCGTCATCATTTTCCCCCCTCGCAGGATGAATGATGTGTTTTGTAGAGAATTGCTGGTATTTGTTGCTTGTTGTGAAAGAGAACGGATGGTATGGTGCTGATCAGGGAAGGGTGATGAATTATGAATATTCTAAATAAAGTACCTCGCGCCACAGCGATAATGCGCAGTGCAATATTGCTGTGTTTCTTTTTCGCTTTCTCGGCACATGCGACCTCAATTACGTTGCCGTATAGTTTTACAGCAGGGGGCCCGATATCGGCGAGTCAGATGATGGGCAATTTTACTAGTATTACAAGCGCACTTTCAAGCACTGTGAGTAGTCCTTGGGTGGCGAGCTCTTCGAATATTTACTATAATGCAGGGTCAGTTGGCATTGGTATAGGTAACTTCATAAGTATTGCAACGCCAAAAGTAATAGTATAGACTCCTGTCATGAGCAACAAGCATAGTGATTACAACATTCGATTACGTGCAATAGAAGCAATTTCTGATGGCCAGTCAGTGGAAGCAGTAG
>CAIUGE010000027.1 GCA_903898645.1 Oligoflexia bacterium | reverse complement strand
TGATGCATTAAGTTCTTCATTTTTGCCTAATTCCATGGCACAGAACCCTCCGTTTAGGTGAATCTGGGCCAGGCGAGCAAGGATTGCAACCCCAAGGCCTAAATTAAAAATTTTCTAAAAACTTCAGGGGGGAATGTGGGAAGGAACACTCACATTACAGGAAATTAGGGAATGGTACACTGACTGGTACAAAATACTTTTTTTAAAAACACATGACGTGTTCTATATTAGATTGAGGATTTTTTTACAACTAGAATAAGTATCTAAAGAATCGATTTTTTTGGAATAATATAGTTTTCATACTCAGGCGGAAGCGCTGTCTTCAGACAATGAGCAATCGCTATAAAGTAATTCGCATCTATTTTATCACGAAAAACCTCACTACAATATGTCACTATGACTTGAGCCTGACTTGTCTTAAGAGAAGCGCTTGTCATGGCAAAAAGATGCGCAACACTAAATAACTTTGTAAAAGGATGCACTTTTCCTTTTGAGGCAGGGAAGCCATTTTCGTCAAGAAGCGGAAGAAATTGACGCACAATCATAAGCGTATCCCGAGAAAGAGACGTGCCTTCTTCTTTCTCAAAAAGACTTCTTTTTAAATCATGAATACACGCACTCATAACCAGTTTTTGTGTGACACTACTTGCACGCCACCCAAGATAATGTGCACCCTGAGCAACAATGAAAGCCGTCACCATACTATGACTCCAGCGTGATTGAGACTGCATCGCAACTTCCATCAGACAAGAAATATCACAAGAATCACGAATGATTTTTTGACCAGAAACAAACAGCATCCATAGACTCTCAGAGAACTCCTCATCAAGCCCTTGTCGATGTACATATTCCATTATGAGATAATAAAGACTCATAAAAAAAATAATCTTTTTAAGAAAAGAATTTCCTAATGACTGTTCGTTCATTTTTTTTAACTGAAATCTCAAAAAACCTCGTACATTTTTCTTGTGAATAGAAATACCATATTCTTTTCCTGTGTCAGAACTGAATCCATCTTGATGGATAACGTCATTTTTTCCACCAATAAAAACATACTTCTCGTTAATCGCAATATAGGTATCACACAAAAAATCCCTCTGGCCCATAAAAAGAGAGGACGAAAATGTTATCATATCTTCCTTCTGAAACACGCTCACTTCAGGCTTACGATCGGGAGCAACAACACGCTCCTGCAATGATCGATAGAAAGACTCTTTATCATACGAATCAAAAAGTAAAAAGGGGATCCCTAATGTCTGAAAAAATACATCCTGAATGGATGCGACACAAATATCAAAACAACAATCACGTACCTGAATCTGTGCCTCGTCATGAGTAATGACATGCTTAATTGTAACAAGAAATTCCGTATCAGATTCATCAAGAATGCTCGAAAGTACATCATCTCCAACAAGCAACACCCGGCACGGGCTTTTCATAACACAATCTTTTCCTCTGAAAAAACACCGTCCCGATAACTCCACAGCATCCTGCTGCCATCTTGTTGAGTTTCCACATGGACGCCGCGCTGCCAAAGAACACTCAATGATGCCATGGTTTTTTCAGCCCAAGCTTTATCAAGAGCGGTGTTCTCAAAACTGTGCCAGAGCAATAACTCATGACGATTTTTAAAATTGGCGTCACGTACATATAAAACAGGCTCTCCACAATTTGTCAACTGCCGGAGTAAAACATCTTTAATATTAGAAAAATCTTTTGACACGATCTTTTTATCTCTATACATATAAAGCTGGAGTTTTTCGACAAACTCCTCAGTCATATACTGATCAATAAAAGATGCATCATTGCATGTCGTTCTCACTTCAAATATCTTTTTACGACCAGCATTATCATTCGTATTCCATATGCTTTTTTCTAACATATTTTCGCAAGCATGATACTTGACACCATGCTTTCCCATGTTCCATCTTTCTTCAATATCGCGGAAAAGCTCGAGACCAATTTTATAAGGATTGAGATTTCCTGGATCAAGTCGCATTGCACCTGCATGCCGATCAGCAAAATCAATGATTTCGCTATCTCCTAAAATACCTCCTGTCATCATAGATGCATGCCAGTATGACGCCCACCCCTCATTCATGATCTTCGTTTGTCTTTGTGGTAAAAAATAGTATGATTCATTACGAATGATATCAATAACTTCCTTTTGCCATGCCTCAAGCGGCGCATACTGCATAAGAAAAAGCAAAATATCACGCTCATCAGACTGCGGCGTCTTAAGAAGTGATTTCGCTCTTTCTTCTTCCTGCTGAATCCTCTCTGCTTGTTCATGCATATACTCAGGCGGATTCATAAAATCGTCCATATAGCCATGTGGCACCTTAAGCTTGACCGGCACTTTTTTAGCTACATCATCAAGAACATGCTTTTTTTCAACAAAAGGCAGCGCAGGATCAATAAGAGACTCAAGAGCAAGCACGTGATCAATAAATCCCTCGACACGATCCTGACCGAGCTCGTCCATAAAGGCACGTATTTTGACAGCATGATTCGCCATCTTGTCAAGCATTTTTCTTTCGGTTTTAGAAAACCACATATTATTCTTAAAAAAATCAACATGAGCATAGACGTGCGCTATGACCATTTTTTGATCAACAAGACTATTGGCCGAGAGCAAGTACGCATACGATGGATCATTCTGGATCACCATCTCATAGATCTTATGGGCTCCCCACTCAGTTTTTTTCATCATCTGATCATAACGCATACCAAATTGCCAGTGTGGGTATCTAACAGGAAATCCATCAAATGCTGCAAATGCAGTCATCTGATCAGTCGATACCATCTCAAAGATGGTATCGAAAAAATCAAGACCACATTTTTTAGCATAGGCCTCAATTTTTATCTGCGCCTCACGAACATCGTCATGCATCGATATAGACCAGTGCATTTACTTTCCTTTACCTAAAAAATCTTTAATTGATTGATAGATGTCTTCTTTATCTCTGATGCGACTCATAGAAAGACTTGTATTCTTGTCGCCAAAGTGCCCCAAAAGATCCTTATGAAATTCCCCTGTGCCATGAGGCGAGTCGACTTGACCATAACAAAATTGATTTACCTGAGGTAAAATGCTTTTTTCTAGTATTTCAATAGATATTTTTGTGTCATCCCGTGACCAATTATCACCATCTGAAAAATGAAAAGGGTAAATATTCCACTCATTTGGGGAATAGTGATCATGAATGATTTTCTCACAGAGTTTATAGGCTGAACTAATAAGGGTCCCTCCCGACTCTTTGGTGCGAAAAAAAGTCTCTTCATCAACCTCCCTCGCATCAGCATCATGCACGATATAGCGTGTCTCAAGACCTTTGTACTGCGACCTCAGCCATGTATCTATCCAAAAAGCCTCGGTACGGACAATCTCTTTTTGCGCATCCCCCATAGATCCAGAGACATCCATAATGTAGATAATGACAGCTGCATTTTCATAGAGCGTCTCCGTTTTCCACGACCTATAACGCATGTCTTTTTTAATTGGAATAAAAATAGGACTCTCACCTTGAGCTGACTGACGACGTAATGTTTCTCGAAACGTTCGCCTTAAATGACGCAATGATGCAGGCCCCTGATGTGCAACTGAGGTGTACCGATCTGCATGCGACTGAATCGTCTTTTTCCCTCGGGGCTCAATTGCAGGCAAGGCAAGCTCCTCGCCTAAAAGAGCAGCTAATTCAGGCAACGAAAGCTCATGCTCCTGCGCTTTTTCTCCAGCCTGCGCAGGCCCAAGCTCTTCACCAACATCACCTGGCCCCTGCCCTATAGTCTCACCACTAGAGAACCGAAAACGAGGGATATCAATAGACGGCATCTGGATTGCCACCTTATCTTTCCCCTTACGCACCAGCATCTCGCCGTGACTGACGTATTTTTGCAACTCTTTTTTGATACGACCTTTTATAATCGACCGAAACCGCCCATGGTCCTGGTCAATCATCTGCTTTCTCCACGAGAATCACCTCGTGCAAAGATACTGGCAACAAAATTCAGTACATCTGTCGCGCAGGTATCACAGTAACCATGGTGCTTAATGAGTCTTGTTTTGACGACATCAATTTTTTCTTGCATCGACCTGTCAATCACATGAGAAACAATAGAGGTGAGCTTAATAGTATCCTTCTGATCTTCAAAGAGCTTGAGTTCAAGAGCTCGATGAAGTCGTTCATTTGTTTTATAATCAAAAATACGTTTTTCAACTGCAAGCGCACCGATATAATTCATGATTTCACGTCTGAAATCATCTTTCCTTCCATCTGCAATATCAATCTTATCTTCAATTGCGCGCATCAGCCTTTCATCCGGCTCTTCATCATGACCTGTGTACTTGTTTTTTACTTTTTCTCGCTGCGTGTAGGCCTTGATATTATCGATATAATTTGAACAAAGCTTCGCAATAGCGTCTTCATCAGCCGATATTGCTCTTTGAACTTCATTTTTAACACGATCTTCATACTCTTGCTTGACAACACTAAGAAGATCGCGATAATGCTTTTTTAAATCCTCATTACCAATAAGCGCATGATTTTTAAGCCCACTTTCGAGTTCCTGGAGTACCATGAAAGGATTCACGCAGGCATCAGATCGATCGTGCACTAAGGCATTCGATATCTTATCTTGTACATAGCGTGGACTAATACCATCAAGTCCCTCACGAACAGACTCTTTTCGTAGCTCTTTAACATTTTCTTCTGTAAACCCTGCAACCATTTTTCCATCGTAGAGCTTGAGCTTCTGCAGCAAGGAAAGATTTGCCTTCTTAGGCGCCTCAAGCCGAGTCAAAATCGCCCACATAGCCGCTACCTCAATAGTATGAGGTGCGATATGCTTACCTCGAATCTTGCCTGAGTGAAAATCCTTTTCATAGATTTTCACTTCTTCTTTGAGTTTTGTAATATAAGGAATATCAATTTTTACGGTTCTATCGCGAAGTGCTTCCATAAATTCATTATTTTGAAGCTTCCTATATTCAGGCTCATTCGTATGCCCCAAAATGACTTCATCAATATCAGTTTGTGGAAATTTCTTCGGCTTAATAGCATGCTCTTGCGACGCACCTAAAAGGTCATACAAGAAAGCAACATCTAATTTTAGAACTTCAATAAATTCAACAATACCACGATTTGCAATATTAAATTCACCATCAAAATTAAAAGCTCTTGGATCCGAATCTGACCCATACTCGGCAATTTTTCTATAATTAATATCACCTGTCAGTTCTGTCGAATCCTGGTTTTTCTCATCTTTTGGCTGAAATGTACCTATACCTATTCTGTCTTTTTCTGAAAGAAGCAGCCTTTCAATACGAACATGAGAAAAGACTTTTTCCATATCGCCTTGATAGCGCTTGAGAAAGGCTCTTTGCACAAAACGGCACGCAGGACAAAGATCCCCTACAATGCCCATACGATACGACGCCCCCTTATGGCCCTTCTGAATCTCCTCCATAAGGTCCGCTCGACGTGATACAGGCACCAGCTTCAGTGGATCTTCATGCATAGGACAGAGCATCTCGTCAGCACCTAGAAGCGATGTCCCATTGTCAACCCAACGAAAGGTATAGAGCGCCCCCTCATCTTTGCGCGAATAGTCCTCTAATCCTTTTTTCAAAAGCCGTGCTAAGGTCGATTTCGCTGAACCAACAGGACCATGGAGCAAAAGGACGCGCTTTTCTGTACCATACCCAAAGGCTGCAGATTTAAAAAAATGGACCAACCTCATAATAGGGATATCAAGCCCAAAGACTGCATCCTTCCCGTGATCTAAAGGATCGTCAAAAAAATGGTACCTCACAAGAGGCTTTTTCATCTCAACATAGGACTGACTCCCATAAGACATGATCATGTCGTACATGCGCTGGAAGGCGTTCCGACAAAGACCAGGATCTTTTTGCACTTTATCCAAGTACTCCTGAATGCTCCCCTGCCATGATAACCGTTGGAATGTGTCTAAAGCATGCTCTTCTTTCAGAAAGTGACCCCAATTGCTCATAGAAACGAGTCTCCCATATTCCATAAAGCATACCATCAAAAGAACACGACTTGAAAGAGACTTCGCATTGCGTCATATCAAAAAATGGAATTTATGTTGCCCTGAGGTACCAGATTATGGCAGGACCAAAGACACAGAGGCAAGTATGCTTCTGGTATGGAGCTGACATGCAAGCCACAACGTCTTTTCATTCGGGTACCTGCACAACAGGAGAACTGCTAGTCAATTTTGAGGCGGCAACTGATATTGGCCTCAAACGCTCACAAAATCAAGATAGCTTCTGCACAGTAGGAGCTTTGTGTCTTTTCGCCGTTGCAGATGGCATGGGTGGCCATCAAGGGGGAGAAATTGCCAGCACTATGGCAATTACCCTTGTCACCGAGTACATTCAAAACCATCAAGAATCAGAGATGAAAAAAAATATCATTGACGCATTCCTTCACACCAACCGCGTCATTTATGAAAAATCACGGGAAACGCCTGAATTACAAGGCATGGGCACAACAATGACCCTCGCTCTCATCCGAGGAAGGCAACTCATCATTGGCCATGTTGGTGATTCACGCTGCTACCTTTTTAAACCCCCCCTTTACTGGCAACTCACACGGGATCACTCACTTGTCCAGGAGCGAGTACATGCCGGCCTTATGACACGGGCTGAGGCAAAAACAGATAGCCGAAAAAATGTCCTCTCTCGCTCAGTTGGTTTCGAACCTCACGTTATTATTGATACCTACGAATACAAGCTCAGTCCAGGCGACCGCATCCTATTATGTTCTGATGGCCTCTCAGGCCCCGTTGACGATGCTGCAATGAACAAAATCATACAAACACAAGAACATAGCACACCAGCACTTATTCAAGCTGCCTATGAGGGAGGAGGCGGGGATAATATTTCATGCATTGTCTTACGCATTGAGTCAATATGAAATCCCGTACTTACACTATTCTCATAGTGCCAGATAGACATGCCCCTACAAGACGTATCGTGCTACCCAGCTGGGTGATCCACGGTGCATCTATTGTCTGCGGATTCCTTATGATGATCGCCTGTATGATGTTTCTTGACTACTGGTTTGTTATGGGCCAGATAGGCGAAAATAGAGAACTTAAACAAGAAAATCGCGACCTTCGCCAACAAGTGCAAGCATTCCAAAATCATGTCGACGCTATTGAAGAGACCTTGGACCGCATGAAGAATTTTTCGACACGCCTCAAGATCATTATGCATATTGATACCCAAAGTATCCCAATGACCGCACCCCAAGCTGCACCAAATGATGATGCACGTCTTGAGATCCCAAGCCCCGAACAACTCCAGCAACGACTCGCCTTGATGCTAAGCACGTCCCAGAAGGCAGAAGCCACACTCCAGGACGTCTACGAAGTTCTCAGCGACAAGCAATCTTTCCTTGCCGCACTCCCCACAAGACAACCAGCAGAAGGGTATTTTACATCCGGCTTTGGTGTCAGAAGCTCCCCTTTAGGCGGACGAATCAAAATGCACGAGGGCGTCGATATCGCCAATAGACCAGGCACACCTGTCCACGCACCAGCTGATGGGGAAGTGATCTACGCCTCAGCAAAACCTGGCTACGGGCTTACCATCATTATTAACCATGGCTACGGCATTGAGACATGGTATGGGCATCTGCGTGGTTTTGCAGTCAAATTAGGCGAACAGGTAAAGCGAGGTACAAAAATCGCCACATTAGGCAACAGTGGCCGTTCTACAGGTCCACACGTCCATTACGAAGTCCGTGTGCATGGCTACCCGGTTGACCCACGCTCCTATATCTTCGAAGACGCATTGCATGAAAATTAAAGCATGATTCATACAGGTGGATCGCTCTTGTGTTAGTTCTTGCGGGCAATGCGCTAAGCATGACGATCATTGACACGTGATGCTAAAATGAAGTATAAACACCCTGATTGGTTTTTTATAATCGGAGCATGCTATGGAAAAAAGAAATGTTCTGAATTGTTGTGTTTTCTGCACAATGATCATCCAGATGACTGCCTGTACAAACTCGAGGTCTTTTAACAAAAGACCAGAAAATACACCATTAACCTCTCAGAAGAGCACTGCAAAATCTCCTGTGCTGCCCAATATGTCATTAGACGTATGGCTAAAATTAGCGAGCGACTCTGATTTAACAAAATATTTTAATTTCATACACCACAATCCCTTAGGTCTACTTAAAGATTCCAATGACCAAGAAAAAATAAAAGACTGGCATCGCAAAAACCCTCAGTACATGAAGCGCTGGAAAAACAATATTGATTACGATGAATATGAAAAAATATTTCCACTCTATTTAGAAAATGAAATTAAAATTGTTTTTCGTGACGACAATGAACTTAAGGTATTTCTGGACAGTGAAAAGTCAAAGCAATTCTCGCAATTAACGATAACTTGCAAAAAAAACTTCAAGATTCCTTTTTTTATTTCACCAACGACGATTATACGAATTTCTCAATTAAAAAAATTAGAAAAACTAACCATTGAAGACTGTCTTCTTAGTATAGCTACCTCTGCATTAGCTCACTCTTTTATGCACCTCGAGAATTTCACAACACTGGGCCTCAAAAATGACGATATTCAAAGTTTGAATATCCCTGCACTATTCCACTACCCTTCACGTATCACAACACTCGATCTTTCTAAGAACTCTATCAGATCAGAGGGCATTCGTGCATTGGTTGACGTTTCAGTAAATCTCCCAAATCTCACATCACTCAAGCTAAGCGATAACAAGATAGGTCCAGAAGGCGCTCGTACACTAGCCACTTCTTTTATACACTTCAAAAAACTTACAGCACTCGACCTGAGCATGAACAGTCTAGGCAGCGTCAGCATCTGTACATTAGCTAATGCTTTTGTACATCTCCAAAATCTCACAACACTCAACCTTTCTGGGAACCGTATCGGATTACACAATGCTCGTGCATTAACTGACGCTTTAAGGAATCTCCCCAATCTCACGACACTTGATTTTTCTCACAACATTATTCAACCAGAAGACGCTCATGCATTAGCTGGCGCTTTAGAATATCTCCCCAACCTCACGACACTCGATCTCTCTTACACCAATATTGGACCAGAAGAGGTCCGTATATTAGCCGACGCTTTTGCACATCTCCGAAATCTCACAACACTCAACCTTTCTGGGAACCGTATCGGATCAAGGTATGCTCGTGCATTAACTGACGCTTTAGGAAATATCCCGAATCTCACGACACTCGATCTCTCTCACACCAATATTGGACCAGAAGGCGCTCGTCTATTAGCTGGCGCTTTAGAACATCTTCCAAATCTCACGACACTTTATCTTTCTTACAACGATATTGGGCCAGAAGGCGCTCGTGTATTAGCTGACGCTTTGATGCATCTCAAGAGCCTCGTAACACTCAACTTTGCTGGCAATAATATCGAAGCAGCAAGCGACCACACATTAAGAAGAGCTTTTGAGCGCCTAGTGCCACAACAGCGAACAGCGGATATGTTTTTTTAGCTCTAAGCTCGTGCAGTATCTATGGCGAATGGCACGGCGCACAATTATCCTCCCCCCTTAAAACGTCCCACCTCAGATTAACCAAAGCTTCAATCGATGGTTGTGTTGGCAATGGACCCCAAGAATCACTATATTGGACAATGATGGCCGCTCTCCGGGTCCTCACACCCCCCATAAGGCTACCTAATGGGTCCACACTCCCTTATCTTCAAAGATACGCTGCATGAAAATTAAAAAATAAGTGACAGTACGCAAGAAGGCCGTTATTCTCATTTTCCCATGATACAAAATTTCGCACGTGCAATTTTTGGAACGCAGAACGATCGAGAACTCAAAACGATCCAACCCCTTATTGTCCGCATCAACGAATGCGAATCACGCATCCAGAAGATGGACAATCCCCAGCTCCAGGCTCAAACACAACGCTTTCGAGAAAGACTGGACCAAGGGGAATCAATCGACGCACTTCTTCCAGAAGCATTTGCAACCGTCCGAGAAGCCTCACTTCGCGTGACGGGACAAAGACACTATGATGTCCAAATGATTGGAGGCGTCACGCTGCACCGAGGCAAGATTGCCGAAATGCGCACAGGGGAAGGAAAAACATTGGTTGCAACACTCCCCTGCTACCTTAACGCCCTCACTCAGGAAGGCGTCCATGTCGTGACCGTCAATGACTACCTTGCCCGTCGCGATGCCGAGTCAATGGGCCGCATTCATAGTTTTTTAGGTCTCCGAACAGGCACTATTGTCCACGGACTGAATGACTCAGAGCGTAAAATTAACTATGCTTGTGACATTGTCTATGGCACAAATAATGAATTTGGGTTCGATTATCTTCGAGACAATATGAAATTCCGCCTGGACGATTATGTGCAACGCAATCTCCATTTTGCCATTGTCGATGAAGTGGACTCCATTTTAATTGATGAAGCGCGAACCCCCCTTATCATCAGTGGACCTACTGAGGACTCATCCGAGCTCTACTACACTATTGACACGACTTTACGCCACGAAGGTGGCCTCATTAAGGATAAGGACTACACTATTGATGAGAAATCAAAGACAGCATCCTTAACAGACAGTGGCGTTGAGAAGATGGAAAGAAGACTCAGCGTCTCCAATCTCTATGACCCCACCCATATTGAACTGCTTCATCATGTCAACCAAGGCTTAAGGGCACACGTTCTCTACCGACGCGATACAGATTACGTCGTCAAATCAGGCGAAGTAATTATCGTCGATGAATTCACTGGCCGACTCATGCCTGGGAGACGTTGGTCAGATGGTCTTCATCAGGCTATTGAAGCCAAGGAAGGCGTCAGAATAGAAAACGAGAACCAAACACTCGCCACTATTACGTTTCAAAATTATTTTCGTATGTACAAGAAACTTTCAGGCATGACCGGAACTGCAGACACTGAAGCGAGGGAATTTCAGCAAATTTACAAGCTCGCAGTCACTGTTATTCCAACAAACAAGCCTATGATCCGTATCGACCGTTCAGATATCATGTACAAAACGGAAACTGTCAAGCTCAAGGCTATTGCTGAAGAAATCAAACGTCTCAAAGAAAAGGGCCAACCAGTCCTTGTCGGTACCGTATCAGTTGAAAAATCAGAAAAACTCTCTGCATTGCTCCGACAAGATAATATCCAACATCATGTTTTAAATGCTAAGCAGCACGACCGGGAAGCCGAAATTGTCGCCCAGGCAGGTCGCCTCAATGCTATCACAATATCAACCAATATGGCTGGCCGCGGCACAGATATTGTCCTAGGTGGTAATGCAGAATTCCTTGCTCGCCATGAAGTCGGCCCCTTTGTCGAAATGCCTACATTAGAAATCGAACTCCAGAAACAAAGCTATGATGCACAAATGCAAGCTGCAATTGAGAAATGGAAACATTGCTGTGCACAAGAGCGCGAAGGCGTCTTAGAACGAGGTGGCCTCTTTATCCTCGGTACAGAGCGTCACGAATCTAGACGTATCGACAACCAGTTACGGGGCCGCGCAGGCCGCCAGGGAGACGCAGGAGAGAGCCGCTTTTATCTCTGCCTCGATGATGACCTCATGCGCATTTTTGCTGGCGTGAACATCTCGAAATATATGGACGATTTTGCCCCTATTGAGCATAAAATGATCAACCGATCAATTGAAACTGCTCAACGTAAAGTGGAAGGCCATAACTACGATGTGCGAAAACATCTCCTCGAATACGATGATGTCATGAACCAGCAGCGTCAAGTCATCTATGCTTGGCGCAGAGAGGTTCTGTCACAAAGCTCTCTCAAAGGCATGATTAAATCGATGATTACCGAAATCTGCGCTGGCATTGCTGAGGAATTCTTTCCAAAAAACCGCATGCTCAAAAAAGCGGATGGCGATTTTTTCAGTATCCCAGAATTTGTACAAGCACTAAATGGCAGCATTGCAACACTTTTTCATACACAAAATCTTGTACAAGAAGAAAATCTCTTCCCACTAACACAGCACGACTGCCAGCAGTACCTCATACAGGAAGTAGGCAAGCTTTTTGACGACAGAGAAACACCAGAAAATACCGAGTACTTGCATCAGATGGACAAGATCATTTTACTTACAACGATTGATCAACTCTGGAAAGATCACTTACTCGCCATGGACCATATGCGCGACGGCATTGGACTCCAGGGCTACGGACAAAAAGACCCCCTCATTGAGTATAAGAAACAGGGCTTTGCCTTCTTTCAAATCATGATGCAACAGATCCCAATTGACGTTGTAAAGAAAATATTTTTCATGGATCCCATCCCATTAGAACCTATCCAGCTCATGCTGACGCCTGACATACAGGTACCTGAGGTACCGAAAAACGCTCTTTGCCCTTGCGGGAGCGGTCTGAAATATAAAAAATGCCATGGCAAATAAAGAGGGTGTCACCCAAAATATTCTCGTACAACAGGTAAAAGGCGCAATCCCATCAGTTGGACAATACGACTCGCCTGCAGCTCGACTTTTCGAGCATCTTGCAGCCCAAGAACTCAATGACCTCGAGTATTTCAAACTGCTAGTAACCTCACATATGCTGACATGCGCAAGTTTTTTACCAACTGATGTCGATCAACAAATACGCCTCCATGCATGGATGCGCGCCAATCATGACGATACTCTTGAAATGGCTCAATTTATTCTGAATGAAGTTGCGCACTGGGATCACCGCAAGTACTCACGCAGATTTGTCACATCAAATGATCGGTACATCTGCGGCCACCACGGTGAAATACTCACCATTATTACGGGCGCCTACGGACGCTTACAAATGTTTGCCTCTAAAGAAGCCCGATCCATGCAGGAAAAAATCCTTGATTTTATTCGAGCATCTATCCTTATGCAGGAAGCATTTTTTAAAAGCCTCCATCATGATGGCAAAGCAATGCTCGAAGCATGTGCTGCAATCACCCATAATTGTGGGGACCTCGACCGATCTTGCGATCTATGGCAACTTGAGCTGCTAGGACTCAGACATGCAGCTCGCCCAGGTGGCGCCCTTGTCCATATCGGCGAGCTCTACCAACTCCAGCTTACTGTTGCAGGCACAAAAACATCGATGGCACTAGAAAATCACAGACATTACGCACTCCGCCAGGTGCCCGCATTACGCCAAAACCCAGTACTCCTCATGCCAACAGCTCCTTTCTTAGACGCATGGGGAGCCCTGCTGCAAACACATTTGCCAGAAATAGGTATATTTCTTGAGGAGCGGTTTCTTCATCATCGTGAGGGCATCAGTTACGCCCGGGCACTTTGTGGCATGAACTGGAGCATTGCTCGTCAAAAAACGCCCCACCTGATCCAGCGACCACAACCAGACCCAAAAACCAAGACCTTGCGCAAACTTCTCTCTATGTCGCAGAATGAATTTGAGACCCGCTGTGCTGAGCAGGCTTTAACATTCATTCGAGGTAGGCATGGATAACGACTTTCTTCTCTCAGACGACCTTTTTGCCAGTGAAACGACAGAGGAAGTCAAAGAGCCAGACTCCCTTATTATTGAAGAAACCGAAATACCTGAAGAACTCCCTTCAGAATCCTTTGAGAGCGAACTTGAAACAGACGACAGTCTCAGTCTTAGAATTGAAGGCAAACTCTCACCAAGCGAGCAGGACGCCGTGCTTGATATTCTAGCCGACGAAGAGATTCAAATCGATCACTTAGCAACACAGTTCGAAAAAGGCAGACTCCTAGTTCCCCGCATCACAGCATTTACCGGCATCCGCATCATCCAGCGAATGAAAAATATCGAGGCATCCCTGCATCTTGCAGCAAGTCATCCTGACAATAATGATTATCTTCCCGCACAACAAAAGGACCTAACTCCCGCTCTCGGCGAAGACCATCCAGCCTTCAAGCTCCCACTCACCCGCGACCCCTACACCGGATCAGAGACTCTCAATACTTTGGCCGTCACAGGCGTCCTCACAACCTATGCTGTCGAAGCCGAAGCAACACAGGAGTACCAAATACTACTTGATCGCCTCCTCCAAGAACTCCGCCTCAGAGCTTATTATAAAAAAGCAAAAGGCATCTATAGCCTCTCCATCCAGCTCCAATTGCTTTTTTCTCCCACCCAGTACCGACTCTTAGTTACTGGCACCATTACAAGCGTCACTTAAACACAGCATGCCACAGCATCAAACCTACGCATCAATGGCGGTTTAAGCTACCAGCTCCACCTGTGCCACAAACCATTGAAAAACTATCTCACCCAAATGCATACCTACCCACAAGCAGTCATTAACCTTCCCAGTACTAAAATCGCATTCTTTATCCATAGAGTCATTACGGCTCATGGCGTCATCTTCTGCGCATAAAGGCCAAAGCGCGTCACAGGTGGCACATTGCTGCCCATATGACCTACATAAGCGCACTCTATTTGCGCAACAAACATACCGACTATTTCATATGAAAATTATTTCTATTTTACTCTTACATGCACTGATATCACCAACGTTTGCAACAAATCGATCCATAAATGATACAAGTCCTCCGCCTCATGCCTCTAAGAACAACAAGGACCTTAGTTCCCAAAATCAAAATCGTTTATCCCATTCTGAAGCCGCCCTAAAGATGCACGCCAATCTCGAGCTCAAGGCCAAGGCCCGGCAAAAAAATGCCGCTACTGCTGCTATTGCCGCTGCTGGTGCTCACGCTCCTGCTCCTGCCGTCCATCCTCCTGATTCTTCTCTTTTTCCCACCCAACTACCCCCGGGTGCCAGACGTGTACCTGGCCTGGCAAAACCCATAACCCCTCCAGCAGATAAGCAAGACCAACTAATAGCAGCTCCAGACCAACCAATAGCAGCTCAAGCTGGCCCGGCCGATTAAATTCAGTACTATTTTTTGGTAAGAATCCCTGGTCCATTCACCGCATGCTCGTTTACGATAGCAGCATGACCATCCTCATACTCCTTGTCTCTTTTGTACATGCCATCCCTTTTCAGCTTCGCGCACTGAACCACACCGACAACGTCCGCCTTGACTCTATAAATGCACCTTACACCGATGACACAAAGCGCGCAGGCGGATTTAATACTACGAGCATACTCTCAGGTGCCAAGGTATTTAACGACTTTGCAGTCATTCTCAAAGTAGGCGGCACCTGGAATACACCTCCTAATCAAGCAGGCGCGAGCGCTTGCTTCAATCCTCTCATTGCAGGCAGCTACCTCATGCCACTCAAGCACATAAAGATGCAGCTTTTCCTAGGCCTCACAGCACCATTCGGATCCGGCAATACCCTAGCTTTGACAAGCTCCAATCTAGCGCGGTCTGCCATGGATAATGCCATGACCGCAGTGAACACCTATGCCATTATGCCAGGCGTCGACTTGGTCTTTACAACAAAAAGCTGGACCTTCCAATGGGAGACAACCTTAATCCAACAAACACGTGCACGTGGCATAATGGATCCTCCTGTCAGCACCCATACGACCTCAGGCATCTCTACAGGCTATGCACTGAATGAAAAATTCTCCCTCCAAGCAGAGATCCTTTACCAGCATTGGCTCACAACTAAGACCTCTGACAATCTATCGTTCATAGCAGGACCGCGCGCCGCATTAAAAATAGATCATATCATACTACGCCCCGCCATCGGCTATATGCAAAGCATCATAACGTCAACGGGTACCTTCAAGGCACTTATGATTGATATCCCTGTATATTTTTAGATTTTAAGTACACTCAACCGATACGCTTCTCAAGGAACCGGGTGAAAAGTGTACCTCTTAGACCAAATTCGAAAAAATCGATTTCGACTTTACCTCGCTGCAGCATTTTTTCTTACCTGCTTATGGCAAAATGACGGAACAAGTTGCCTCCTTATCCTCATCCTCAGCTCTATCCAATGTCTTGATATTCAAAAAAAAACGGCCACTCGCCAAGGGTCCTATAAAAAAATCGGTCTTATTGGACTCAACAGTACCTCACTGATCTTTGCCTGGGTCTATTTTTCTTCCATTTTTTCATTAGCATCGAAAACAATTGCACAAAATGACGATTTTTTCCTACAAGAAGCAGCGATTAATATTCATGTTTTTATTTTCCTGCACCTCCTACTAAAAGAAAAGTCTCGCTTTATGCATGATATAAGACGAAGAAAATATCACTCCATTGACGAAACTTGCAGCAGCGTCTTTCATTTTCTCTCTGAATCTCTCGCTTATTGTACTCTCTTCTTTTACTACATCTATGTTTCACATATTGCATCATTCTCATTCAACTGCATCCCTGCCTGCACGATCCTTATTTTCCTCAGCTCCCGACAAAACCATGCACTTTTGTATCAATGTATGATGTGGCTAAAAAAAATACTCATGACATCTATGCAGCGTATCAAAAAAAAATCGAGCAGGGAACATTTTTTACAGAAAACACTAGAGTCTGTTCCTAGCCTCATATCATATGTTGACTCAGAACTTCGCTATGTCTACGCAACACCTCAGTATACAGAATGGCTTCATGTGCCACACGAATCACTCATTGGGAAATACATCAAAGATGTAATTGGCGAAACAGCATTTATTGATATCAAGCCACATATCGAACAAGCTCTCCTTGGTGAAAAACAAATTTTTTACAGCACCATACCCTATCTGACAGGCACCAAGTTAGTCCAATGCAACTATATTCCAGATAAAGATGAGGCAGGAAAAGTGAAAGGAGTTTTTATAATCCTACACGATTACTCCGCTATTGAAACAAAACAAAAGGAACCTCAAGTAAAAAGCAATGTCCTTGAAAAAATACTCCATAACATGCCTCTTGGCGTCATTATTCGCGATTTAGAAAACGATTGCCGCATCCTTTACTATAATGATGCCGCAGAAAAAATCACAAAAAAATCATCGCTTGAAACACTTGAAAAAAAAATCGAAGACATTCTTGATCCTCTCTTTTCTTCAATCATACTGAGCGCTGACAAGAAGGCAATTCATGAAGAAATAACCGCAATGAACGAACATAACGGCATCAGAATACGCACAAATCTGATTAGCAAAAATGACATTGGCGCATATAAATATCTAGTAACAATTCTTGATGACACCAAAGAAGCAAAAGAAAAAGAGAAAAATAGGTTCGAAAAACTTTTTCAATCCATGCTCGAGGGCGTCTATCTCATTAATAAGCACGGCATTGTTACGCTCTGTAACACATCATGCCTTCGTATGATCGGCTACACCGAAAAAGAATTCATCGGAAAAAACGCACACGACCTTATCCATAACAAACATAGCGACGGATCACAATTTTTATCAAACGAGTGCCCTATTTACCGCGCACTTCATGAACAAACAATGGTTGTGAACATAAAAGACAACTTCATACGGAAAGACGGATCAACATTCGCAGTACGCTACATGTGCGTCCCAATTGACGACGATAAGAATAATAAATCAATTATCGTTACATTCGAGGACATAACTATTCATAATGAGCTAGAAAAAGAAATTGAAGAGCAAAAAATAAGAATGATATCAGCCGCAAGACTGGCATCTTTAGGAGAAATGAGTGCAGGAATTGCACATGAAATAAACAATCCTCTCGCTATCATTGATGGCAGCATCCATATCATTGAAAAAAATAAAAATCCAGAAAAAATTAAAGAGAAAATAGAAGTAATAAAACTATCGATACAACGCATTGCATCCATTGTGTTTGGCCTCAAAAAGTTCTCTCGTTCTTCAACAAAACACTTTCGCACAAGCGAATGTATAGAAAAAATCATACAAGATGCAATCTCAACAACATCTTCTTATGCTCAAAAAAATTCAGTCTTTATTGAAAAAGGACCAATGAGTCAAATAAAAACATGGTGCGATCCCAATGAACTTGAGCAGGTCTTTATGCATTTAATACAAAACGGTATTGATGCATCAGCTGAATCAGAGAATGAAAAAAAGTATGTCCGCATTACGACAAAAATTGAAAATGGCGACATCTACATCACCATCACTGACAATGGGTCAGGTATCAGCAAGGACATAGAAGACAAAATATTTTCTCCATTTTTTACAACAAAAGAAGTCGGAAAAGGTACAGGACTTGGACTCGCTATCTCAAAAAGCATCATTAATGCTCATCACGGTTTACTGACTTTTTCAAAAAACAAAGACAACGAAACATGCTTCACTGTAAGGCTTAAGGCCTTCAATAAAGACGAATCATGAATCCCATCTGTAATAAAATAAAAAAAAGTCTGAAGAACACTTGTCAGCAAGCAACAGAATTCGAAACCATCATCAACAACGCTCCTTTTGGTATTGCAAAAATAGATAGCACATTTTTAATCACTTACTACAATAAGTCACTTTCATGTATGCTTGGTATACCAGATCTTATGCATACACCTCTCCATGAACTTGTACCAAACATTGAAATACAATTAGTAGACTGCGAAGGCATCGAAAAACCCACCCAAAGCTTTTCGACTCAGATACAGCGACCAGACCAGTCTGCAGGATTCTATAAACTATGGGTATCTGATTCTCTAGAAAACCAAGAACGTCTCATCGTGTTTGAAGACGTTACTAAATGTGAAATGCTTCGAGAAAAAACAATCGAGCAAGAAGTATTTATAGAAGCACATCTCTACGCGCTTCATGCATCTAGTATGGTGATTTTTTTAGACCTTAATGGCGTAATACTATCTGCAAATGAGCGATTTTTAGAAAAAATAGAACTCAAAGAGGAGCAGGTCTGCCAGAAAAATATCTCTTCTTTTTTTGTCAAAAATGAAGAAAACGACTCTCTTCTTGAATCACTAATGCTCAAAATGCAAGAAAAATCTATTTTTTATGGCGAAGCTTGCATGAAGAATAAAAAAACTTTTTGGATATCACTATCAGCCGTTCCGCCTACTGACCAGCATGGCGAAGTAAGCCAAATCATCATCATTGCGAATGATATTTCAAAAAGAAAAGAGAAAGAACTGCAGCTGCAAGCAGCAGAAAAAGAATCCCGAGAAAAAGAGATTAGACTCCACGCGCTTTTTGAAGCAATGACTGAAGGAGTATGCATGGTCAATGAAGATGGGCTTATTATCTTTTGCAATAGGGCAGCAGCATCCATTCTTTGTATCTCTCAAGAAGTGCTTTTAGAAAAAAATATTAAGGACCTGACATCGCCCGAACTAGCAGATAAAGTCTGCGTTCAGAAAAAATTCTACTCATCCGAAGATGAAACTATCCTTTCCTTCAAAGGACAGAACTTGCCAATAAGCATCACCTGCACGCCCGTTTTCCTCAATGCATACAATATGCTTATCACGTTCTCTGACCTGACAGAAAAAAAGAAGTCTGAAAAGATTATTGAAAATCAGCAAATTATGGTTACATCGTCTGCAAAAATGTCATCCCTTGGTGAAATGGCGAGTGGCATTGCCCACGAAATCAATAATCCCCTTGCTGTGATTGTAGGGAAAATAAATCAAATTAAAAAACGCATCTATATGGACCCCATTGATCGAGAGAAAATAGAGCTTGACGCTAACCGCATTGAGACCATGGTGGAGCGTATCACTAAAATCGTCAAAGGTTTACGCTCCTTTTCCCGCAATGCCGAGCAAGACCCCATGGAGCAAATTAAAATAAAATCTATTATTGATGATCTCATGGAGCTCTGCAAGGAGCGATTTAAAAACCATAGTATCGATCTGACAGTCACCTGTCCCGAGGAACTTACCATTGAGTGCCGTCCATCTCAGATTGGACAAATCATCATGAATCTTCTCAATAATTCTCATGACGCTATTGAAGAACTCCAAGAAAAATGGATCACCCTGGACGTGACAGAGAATGAGACAATGGCATGCATTTCAATCACAGACAGCGGTAACAAGATCGCACCTACCATTATTGAAAAAATGATGGACCCATTTTTCACAACAAAAGTCGTCGGGAAAGGTACAGGCCTCGGGCTCAGTATCTCACATAGAATTGCTACCGACCATTGCGGCACCTTATCCTATGACGCCTCAAGCTGTCATACATGTTTCTGTCTTAAAATCCCAAAAAAGCAACATTCCTAGCAAGAACATGCCACTCACCATCACAACGCTCACAGACACTCACCTTGCCCGTTGCCATCTTCCATTGACCTGATTCAATAACATGACCCAAAAATCGCGCAATGCCCGCACTTGTGACAATAAGCACGGAGCCAGACAATGAGTCCAGCCAAGGTCGCATACGATCATCAAGACCTCTGCCATGGAGAACCCCTTGTTCCTGCCAAGCGCGATATGCCTCTGGATCAATTGCATGCATGCTCTTCTGCGTCCACGAACCATAATCAATCTCAGATAGCACCCTATCCTCCTGCACAGTTCCAGCCCATTTGAGGCGATCCTGCAGAGAACGCGCAATAATCCATGCATACTCCCAGGTACGAAGAAGGGGGGCTGCAATGATACGATCTGGTGGATAACTACAAAGAGCATCCGCTAACCGGAGAGCCTGCTGACGCCCCTCATCTGTCAGAGGAAGATCGCAGGAAGCATCAATGAAAACTGGCTCCTGGCCAGTCCAAAAAGTATTCCCGTGACGCGCCACAATAAGTCTCACAACTCACCTTCTTGCTGCAAAATCCGTTCAGCAACAGCAATGTCCTCAGGGTAGTCAATAGACCACATCGTACGTCCACGCATAGAACTCATAACAACATGCAGTGGATACCCATGCTCCAAAAGCCGAAGTTGCTCGAGCCCCTCAATTTCTTCAAGTGGTGTTGGAGCTAAATCCATATATTTTTTGAGTCCAGAAAGGCGGTATCCATAGATCCCAATATGCCGCAAATAAGGACTCTTCTCAGGCTTATTCCTTACAGATGGAATCATATTTTTTGAAAAATACATTGCTTGATGATTCATGTTACACACAACCAAAGTGCCGCTTGCCCGCCCAGAAACCTTTTCCTTCTCAAAGCGCTGAAAAACCTCCCAGTCCATAGGAACAGCAACTGTCGCATACTCTCCTGCATGAGTCCTCATCCACGCTAAAAGATCTGCAATCACCCAAGGTGGCAGCAAAACAGCATCTCCTTGCAGATTAATAACACTCTCAAACTGCCTAGACCTACATGCCTCAAAGACTCTCTCCGTGCCGTTACGGCAATTCCCAGTAAGCACGAGCGATACATCAGGCACTCCAAAACGCCTCGCACTTTCCAGCACGTGCTTTGACTCACTTGTTATAATAACAGGCACATCTAGTTGATTTGCCAACTTCCACATGCGCTCCAACATAGGGACACCACAAATTTTTGCAAGCGGCTTGTGAGGGAACCGTGATGAGCCATCTCGAGCTGGAATAATAATACCTATTTTTTGATCCATGTTGGCCTCCAAAGAATTATTAAAAAAAGAGCCATAACGATCACCTGGATACTAATGACAATTTGCACAATACGCCACACGTTGAGTATATAGTGATTCTTACTAGGATCGAAGTGAAAGCAAAAAAGAAGAACGCGATCAAGGACTGTCTCCTTTGCGATCGTCCCTTGCCTTGCCTCTTTGATGGCAAAATCTAGATCCTGTGCAACAAATTCTGTCCCATAAAGATACCGCGCTATACGTCCTTGCGCTGTGAGAACAATAATAAGCGCTGGGTGAATAAACTGATCGTGACGCGCATCGTAAGAAAACGGAAAACCCAAAGTATCCGCTGTAAGTCGAATTATTTGCTCGGACGCTGTCAAGAAATGCCAGCCAGCTGGATCGACACGCCTCTTTGCAAGAAGGTTATTTTTTTTCTGACGCGCAAGCTCCGGCATCTCCCTTGCATCAATACTCAATGTGATCACATCGTAGTCTTTACCTAAGACAAGATGCATCTTCTCTAAGGCCTGGACAAGACCATTAAGCACAAGGGTGCACAGCATCGGGCATTCATAGTAGGCAAAAACAAAAATCGTTGGCCGCACAAGCCGCACAGGCCCTTGGTGCCCATCTTCCCAACGAAAGATACTTTCTACTGGAAACTGTGCCCCAAGATGCTCTGTAACGACCATCTTCTCAATCTCACGTGGCTTCTCTACTGCAAAAACTATCATAGTCATGAGAAGGAGCTGCCACATAGCTTGTGGTGCTACGCCAAGCGTCTTTTTCTGTCAAGAATTTTTCAATGCAATACTTTTTTTCAAAGCAACGAAGATCGTTTTAAACTTTCCACTGACATAGGATTGCTCACGATCCAGTACAAATGCTTGCATATCGATACAATTACCTTTTTTATAACAATATGTCACAATGTCATGAGCAATGATAAAAAGACAAGCAAGTGGCGAAATACGTGCATAATTAAGATGCATCGGAAAACCTGACCCATCAGGCAATTCATGATGCTGCGCAACAATACTATCTACATCAGGTGGTATCTCATGAAAAGATGTCACTATCTGCGCTGCCTTTTGTGGATGATTGAGATACTCTTGCAGTTGCGCCTCCGTCCATGTCTTCACATGCAGCATATCTGTTTTAAGCTCCTCAACACTCGAGTAGGCAGCAAGTGCATCATCATCAAGCGAGATATCATGCAGAAATGATGCAAGCGTCAACTTATAAAATGTCTGATCCGAATTCCATTTCATAAGATCAGCCAAACCACAAGCAACATAAGGTAACATCAATGAATGTGATGAAATATAATTTTCAGATGTGATAGATATTTTCTTCAACAAATCTGCAAGTCCTGGCTTTGCCTCAATCATTTTAAGTGCTAAAGAAACATTGGTTTTTGAAATAGTCTCAATTTTTTCCGAAAACCCCATAGCAACGGACAAACTATGTACAGTTTCTTGCATTTCGAGTGACAAATTAAGAGACTCAGTTTCAGTCAAATTTTTTGTTGCAACCCGACTAATAAAATCCTTTTCCAGTTTGCCAAAAAAAATAGAATAATCTGCTATCTTTATATGCAAGTATTGCAAATCTTTGAGGTCAAATCTTTTTAGCTCATCTTCACCAAAGACATCTTGAGCAAAGATAATTTTAATAAATTTCGCTTTTGAAAGACGCAAATAAATATCACATGGCATCACGTTTGCTCGATACAGCAGCGTTGTTTTGATGCGCGAGTACTCATCCAGCATACCTGTGGCAGACTCCGTACCACTTTTGAGAAAAGGAAGCACCTTCTTCAGTCCTTCGGCTAAGTAAGGCTTCTCAATACACCCTGCAAGCGTATGCCCTGTAAATTCTTCATGCATCTCTGGCCGTTCACTACTTGCAAGAACAAACAAAGCCTTACTCTTTATTTCCAGAAGGTACTTGAAAACATCCCCCCCAGTACCTGGACTCATACGATAATCACAGATGATGCAGAAAATATCAGGATTCTGCTTCAGGCATTCTATTGCATGAAGACCCGAACTTGCTTCAATAATCTCAGCCTGGCATTCACTTTCTAAAAAGAAGCTGATCACTTCTCGTATCTCAGGCTCATCATCAACAATAAGTATTTTCTTCACATACCCGCCTTTAGTTCTCAATTATATATCGGCAAAATGTATAAAAAAGTATTTTTTTCTTTACGCTATCAGCATTCTGACATATGACTCTCACGTGCTCGAAGGACCAATCTACGCCCCACATTCAACAAAAACCGATGACCCAATGCTCCATGCATTGCTACTTGCGTCAAAACAGGTAGGCGTCAGTGCACCAAATCCGATAGTGGGCTGCGTAGGGGTAGAAAATGGCAGAAACATTTCGCAAGGTGTCACTTCTGTGTACCGCGGACAACATGCAGAAGCCATTGCCTTTACACCAGACGCTGAAGAGCTTTTTGTCACACTTGAGCCTTGTAGCTACCAAGGCCATCAACCATCATGCGCTGCCATGATCTGCCGCAGCCCTATCAAACGTATTCATATTGCTCTCATTGACCCCAACCCACGCGTGCTCGGCCAAGGCATTCAGCAATTGCACCAAGCAGGGAAAGAAGTTCTCTTGGGCTCCTATGGACGAGAAAGCCTTCTCCTCAATCTTCCCTTCTTTATACAGCATTGGTACCAAAGACCCATGATTGCCCTTAAATGGGCCCAAACGCTTGATGGACAACTCGCAGACGATCGTTCGACCTCTCAATGGATCACACATGATCGCACCTATGCCCACATTCTCCGCCAGCGCTATGACGCAGTCCTTATTGGAGCAGGCACATTCCTTTGCGATAAACCACAACTCACATTCCGCCACCGTAGCGACATTACATGCCAACCCCTCCGCATACTATGGGATCGTTCAGGCGCTCTCACAGACCAAGATCTCAGCAATTTCCAAGGCGCCCTCTTTTCTCCTGTCAAAAGAAATGTCCCCTGCCATATTCTACTGCAACCTGGAGCGTCTCTTGTGAGCATTTTCGACTCCCTGCCACGCCTTGAAGCGTACTGGGGACGATGCATCCAAAGTATTATGATTGAAGGGGGCCCAAGCCTACTCACCCACGCTCTTGAGTGCATGCCAGTTGACATAGCCCATGCCATGATTGCACCTATTTTCACGGGTGGAACAAAAAATCGTATCGCACTCCATCGTCTGCTTTCTGAAAAATATGCCATGAAACTACTCAAACTGTCTCATCATGAAGATGACACCTACCTTGAACTTAGCTCCCTAGACCTCAATGAACGGTATGAATCTTTTATGAGCAAGTTAGGTACTTACTTTGCATGAAACACGAATGCCTTGAAGGCTCCGTCGAGCGTATCACTTACCATAATGAGGAAACAGGCTGGTCAGTCCTAAAAGTCGCACCTCTCAATGCACCCCTTGTAACCATTACAGTCCTTGTACACCAAGCGCAGGTATTTGCCGGTAGTTCCATGGAATTTTGGGGCACCTGGGTCATGCACCCTAAGCATGGCAATCAATTTCGTGCCGAGCGAGCTCTAGAAAAACAACCCGCATCCTCAGCTGCTCTGGAAAAGTACCTCGGATCAGGTCTCATTCGTGGCATAGGCATCAAAACAGCCAAGAAAATTGTTGCTCAATTTGGTGAACGAACTTTTGATGTTTTTAATCACCAATCCCAAGAGCTCCTCAAAGTCCAAGGCATCACCCAAAAAAAACTGATCGCTATCCAAAATGCCTGGCAGGAACATCAATCCATTCATGATGTGATGCTCTTCTTACAAAGCTATGCAATCAGTACACTTTTTGCAGTTAAAATATTCAAAACATATGGCAAAAGAGCCATCGAAATTGTCTCCCAAAATCCCTACCAACTTGCGCGCGATATTGACGGCATTGGCTTTCTCTCAGCCGATAAGATTGCCCTACGTTTAGGCTTTCCTCTCACAGGAGATAAACGTCTGATGGCAGGCATCCAGCATGTCTTGTCTGGCGCCCGCGAAGACGGCCACTGTTATTTGACTGAAAACCAGATCATTGAACGCGCATGCGAACTGCTCGACGTCTCAGAAGCTGATGCTATCAATCGCCTCCTCGCATCGCTCCTTGCAGAAAAAGCCATCTATGCACTGAACCTCACGCCACAAATGGAATTCCCCATCTATGGCTACTATGCACCCTCTCTTTTCTTTGACGAAAGGACCGTTGCTGAAAAAATTGCCAAAATGGCCTTCGGTAAAACCACAACCCCACCCGAGGCTCTTATTACCGACTTCTGTCTCCAGCAGTCCTTCACGCTCTCACAGGAACAACGGAGTGCTGTCTTTGGCATTTTGGGAGCATCCTTTAGTATCTTAACTGGCGGCCCAGGTTGCGGAAAAACAACGATTACACGTATTTTAGCCCATGTAGCACTTGCTCAACATAAACGCCTAATGCTTGCTGCTCCTACAGGACGCGCAGCCCAGCGCATGAGTGAAGTGATAGGTAAAGAAGCAAAAACAATTCATCGCCTCCTCGAAGTCCAACCCCAACGAGGATTCAAGAAAAATGAAGATAATCCACTTGAAGTCGACTTCCTCATTATAGACGAGTGCTCCATGCTCGATGTGCATCTAGCAGCAGCTCTTATACGGGCCGTACCTATCCATGCACAGATCCTTTGGGTTGGGGACCCAAACCAGCTTCCATCAGTTGGCGCAGGAAATGTACTGTTTGATCTTCTTGCAAGTCCCCATGTCCGGTCATTTTGCCTCACAGAGATATTTCGTCAGGCAAAAGAATCGCTCATTATCCAGTACGCCCACGATATCAACGCAGGCAAGGTACCCGACGTACCCTCCCCCCTTGCAGACCCATCCCTTTTTGAGAAAAAAGCCTCCTGTATGATGATTGATGCTGAAGAAGCCACCCGCGAGCAAATCAATTTTCTCCAAAAATCTCGCTCACTTCTTCGAAAGGTCTCTCTCGGCATAGACCACACTATTGCCGAACAAACCCTCAGTTACCAAGAAGGCGCCCTCACATGGAAACCAAGCGATGCCCATGCACCCATCTTTCTTGTCCCAAAAAAATTTGAGCATGTCGACCTTCTCTCTATCGACCTGTCGGCAGCTGACATAACGAATATGCGCGCCATCATGAAATCCGTCCATCCCTGCTCCGCCCTTCACTATGGCATATCGGCCCAGGATATGATTGTCCGCCTTTTATCCAAAACAATTACCGAGCATTTCGGACCACTAGAAACCCAAGTCCTTTCACCTCAAATTCGTGGATCACTTGGCACCCACGCCCTTAATACCGTTATCCAAAAGCATATTAATCCTGAACGCTCTGGCATCAAGCAACTCGTACTCGGCGAGCGCATACTCCGCGAACAAGACCGCGTGATTCAGGTAAAAAACAATTACGACCTCGGCGTTTTTAACGGCGATATTGGTTCCATCGTCTCTCTCGATCCTGAGGAGAAAAAAGCCGTCATTACATATGGTCAAACAGCCATCACTTATACTGCGGACGACCTCCATGAAGTCCAACTCGCCTATGCAATCACGATCCATAAATCCCAAGGCAGCGAATTTGATGCCATCATTGTCCCCGTTGCAACCCAGCACTATACCATGCTGCACCGTAACCTGATCTATACGGCCATTACTCGTGCAAAAAAACTCTGTATTTTAGTCGGAAGCCGCAAAGCCCTCGCGCTTGCCGTCAAACAAAAGGACCAACGCAAACGCCAAACAGCACTCACGCAACGTCTACATGAGGCGGTCATGCGCATACACGTATAGCCCCCAACTTTCTAGAAAAACCCATATTCAAGATGGTTATTTTTAAACTAAAATGCATGTATTTTCATACATATCTGGTTCGAAGAGGAGCACTTGAGAGAAAACCGCATTTGTTCAAACAAACCGTTTGCTGCAACGACTGTCGAGAACCTTAAAAAGGCAGTCGCTACCCTTACCAGCAATACTGATAATAACAACTAAGAATCGATTTGTTCCAGAGGGCTTACTTCTTCGGAAGCTAGGCCCTTTGGACATATCACGCTCCATGCTGACGATTGCTTTCTAAAAACTTCCTGGAGAAGGGATTTTACTCTCTATTTGTGATTGTGCTCTCATACAAGCGCCTGGCATCGCTATATCACGACGGATTGCAACGCAGCACAATCAGGCTTTGGCCTAAGAATCCCAGCAAATTCCGCGTTTCAATCGTTCGCTCAAGCTCACAGGTCGCACCCAGAAATTCCGGGCGTGGCGGGTAGACAGATGACCCTACAACCACAATAGGCCGCAGGAGCCTAGGCCACCCAGGCCCATCAGAATCAACGATACCTACACCACTCGGCCACTCAGGATACTCCTTCAAGGAGCGTGGCAAAAGATATACAGGGCGATCTCGGAGCGCATAGGCTGCCTGTGAGGCTGTCTGATAGCGCAAGGCAACGACAGGCAAAGATGGTGGCACAACCAGCTGCTCCCAGCCTGAAGCATCCTGCGCAAGAGGAAACGGCCCATAGCAAGCAAGGACCATCACCACTGCCAGAAGCCCTCCGTACCATGTTTGCATTCTTCTGATTGCAGGCACATGCACGATCGTGTGAAGAAAAAGTGGCCACCAGCCTACGAGGGCCCAGTGCGGTTTGAAATCAGCAAAAAGTGGCTGTATACAGTAGACCATAAGAGGAGGGAGCGCAAAAATCATAGCCTGCGACATCTGGCGACGTAGAAAAAAGATCCAGGGCCCCAATAAAAGCAGCTGACTGCCAATGAAAAGCCCCCAACGCGTCCACGAAAATCCCCCTCCATGCCGATCTCGTAGCTGGTACAGAAGCGGAAGAAAATCATGTGTCACATTCCAGTAAAAACTTGGCGCAAGACCAAGAAGCGTCCCAAGACCTAAAAACCCAAGAGCACGCCATTTTTTCTGCTGCACCAGGAGATAGCAAGCAGACGCAATTGCTAAAACGCCCGAGAACTTTGCCACAAGCACCAGGAGAGCACCCAATACCAGCTGCCATGCCCTGTACTCACAAACGCCCAACATGAGCAGCATAAGCCCAATAAAAAGAAGATTGTCGGGCACAGCCATCCATGCAAATGCCCAAAATCCAGCAAAACCCAGGAGTGGCCAAAAAAGTCTTACACCAAAGTGTGCTACCCAACGACGAGCAAGCAGAAAAACAGCGATGGACCCAAGACAAGGCGCCAATCGCACTGCATAATCGCCAAAAAGATGACACACAAACGCAATAGACCACACCACTCCTGGTGGGTGAAAAGCATAGCCTGTACGAACCTGACGGGATAAGGCCCAATAATAAGCCTCATCATCAGAAAGACCTAGAATGACTGCATGAAGACAAAGTGCACTAATCAGCAAGAACGACGATATTTGCTCGTCGATTCTTAGAGTACACTTCTTCTGAATCACCTGGGACAGCTGGACGCTCCTTACCATAGCTAATACTACTGAGACGATCTGCACTAATACCCTGCTCAATCAAATACGCTCGCACGGCACGCGCCCGGCGCTCTCCTAAAGCAAGGTTATACTGGATACTACCACGCGCATCACAATGTCCTTCAATCTGAATACGCAAACGCACATGCTTACGTAAAATGGCTGCATCTTTCTCAAGCGCTTCCTGACTTTCTCCCACAATGATATTCGAATCATAAGGGAAATAGACTGTTTTGAGGCCAAAAGAATTTTTTGCATCTGACGTCTCAACATCATCAGGCTCATGACCCAAATCTGCTGTCTTAGCTACAGGCACCGCCGTCTCGGTTACCTGGGGTGCATGGCTACAAGCACTCAAAAAACTGCACAGTACAAATAAATGACGCATCCTATCCTCCTCGTTCATTACTTTATCACGATATTCTTTTTTGCAAACCTCTTTCGATACAGCTATCCTCAAAACACTTAGGGGGCCTTATGGAATTTGTCGTTGCTGATATGAGTCTTGCTGCATGGGGAAGACGAGAAATACGTATTGCCGAAACTGAGATGCCGGGCCTCATGGCAATCAGGAAAGAATACGAGGACCAAAAGCCTCTTCAAGGAGCTTGTATTGCAGGCTCTCTGCATATGACGATCCAAACAGCTGTCCTTATCGAAACACTCGCAGCTCTCGGTGCAAAGATCAGATGGTCATCATGCAATATCTTCTCCACACAGGATCATGCAGCAGCTGCCATAGCCGAACATCACCCAGTGTTTGCCATTAAAGGAGAGTCTTTGATTGACTACTGGGACTTTACTCACCGCATCTTCGCCTGGCCAGATGGCATGGCAAATATGATTCTTGACGATGGGGGTGACGCTACCATGCTGCTCCATTTTGGCGCGCGGGCTGCCAAAGACCCCTCTCTCCTCGATCACCCTCTATCAGCTGATGACCATGCCCTCTTCCCCCTGATCAAAAAACATCTCGCATATGACCCAAACTGGTACGAAACCAGACTCTTAGCAATCCGTGGTATCTCAGAGGAAACAACAACAGGCGTCAAAAGACTCCTCACCATGCATGCCTGTGGCCAGCTCCGCGTACCTGCCATCAACGTGAATGATTCTGTCACCAAATCAAAATTCGATAATCTCTATGGATGCCGAGAATCTCTCATTGATGGAATCAAACGCGCAACTGACGTGATGATTGCAGGCAAAAAAGCTGTCGTCTGCGGTTATGG
>CAIUGE010000026.1 GCA_903898645.1 Oligoflexia bacterium | reverse complement strand
TGATGCATTAAGTTCTTCATTTTTGCCTAATTCCATGGCACAGAACCCTCCGTTTAGGTGAATCTGGGCCAGGCGAGCAAGGATTGCAACCCCAAGGCCTAAATTAAAAATTTTCTAAAAACTTCAGGGGGGAATGTGGGATACAGATAAAAACGTACTTTCAATCCGCTGCGCTTCATCCCCCATAGGAGCAACAGAACCCCCTTCTCAGGTGTCCAGATTGCGCCAGTTTGCGCATTGCATTAACTGCAAAAACAAAGGCCGATACTGCTGCTACCGAGAGCCTTGTTACCTATCTCCACCAAACTTCCTGCAGCTATCGATGCTGCTATCACTAAGGCTGCTCAAGCTGACGTTGCCCGCTAGAACAACCCCGCAATCAGTGATCTTTTTTCTCGACCTGCAAGGAAGCGTGCCTGCGTGCCAGCCGTTGCTCACCTTGGTAGCATGTAACAATAAATTTGTGCTCACCAAAGGCTCGCAGAGGGAAATTTTCCAACCGCAAAACGCCTGGCATCCGCTTTCCATATACTTGGAGGACGCTTTTACCAACCAAAAGGGATCTGCCAGAATGTTTAAGGTAAAGCCGCACCTCAATGGACCCCTCAAGACTTGTTCGAAAAATAAAACCAATAGCAAGATGTGACAAGGTAACTGGGACACGAGGGAACGTAACGGCTGTTAGGCATTCAAATAAAGAAAGTGTCCCCATGCTTTGATCAATACAGGCACTTTTTGCAAGCATCAGACATTCAAACTGAATCATGCGCGCAACCTACGAAAGAATTCACGCAAAAGAGCACTTGCACGTGGATCCTCATGAAACGATATCTGGAGCTGATGGTGCAAGCGCTTATCTTCATGGAGGCGGTAACCCAGGCTCAAGGCCCCTCCTTTGGGATCTTTGGCTGCATAGACAATATGTGCAATACGAGCCTGGATGCAGGCAGCAAGACACATCACACAAGGCTCAAGTGTAACATAGAGCGTTGCATTCAAAAGCCGCCACGAAGACAGCGCTGCAGCAGATGCCTGAAGCGCATGGAGCTCAGCGTGTCCGAGAGGATCGCACTGCCCTTCGCGCGTATTATACCCAGTCCCAATGATAACGCCATTTTGGACAAGCACTGCACCAACTGGAACCTCCTGTTGCGATGCAGCAATTACTGCATATTTAAGAGCTTCATCAAGAAAAAATATGTTAGTCTGAATCGTATGATCCATGTACTTTTAGCTTTTAGCATCTTTTCCCTGCCCTGTAGAGCTGCAAAACCATCAATTATTGTTACCGGCGAGGAAGCATCTCACTTCATACCGGAGGCACAAAAGAAATTCATAGCCTGGTTTGAAGCCACCCAAGAAGACAACAAAGTACTCCTCAAATTCCGATCAAAAAAAGACGCCTTTTTCCTCAGCGATAAAGCCCCAATTTATATCAGCATCATGAGCAAATTTCCTGCCCGAGTTACACCAACATTCATTACCCGCAAGGAATGGAAACCGGACACGAAAGAACTTCGTCTCACCGTCAAAAGCAAATTCCCCAACATACCATCTGAGATCATGATAAATGCGAGCTTTACGTACTGCGCAAAAGCACACCCAACGATCTGCACCAACGTTTCTAACGAGACACTGAATTACATCAGTTTGTCTACAAAAAAAGAATCATGACCGAAGCACCTGAACCTCAACGAACCAGTGAGGCAAAAAACACCACCTTTTTCTCACGCTACGCACAAGACTCGGGCTTCGATCTTTGCTTCTAGGCACGCTAAAAATATAAAGATAGCGCTGAACGTTATACCCATTAGCACTAACAAGCATTCTCCACAAGGATTCTGCCTTTTAGACCCATCATGGACATACGACCGTCCTTCAAGTAACGGCTTAATGCCCTCTTGCCCTCACACCCTTTCATCTTTTGGCACGTCAAGAGTCGTCAAGATCGGCGCTTTTAACTGTTTCAGTTCAGCACCTATGAGGTCGACACTCGTCTGATCCTTCATTTTATAACGATAAATGTACTCATTTTGAAGCAATTCAATTTTTGTTTTGAGCTCAATATCCGGAGTATCCTGCACTTTTTTGATCCATTCACTGGTCGCCAAGCCCGCCGGCATCGGCCACATATTCCGTTCCTTAAGAAAATCTTTGCGAGACTCGAGGATCTCCATCTTCTCAGCATCTCCCACCCCATGGCCTACGTGATCGGTCTCAAATACACGAGAAAGGTTGGCTCGATAGAGAAGCCAATGATAACGATCTTCATAACCTGGACGAGGTTCCCAGTAATTATTACTATGCTCTCTAACGTGTTGATGGAGAAGATCTGTCTTATTATCCACCTGATGCTCGAGACAAAGGTAACAAAAACGAGCCGCACAGTGCTGGCACCGAGCAGCGTTGTAACCATCGATTGTAGCAGAAAGACTTTGTGGGCAACCTGGACAAAAAAGGCAGAAAGATTCCTCAAGTCCAGAAGCAAATTTTTCAACCGCTGTTTGATCCGGATGCACGTTCCCTGGGGCTGCAGCCTTACGAATTCGAGTATCAAGCTCTGCCCTTGCTGCGTTACTTAATATCTTCCTGACCCGATCAAGAGAAAATGTCTGCGTACAAGGGGTAGGACCACCGCAACACGGAAGCCCGCGACTTATCGTCTCTAAATGCTCATTTCTGACGTGAAAAGCTAAACAGTCTTGATGAATATGATGACCTTCTTTACACTTAATCTTTTTGCCACGTGTAATATAGTCATCTTTCACCGAATGAAAGCATACCGTACATTTATTGACCGGTACTGCAGCCCTCGGTGCTGCAATCCCTTGCACTACACTCCATTGTGCTGCTGCCATATACGTATCCAATTGTGCTGCCGAAACCTCTGCGTTCCTTCGTATGCCTGCGATATTCACATACCCTTGGCCTACTGCCTCCCGTGCTAACCTGTATATGTCTGCTATACGCGCATTCCGTTGTGCTACTAACCTCTTTGCTGTCTCTAGCATGTTTGCTATATGAGCATCCCATCGTTTTGCTGCCTCTGCGCTCTCTTCTATTACCTTATCTCTATCCTTTTGTTGCTATAGCCTCATGCCATTGCTTGGCTAACACCGTTACGCCATTTTTTTCTTCCATTATCTCCTTACTCCATCGTTCTGCTGTCAGCTTTACAACCTCTTGTGCTGCTGCTATATCCGCACTCCATCGTGCTGCTACCTCCCCTGCTTCCCTTTGTTCTTCTGCTATCTCTATAAGCCCTTGCTGCGCTCGCTTCATGACAAGTGTTCGTGCAACTACCTCATCTTTAGCTTTTCGCACCGCCTCTTCAGACATTGCAGCTACACTGCTGTCACTTCTAGACTTTTGCCCTTCCAACTTCCTCATAGCTCTTCGTACTGCTTCTTCTGAACCTTTGAGCTCTGCGGTCCTTCGATCTACCTCCATGAGCGCCCCCTGCAGCACTGCTATCTCTGCAGCCATTCGTGCTTCTGGCACCCCTGATGTATTCACCGCAGACCTTTGCGCTAAATCCCTTCGCACTTCTTCAACTGCAGCGCTTTGCTCTGCTTCAACCACATCCATAGGGGCAGCAAAACCCACACGAACCAAAGGAATTTGCCAAAACACAATTAAAACTAACAGTAATAAAAAAATGCGAATTTTTTTCGCCTATAAAATTAGGCACTAGAATAAAACTCATAAAAATATCAATACTATCTTCTCTGCTGCACGCCTCATGCCACAAATGCTCTTTAAAGATTTGTATTAACATAAATAGACTATTCCACTTTCGACCTAATTCGAACTGAAAAAATTGTGAAGCATTAAAAAATGCTATCTGTGTGACATAGATAATTCTTTATTCAGAGCATACTTAATGCAGAAAAGCTTATGAAATGAACTCTCGAAGTCGAGGAATTAAGAAAATATCAGACAGTATTGACAAGGTATTCTTTAGAGAGAAGCAAACTGTATACCAATAAGTCTTTATGAACGAAGCTTCTTGCCGACACGAATGTTGCGACGAAGACACACCCTCCAACAAAGGGGTTACGGCAATGCATGACCAAAACGTTTCAATCCGGGCGTGGAGGTATGCCTCTACCAAGGAGGTGTGAACTGCTAAAAGTTTCCTCTACTGCACACAAAACTTGCTTCAATTTTCTTCTCTGGACTCATGAGCGCACAAGCGAACAGTGCAAAACGTTCTTGAACGTTGCGCAGCAACGCATAAGAAATATCCTAAAGCCAGCAGCCTAGATTTGAAACTGATTTTTGGATATGCCATCGTCTTGTGTGATGCATAAAAAAGACATTTAAAATAGAAATTTCGCGACCGACTATATGGTGATGCCTACGCAAAGCTGGCTTGACGTATCAACAGCAAAAAAAAATCCAAGGAGGCAGCCCCGGGCACAAAAAGAATGAATGATAAAGCTCTTTCTAAGACCGAAGAAATCGTTCAAAACTATAGTCTATTGCCGTAATTTCTGCAATCAGTAACGATGGCCGTTTAGCATTTAATCTCCGTCATGGGCACTTCAATTCGTCCGAATTGTCATCTGCTTTCTTACCCAGATGCTCAAGCATCACACCGCATGCTTCAAAAATAACCAGCCAAATCCGGACAAGAAAGGCTAGAATCACCTGAAACATCAGAAACTCAAAAGTCATCAAGCCTCTCATCTTGATGACCGTAACGAAGAACAAGTTGAAGAAAACACCAAAGATACAAAAAACTCTTCGAGGTATTTTTTTACGTTCTAAACTTGCAAAAATTGTGAAGAGATCTACAGTAATCAAACACCAAGGGTACAAAGACAGTTACTTTATTTAGAATAAGTAACACTGTATACCTATTACTAAAAATGCCATCTGATGATACATTATTCTAAATAACACACCCTGAACAAGATCATGACCGAAGCGCTTGAAGCCGGGCATGGAATTCAGCTTCTGGTAGCGAGGAACGAACTGCTAAAATTTTTCTTATACTACGGACAAGATTCGTCACTTGCTTTAATCTCCGTCTCTGGGCTGCTGAACGCACAAAGCGAATACCAATACCTCGGGGGTATGTGACAGAATTCCCTGCACACCACACAATGGTGCCGGGCACCTTGAACGTCATCCCCAGAATATCGCCATTAAGCACAACAGACTGCCCCAATTGAAATGTCTCCTTTGTTTTCACAAAGCAACCAACAGATGCAATATCAATAATACTCGCTGAAAAAAATCGGTCATTAATCGCAATCTCACACGTCCCAAGTTCAGGCCGAGGCTGCATTTCCCACCAAAATGTCTTAGGGAAGAAGTAAGGAACACGGAAGACGTGCAAAAAACGCTCGAAGAAAAGCGTTTGAAGAGCAACTGCCATACAAAAAGAAACAAGTTTATGATGACTATCACTGTACTGAGTCATCAAACACAAGTGCGTATAAAAAAAACTTACCTGCAGTGCACAAAGACTATGCCATGACCAACGCTTCATAAATCGCAGACCAAAGCCTGTGAGTACAGCTAAGGTCACAGTAAGTAAGAAAAAAGGTTGAACAAAAACATCGATATGATGGTGTGGTACATTAAATACAATAGAAACTGCAATAGGGTACCATAACGGACTTGCAATAAGAGCCACTTGAACACTTTGCAAAAGAGGGAGCATAGATCTAGGCTGCATCCAGCCCCCAGATCCAAAGCGGCAAGGGAAACAAAGGAGGCTCTGTTTGCAAAGCTGTCCATGGACCAAAGAAAAGACGCACGAGCTCCTGATCAGTCAGCATCCAAGATAAAAGCCCTACAGAAAACTCCCACTGCGTGTGATGACGCACCCCTTGCGCAGGCAACTGCGGGTAGTGGCACTGCACTAACTTTTGAGGATCAAATATCCGGGCCATAGCAAGAGGCATGACTGCGATAGAGCTAAAGCCAAAAAGCTCCTTATCCCTAGGATGAAGTAGCATCTTCGCTTGAGGCTTGCTCTTCATAAAGGCTCGACAAAGGGGCAAGAGCTCATCTTGAGGCCCACCCCATTCGTGAATAATGCCTGACAGATCACGTCCTCTGCCGTAACCAATATAGGCATTTTTATAGCTATACCAAGCAACTGTTTGCTGCTGCATAAACCAAGCAGCATCATTTTTTTCCAGTTGACACCCGACCTGCCGCTTTATACGTGGCCATATATCCGCAGCTGTAATCTGCTGGATCGCAACATGAGGCGCATGGCAGATACTATGACTCTCTGCAAGCGGGCACAGCGACTGCTCACCACACAGCTCAAATCCCCCGCGTCTATAAAGAGAACGATCCTCACTCCATAAAAAAGCGCAGAGAGCTCCTCTTTCTTCTGCCCATAAGGAAAGCGTTGAAAGAAGCTTACTCGCATACCCTCGTCCTCGACAGGACTCGTCTATGGCGATGCCTCCAATAATAGCTGCTTGGTATGTCGCCCCGCCTTGCTTCATATCAACAAGGCGTACAAATGCCGACCCTATGATAGAACGATCTTTAGTAAAGGCCCCGAGTCGTAATGTCTTGGTTCCATAAACCCACAGAGGGAAATCGTCAAAATAGGAGCTCCCCTGAGGGTAGTGAAAGTTGTGATCAAGGAATGCACTGAGCGCCTCCTGATCACTTTGACGCAAAACATCAATTTCTCCCATACCTTATCTTAGCAAAGAAAGTCTACCCTCCTCAATATGCCTCATTCTGCCGATAGGCAAAAAAAGAGGATTTTTATTTATGAAATTCGATCTGCACAAATTGACTCAATCTGGATACTTAGCTCAGGGCGATACGCTTGCATTTGTGAGTGACCCGGCAAAAACATGCACAGTCACCAAAGCCAATGGCCTTACTAAGGTGATGCACCAAAGCCAGCCAACAAGCCTCCATGCGTTTGTGACAACGTGCCTGGGCGACGAGCCACCAAACCATGCCTCAAGCTGGGTACGCTCGCCGCAGGGTAAGACCCTCGCTGAACTCTGGAGCCAGTATGTTGAAGAAAAAAAGGCCGCCTAAAAAATATATTTAATATTTCTCAACCGTGTCCGATAGGACTCATAGCTAATCATGTTTCCTGAAATAAGCCATTGAAGGCGCATAGCAGGAAATAAACGAATGATTCATCATGGAGGATGAAGGCGAATGGGACTGCGGATCCATACTAATGTGCCAGCACTTGTGGCACAACGACATTTACGCTCAAGCCGCACCCAACTTGATCAAAGTATGGAGCGCCTCAGCTCCGGACAGAGGATCAATCACGCCTCTGATGATGCTGCAGGTCTAGCGATCAGTGAAACATTTCGAGCTCAATTACGGGGCCTCGGTGTTGCTGAACGAAATGCGCAAGACGGGATCTCTGTCATCCAAATTGCAGAAGGCGCCCTCAGTGAAGTTTCCAACATTATTATCCGTTTGAGAGAACTGGGCGTTCAAGCCTCGTCTGACACCATAGGTCCATCTGAACGACGATTCCTTGATATTGAATTTAAGCAGCTTCTTGACGAAATCGATCGTATCGCAAATTCAACTGAATTTAATAAAGTACCCCTTCTTAATGGCAGCATTGGATCATTCGACATCCAAGTAGGCACGGGAAATCACGCAGCAACAGACCGCATCAAATTATTTGATGCAAACACCATGGATGTCAATACCGTTGCTTTAGGTATCAATCTGACAACAGTTGAAGACAAACTGACTGCGCAAAACAGTCTTCAAACACTTGATACCGCTTTAGAAAATCTTACTGCAATACGCGCCCATTGCGGCGCCATGCAGAATAGGCTGCAAGGAGTTTTAAATAACTCCATGGTGCAGCGAGAAAACCTTTCCTCCGCGATGAGCCGCATCCGCGACACCGATATGGCTGAAGAGACGTCCGAGCTCACGCGCAATCAAATTCTCATGCAATCAGGCATCGCCATACTCGCCCAGGCAAACACATCAGCGAAGGCGGCCCTTGCTCTACTTAACCAAGGGGGCTCGTAATGTAAAGTTTTTGCACACAGAAAGATAGCAGTCTTTCTTATTTCCTGGAAATAAGGTCTGAGATAATGATTTTCTCAGACCTTACTTAGGAAGTGCTCTCAGATTTTTGGAAAAAAAAATTTTCCAAAAAACAAAGCGCTCGACTTTTTTCTCATGGTGAGAAAAGGGGGTATGAAGCGTATTTTGACCAAACGAGCAGGATGCTCGGTCACTATTAAGGATAATAGTGATTTTTTAGGAGGAAGAAAATTATGTACGGAGGCTAAAATATGGGATTAAGAATTGCAACTAATGTCACGTCTTTGAATGCTCAAAGACAAGTGATGAATACACGTCAGCGGTTAGATCAATCGTTAGAAAGACTTGCTAGTGGTACACGAATCAACCATGCAGGAGATGATGCGGCAGAACTTGCCATATCAGAAAATCTGCGTGCTCAAATTCGAGGTATCCGTCAAGCACGAAGAAATGCGCATGACGGTGTATCGATGCTTCAGGTGTCTGAAGGGGGCTTGAATGAAATATCAAGTCTCTTGATTCGTCTGCGAGAACTTTCGATCCAGTCATCATCTGATACTTTAGGTGATACGGAGCGACAGTTTGCAGACCGCGAATTTCAATCGCTGAAGCAGGAAATTGATCGAATCGCCAATGTCACGACTTTCAATGGAACTCCGCTCCTGAATGGAAAAGCGGGATTCTTTGAAATTCAGGTTGGAACCCACAACAATCCAATCTTGGATCGTGTGGTCTATAATGGCGAAAGATCTGATGCATCCATGGATGCACTAAAACTAGGAGGTGAAGCAGTAGCAACGAAGCAAGGAGCCCAACTCAGCTTGTCGGTACTCGATGATGCACTGGTAAGAGTGAACAGTATCCGTGCAGATCTTGGCGCCATGCAGAACAGATTGCAATCAACGATCAATACGATAGCGATCACTGATGAAAATCTCTCTGCAGCCAATAGTCGTATCCGCGATACTGATATGGCCGAAGAAGTCTCTGAGCTCACAAAAAACAATATCCTGATGCAGTCTGGTATCTCAGTCCTGGCGCAGGCTAACAATACAAACCAGGCAGCTCTGAAGCTGCTCGGCGGGTAGAAAGGAGTAGAGTATGGGTTTACGTATAGCAAGTAACACGTCCTCACTTACAGGCCAGCGTCATCTGACGATGACAAAAAATGCTCTCGATCGATCTCTTGAACGTTTATCAAGCGGCTCAAGGATCAATCATGCATCAGATGATGCAGCGGGCATGGCGATATCTGAAGCTTTGAAGGCACAGCTTCGTGGAGTCAAACAAGCGCGACGTAATGCGCTTGATGGCATCTCGATGCTCCAGATATCTGAAGGTGCACTCAATGAGATCTCAAACATTGTGATTCGCCTCAGAGAACTGTCTGTGCAATCCGCCTCAGATACCATTGGCGATGTTGAACGGGGGTTCGCAGATCGCGAGTTCCAATCACTGAAAGAGGAGGTGGACCGGATAGCAAATGGCACCACGTATAATGATTCACCTCTTCTTAATGGTCGCACTGGGATCATTGAATTTCAGGTAGGAACAAAAAATAACCCCCTTATTGATCGCATCATCTACGATAGTGCGAAAGCTGACGCGACAACAGGCAGCTTGCAGATCGATGGTGAAACGATCAACAATAAGCTCAGCGCTCAGACGAGTCTTGGCATGCTCGATTCGGCACTGATTCGCGTGAATAGCTTGCGAGCAGATATGGGGGCTATGCAAAACAGGCTCCAATCTGCAATCAATAGCTTGGCAATCAGTGAAGAAAATCTCGCAGCTGCGAATAGCCGCATCCGCGATACGGACATGGCCGAAGAAGTCTCTGAGATGACCAAAAGCAATATCTTGATGCAGTCAGGAATTGCGGTCCTCAGTCAAGCAAACAACTCGATGGGAGGCGCCCTCAAGCTCCTTGGGTAGACAGGACGGGGCCACCTGAATGATCAAGGTGGCCCTTTTTTGTTCCGACAAAAGTATGTGCATATTACAAAATCTATCATGATCATAGGAGGTAGTGGGTTCCTCGGGACACACCTTGCCATCAGCCTGCGCGACCAGTACAAGGTGATTGCAACCTACCACCACCATAAAATTACCATTCCTGGTGTGAGCTGCTTTCCTATTGATCTGAATAATAAACCCTGGGTCAAACGCCTTATCTATACACATCGCCCCGATGTCATTATCTATATCTCGGGCAATAATAGCTTGGACTGGTGCGATATAAACCCACGAAGCGCTGAACGCGTCCATTCTTTTGGGGTTGCTAACATCACAGCTCATATTGACATTATTCAGCCAAAATTCATTTATGTATCGAATTCTTACGTCTTTGATGGTTTCCGAGGGAATTATAAAGAAACGGACACGCTTCTGCCAGGCACCGTCTTAGGCCGTGTCAAAACAGGGGGAGAAAATGTCGTCAGAAGCCGCTGCCTCAATTACATGATTGTGCGTGCAAGCCCTTTGCTCGGCCGAGGCAACGGCCTCAATCTTTCGTTTCTTGATACACTGCGTTTAAAACTCGATAATAAGGAACGCATCGAAGCTGCAACCAACGAAATCCACTCTTTTGCACCAGTTGCAGGCTTTGTTGATCTTGTGGGTCACCTGATCGAGTCAGGTGTGAGAAATAAAACGCTCCACTACGGCGGCTTAACAAAAATATCACAGTATGACTTTAGCAAACTCTACGCAAACCACTTTCACCATGACATCAGTTTAGTAACCCCAAGAAGATCCAAGTATAAAAAAGACAACAAAGAAGTCTCCGACGAATTTATCTTTGACTTTACACTGAACTCCAGCAACGCTATTGAGAGCATGAAAATAAAAGCCTACACCATTCATGAAACGCTCGCCATGCTGGAAAAAATGCATTCGATATAAGCCTGTCACGCCTGAACAACCTCCGTACATGGACAAATACACTCAAACACCCCAATGCAAGCTGCGCAATAGACTCAAGATAGATGTGCATCAAAAAAGGAGTATTCTCTTCTCATGAACTATTCTTAAAAGAATTTTATTATTCTGCATTCTTTTGATGCAAGAGTGTCTTAATATGCTCAAGCAACTGCTCATTATGGGAAACTTTCTTTTCATCACGGCTTTTTTCAACAAACTCAGAGAAGTAAAAGCGCGCCACTTCATAACATGACACCTTTTCGCCACGAAAAGTCCAGAGCACCTGACGGAAGGGCCCTATTTCAGCCAAAAGCTCAGACTCCTGACCCAAAGGAGATTGCATGACCTGAGCGGCATCAATACTCATACTGATTTTCTGGTGATGCGCAAAGGAGAATTGGATCACGCCCTGCTGTACATGGGAACAGATAAGCTTCACCTGATTGCGATACAGCATAAAATCAGCCGCAGCTTGCGCCAGTGAGTAAACTTTAATGGGTTGTGTATCGGCAAGCGATGAGAAAACCTTTGCAAACTGAGACATATGACCACGCAAATGCTGAAGCATACCGACAGCGCTTTCTTCAACAAGCTGCCGAGGGTCTGTTACCTTGTAAGTAGGTGCCGCTTCAGCACGTGCCAAATCGTAGATCCAGCGATTATCGTCCTGTGCAATATCCATTATGTCCCCCAAAAAAAGGCCCTCACAGCAGGTGTGTTAAGCGGAACCCTAAGGTTCACGTGGGCGCCGTATCAGCTCTTTAGGCTTCCTACTCTCGTAAGCATGCACACCAAACTGAGGCACAGCTCCGCAAAGATCTGGCTGTCGGTTCCAGCTACACATCCCACCTGCCGGAGGACTACCTTCATTATACTCTCTTACTGGATGCACGCAAGCGAGCGCCACACCAATACTTATGGTTTGATGCAAATAGTCAGAAAAAACGATCGCATGACACACCCGACTAAAATCGGGCCTGGACTATTGCAGATGAACAGAATCTTCCTTCAGGTGTCAATTCTCGCTCAGAAGCTGCAAACCAATGCATGTAAGTTGAAACGGTTAGTCAAAAAACCCGACTGTATGACACACCTGCTGGAAGTCACTCCCAGGCCATCGACGCATAGTCTCATACTTGTACTCGAGGATACGAGTCTTAAAAAATTGGCAGATAGCTTGCCCATTTGTTGCTGAACCAAACCAGTGCCGCATACGATTCTTCTCTCGATGTGTCAGCTTGGTACGCGCCGCAACCACCTTGGCCTGCATCAAAAGCATCACAAAGTGACGATTGCTCTGAAGAGCAGAGAGATACCTCTGATCCTCGCTAAAATGCACAAAGCCATTGCCAAATTGGTACAACAGTACCTTCTCTCCGCTTACCACGCCTCCACGAAGCCAATGCCCAATCATTTGCGCTTCATCGCGGGTCACGAGCGTCATGCTGACAATATCCTCCTCCTTGAGCCCCCCATGACCTTTTAGGACAATCACCAGATCATGGATAGGCCCCTGATTGAAACCAAACGGTTTAAACTCTGATCCATGCTGGAAGATCGGAAAAACATTGAGAGATGCATGCAGTTTATCTGAAAATTTATTCTGCAATGCTGGGAAACCATGCACGACAGTATTCATCCTGACAATAGGATGCACCTTTGACAGGTCAAGAACAGGCTTCGCCAAATTATCGTCTGATGCGACAAAATAATCACCTTTACGGAAGGCATCCTCATGCCATACCAACAAAGACTTGATAAAGTCTTGATGCCCATCAAAAAATTGCACATCCACGTCTGTTTCAACATTCGTTTCAACTTCATTTTCGTGCTCACTTTCGACTTCTATTTCATTATCATATTCATGACCATGATCATCCACCAGAACAGGCGCAAGAACCTTCTGACGTAAAAAAACTTGAGCTTTAGCGATGATCATATAAATAGATTTTTTCAGGCCATTCCAAGCAGAAAAATGCTCTTTTCTTGGCTCAAAAAGATTCTCTGCATCTTTTTTTAAAAATTCTGTGGGCCGAGTCTCTTTCATTGCCAAGCCATACCGATCATGTATCTGAGGAAGACGCGGACTTTCAAAAAAGCTACTCACGACACGGTAGACAGACTTCAATGACGCTAAACCCTGTTCTTCCTGATTCACCATAGAATCCAAAATCTTATCGATCATCAAACTACGCGTCAGGGCCTTGACTGACCTAAAATTCAAATCAGCAAGGGTCGATGCCTCATTAAGTTTAAGGTAGAGCAAGAGCTTACCAAGAGGAAACGATGGCCCATCCAGTCGTTCTCGATCAGAGAATATAAAGAACTCCTTGAGTGCCGCAACCATAAACTCTCTATCTTCACTTAGAATAGCAAACCGTACTGTTTGCCCCGCATGGAGTTGACGCAACCTCCATGCGGCCTGAATAATATCACGGATCTTCGTATAACGATTCACTGTCAAGACAGCCTTCATAGCAGGATGAACCTTCAAATCTGATCCTGTTGTATGCTCCATATCCCAAAATGCAGCCGCATGATTTCGATCAACAGATGTAGGCACGTAAGGCACAACCGACCCATCACTATGGTAGACCATAAGCTGATTGGCCTCATTATAAAAAATGATTTGATCAATGTCTCGGTATACGCCAGTGCCTACCATCATCCAATGAAATATTTTAGATAAGCTGACATGTTTGATACCATACCAATTGAGTCAAGTAAATTCAATAACGCTTATTCAACACTACTGACACGACGTCATTCTCTGCTTTAAAACTCCTTGAATGCTGAAGAGGAATCCGAGATACTCGGCAGGTGAAACTCTCAGTCATTCTCCCTATCTACAACGAAGAGACGCACCTGCGTGAGGTGATCCAAAGGATATACCAAAGCCCTTGCCCGATTGACCGCGAATGGATCTTTATCGACGATTGCTCTCATGACAGCAGTCTCTCGCTCCTTTATGAGCTGCAAAAAAAATACCCCATGCGTATTCTGGAACAGAAAAAAAACCAGGGCAAAGGCGCAGCTGTTATTCGCGGCATACAAGAAGCTCGAGGAGATTTTATTATCATTCAGGACGCAGACTTTGAATACGACCCCTGTGATATCCCAAGGCTTCTCGAACCCCTTCTGAACGATAAGGCCGATGTCGTCTATGGGAGTCGCTTTAAAAAAAGCTCTCAGCAAGTGCACCGTACCTACCATTATTTTGTCAATCGATTTTTAACTGTTCTCAGCAACCTTCTCTCAGGCATTTACCTGACTGATATGGAAACATGCTATAAAATATTTAGACGAGATATCCTGCAATCAATGCACCTACGCTCTCAACGTTTTGGGATCGAGGTAGAACTGACAGCCTACCTTGGCAAAATCAGAGTCAGAATTTACGAACTCCCCATCTCCTACTACCCCCGCACAGCCCTCCAAGGCAAAAAAATCACTTGGAAGGACGGCCTTGCGGCACTCTGGCATCTCCTCCGATTCAATTGCTGGACACCTGTCAAAAAAGCATTTATCAACCTGCCTGAAAAATACAGATAGTACCTGACTTATATTGTTTATAACAGTTGTGTAACAATTACTTGCAGAGAACCCTGCTCTATGAAATCATTAGAGGTGTTATGACAAAAAAACTTCTTGTTGCAGATGATAGCCTTACTATCCAGAAAGTTATTCGGCTTGCACTTTCAAGTGAAGGATACGAGATCCAGGCCGTCTCAGATGGACATGACGCACTTGAACAGATAGCACTTTTCAGACCCGACGTGGTGCTTATTGACGTGGCGCTTCCTATGAAGTCTGCCTTTGACGTGAAGCAAGAGCTCAACATGACAGGTGATGCGCCCAATACAAAAATCATCCTTATGTCGAGTGCTTTCGAACGCCTTGATGAGCAGATGCTCCAATCAGCTGGGTTCGACGGACGTATCACTAAACCTTTTGATCCTGCACAATTACGCAGCGTTCTCCAACAAGCGCTCGGAAAGCCTAAAAAACAGGAAGCGGAAGATTTCTCACAATGGCAAATGACACCCCCACCAAAAACAGAAAAAAATGATATTGAACAGCTCACTGAGGCCACATTTCAAAAAAGCCCAGAAACATTTACATGGGCAGAAGAACCGTCAATTGCGATCCCTACCATCAACACACTTCAGCAGCCTGTCCAAAATTTCACCCTAAAACCTGATACCACCAACGTGCACGTATTTCCAAAAACATCAGAGGTCATTCAAAAAACGCTCGATACTGAAGTGCGTCAAGAAATCCAAAAAATACTTCCTGATTTGGCTGAAAAGCTCCTACGAGAAGAAATTAAGAAACTGCTCGGACCTGATGGATCTCCTGAGACCTTAAATGCCTCATAATATCCTGCGTAAGTACGATCAATTCACCTTCAGCGCCTAATCCTTGCACAGTACCTGTCTGCAGACCATTATCCTGCCAGGTAATGGCGTCTCCTAGCTTCAAGAGGCTCCTCTTCTCATAATCGGCAAGAACATCTCTCTGTACCCACACATCAAGTTGCCTCACAAGCTCAAGACGCAACACATCGATATCTACGTCCCCAAGAAGCGCCTCAAGATTCATTCTTTCTTGCCGAACACAGTTCACACCTATCCCGATGATAGCCGCCCCACCTATAGCCTCACAGAGAATACCAGCACATTTCTGCCCCTCCAGATAAACATCATTAGGCCATTTTATCTTTGGCACGAGCCCAAGTGGCTCAAGCAAGCCGCATACAGCAAGTGCGCCCTGTAAGGGCAGAAATGTTGAAACATGCCTCGTCACATAAGAAAGATAAATATTCCCACGAGGCGACTCCCAGACCTTCCCAAAGCGCCCTCTTCCTAGCTGTTGCTCACGAGCCGATACCCAATAGCCCTCAGGACAGCCAAAAGCAATAGCCTTGCGCGCCTCCTCATTGGTCGAACCGCAGACATCCAGAATCATACCAAAAGACTCAGATCAAGAGGTTTTACACTATGAGTCAAATAACCAGATGAGTAGATATCCGCACCCACGTCTCTATACCCCTGAATAGATGTACCTGTAATGCCCCCCGATACCTCAACAAAAGAGTCTCCAGCATCACGTATAAATTGCGTGCACCAAGTGGCCTCCGCAGCACCCATGTTATCGAGCAGGACCCCATCAACCCCCAAAGCAAGAGCCTCTCGCAATTCTTCACGGGTTTTGATTTCAATTTCAATCTTCAGCCCATGAGGAGCATGCTTTGTTGCTTCAATCGCGCCACGAATACCACCAAAAGCTGCAATATGATTCTCCTTGATCAAAATACCGCCTGAGAGCCCCGTGCGATGCAAAGCCCCCCCTCCAATAAAAATACCGTAGAGAGCCATGTCTCGGTACCCAGGCAAGGTCTTCCTCGTCGGACAAATTTTTGGCTTATGAGGAAAATCAGCAACAAGCGTCACAAGGCCTGCAGTAGCGGTTGCAATCCCGCCTATAAAAGCCACAATATTGAGCAAAACCCGCTCATACATCAAAATGCTCCCCGCATCACCTTGAAACGTTAAGAGCTCCTGACCTACCTGTATAGATGCACCATCCTGAACATGGCTAGTAATATGAAGAGCTGCCAGCTCTGCAACAGCTGCAACAATAGGAGCACCCGCCCAAACGCCACAACTTTTTGCAATGACTCGCGCCTTGATCTGACGCTCTGGTCCACCCAAACTGGTAAAATCCCAGGGCACACCATCTTCCCTCAAGCCTTTAAGGATAAGTCTCTTCGCTGTATCTTGGAGTATTTTCTGGTATACACGCATAATGGGATCGTTCTACCATAAGGAGACTTTATGCGCACATTGACACTCACACCCCACACTAATATTCACGCCCTAGGCTCCTGTACCATTACCCAAGGCAATACTGTTGTTCTCTGTACTGTCTCACTTGACACGCTCCCTCCATGGCTTCAAGGTAAAAACCGCGGGTGGCTCACAGCTGAGTATAATATGCTTCCCTCGGCCACCCACACACGCTCCAAACGTGAACGCACTAAAATTTCAGGCCGCACCCAAGAGATCCAGAGGTTTATCAGCAGAGCCCTTCGCGCTATGCTCGATCTCAGTAAAATACCCCACTCATTAATTATTGATTGTGACGTCCTCCAAGCAGATGGCGGTACCAGGACGGCATCAATTACAGGCAGTGCCGTCGCCCTTGCCTTCGCTCTAAAAAAACTCAACTTATCTCACGCGCAAACGGGCCTTGTATCGGCCATCAGTGTTGGCCTCAAAGATTCCGTCCTCTTTACTGACATCGACTATGCGCTTGATAGCACTATTGATATTGATATGAACCTCTGCTTCCACCACAATGTCATCACCAAGATGGTTGAGATTCAAGGAGCAGCTGAAGGGGCACTTTTCTCCCAAGATGATCTGAACCGCATGCTCGCCGCAGCATTAGACGCAAGCGCTGGTATCTTTGTCATGCAGCAATCTGCAATAGAAAAAGGGCTCTTGAGCGTACCAGATACGGCAGCCAAAAGCCCCTTATGAGGAGGGTGAGTACAGCCTTTTTGCCTAAGCAACCTTCCGAGCTTTTTTCAGGTGAGCCTGATAATGCCCAAACTTTTTATCGTAATCTGACACAAGCTTGCCATCTTTCCTCATGAGCCCAAACTTGTAATAATCATAATGCTGCGCGCAGAACCCAAACCGAGCAGCGTTTTTCTTGCAACCCTCACCTATACAGCGGCCACCGATATCTTCCATACTGCCTCCTGGGAAACGTATCGCACCCTGCATCAAAAAACTTTAGTAAATTGATCAAGTATCCACCCAAAAGCGCGCCCCTGGCTCTTCAAGAGCACAGGCAGGCCTTCACTGCCACATTTAAATAACTATTAAAAATGACGATACACATAAATATGAAAAAGAAAATCGCCCTGCTTCTTGTGCTCGTGAGTTTTAAAATGCTCACGAATGACACTTTAGCTGGCCCCAGCCTTCCCCGCTTTAACCGCTCGTGATTATGCTACGATCACCGATAAGTTTCGCGCTTATCTAGATGCTTATAGTTCTACGATTAAAATGAATAGTGCCTTAGCACAGGATTCTGTAGATGCTGAAACAGTGATCAAATATGCTCGCTACAATCAAGCATGGTTCGAGTATGTGAAGGATATATGGATGGCAGCTCAAAAAAACGCTAAGCTGGCAGACGCGTGCGCGACAAAGGCTCAAAGCACCGCAACTGGCGCAGTGGAACACGCTGCTGCCAAGACGGTTACAGAAACTTTTATGAAGATAACCGATACATTCATCGAGGCTCAGAAGGCTGCAACATCTACCCTCAATCTTCTTCAGCCGGATGCTGCTGCGGCTTTTGCCACAAAAAACTGGACGAAGCTCAGTCCGTCCACTCAGGAGCATTGGTTAGCGCTACAACAAGGCATCAAGGATCGTGATAAGGCTGAACTCGTAAAGGAGTTTGGCCACCTATCTCCAACCACAAGTTCAACCGCTCGTTATTATGTTGAACTCACCAGGCATGTTCCTGCTCGTCTGAAACCTCATATTGTTGGTATTCAGGATAATGTTAAGTCGGCACAGCGTTCTTTAGACCCTCAAGAAATTATCAAACATGTTAGCAAAGCTCAAGCAAGGCTCATCGATATTCGGAACATATTTCTGGAGGCTATCGAAAAAGCTCATCTAGCAAACACGTGCGCGACAAAGGCCAAAAGCTCCCTCTCATACAACTCGGAACACGCTGCTGCCGAGAAGGTTGCAAAAACTGCTACTCTGGCCGAAACTGCGCTCCGTAAGGCTACAGAGGATGTAGATATTATCCTACCTCTTCTTGAACCGGATGCTGCTGCGGCTCGTGCCGACCGCAACTTGACGAATAACGCTCAGATCGATCCGACTATGCGGCTCAAGCTACAACAAAACATCGATGAGTTCAAGAAGGCTAAATTCGCAGAGTATGTGGCTGCTGAAGCCGCTAAAAAGACGCAGGCTCCTGAGGTAAGTGGCCCTGCAGCTGAGACCCCTCCTCTACATGTAGGGCCTAGACTCTAAGACAGCCACAGACACCACTGCGTGACTCACATGCCCCAAAACTAGCCGACTGTTATCACGTATGCAGAGATAGCCTTGAAGACTGCATCCACTGCAGAACGAATGACCCAAGCTTGGTCTACCTGACGGTTAAACTTCGCTGCACTTCGAAGAGTCTCAGTGATAGCAGACACTAAAGCAGGACACGCCTTCGTATCCTTCAGAAGCACATCAATGGCCGCATGAAAGCTCACCAAAGCTCCCTCATAGTTCTTAGCCTTAAAGAGCAGCTCGCCTGCATTGACAAACTGCTGCGTGCTGCTTTTACCATGAGCAAGTATGGCAGGTTCACAACCACTGAGCAAAATATGGTGCAATGGCACAAAAGTAACAGAGGGCTCAATGACACTAGGAAGGGGGCGCTTTCGAGATGGAAAACTGCGTGTCAAGAGCCCTCTAACAAAAGAAATATCGCGCAGGATGTGTGTTGCAGTCCTCCCCTTCTCCCATATCTGCACCGCTATTTTTTTTGGAGGAATCACTAACTCTTGACCAATAATGATAGATTTATTGTCATCGATCAGATTAATAGCGACTGATTCACCCGGAAGAGCAACGACACCCACTGGCGCTTCTTGGCTTGTAAGAACGATCAGATCTCCTTTTTTGAGTGAGTAAGCGCATTCAACACAATTATAACGTTTATCGACCCAAAATGTTTCGTGAGAAGCAATCTTGAAATTTGGATAATCGCCAAGCACATTCTCTTGTTCGACAAGGTTCAGATTGTATCTGACGACCAAGCAGAAACCAATTATAACGAAAGCTACTTGCAGCAATACAGCCGTATGCACCCACCAACGTTCTGCTGCAATATCACGACGCTTATCATCAGGATGCGCCTTCAATCGTTGTTTTAATGTGATAGCATTTTTCAGAGCAACACAAGATAGCGTCATCAGCTGAAACAGAAGCGACCCCGTAAATCCAATATACAATAACCACCCGGCATACGCCCAGTAAGAGTAAACCACTATATCTCGCATCTGTATAAAAAATACCGCTAATCCAAACAGAACGGGCACAACAAGGACAGCAAACCCTAGACGAACCCCATTCTCTCCAAAAAATAGAGATTGATAAAAAGCCCCAAAATGGTCTTTTTGTATCAGCAGGGAACGAAGTTTTTGATAATCACTTTGATGCATAATTTCTGGACGATTTTTAACTATTCCCTCAATGATATACTCGCTGCGCTCCAGCACGTATCCAAATCGGTAGCGTTTGCCGTTTTTCATAACCACGACAAATATGTTAAAAATAAAGCTCGAAACGACACTTTGAATTTCACTGAACAAAATCTGTTCCTGCTTGCTACCGCGCTGAACATCAATCCTGTCTGCAAAGATTCGGATTTGGACAAACATGAGTGGCCGAAGAATCCACCAATAAACAGCAACACTCCATAAGCCGAAAAAAAATAGATTTAATGCTTGCAAGAAAATAGCACCAGGCGCATCAAAACTATGAAGTAAAAATATTTCTATCACTAAAAGCAATGCCACTGCCAGATGGAAAATACCGACCCATTTCAATACAGCGCCAACCCATCGCACCTGGGGTCGATACCGAAGCACTCTAGGCTCATGCTCACTCATACTCACCTGTCCTCTAGAACATCTTTCGGCACAATCCGAACGCTACCTAAAGATGAGCCGGAACAACCATACGTCACGGTCCACTCAGCCTGGCATCAACCTAATAGTGCGCCACTACCATATTTAATGGCTATAGAACACAGATCCCGACCCCAAGGAAGAGAAATTTTTCTCTTCCCGTCTTTTTCTTTGATAGATTGGAGATTATGGACGGAGGATTAGGAGGC
>CAIUGE010000025.1 GCA_903898645.1 Oligoflexia bacterium | reverse complement strand
TGATGCATTAAGTTCTTCATTTTTGCCTAATTCCATGGCACAGAACCCTCCGTTTAGGTGAATCTGGGCCAGGCGAGCAAGGATTGCAACCCCAAGGCCTAAATTAAAAATTTTCTAAAAACTTCAGGGGGGAATGTGGGTGGTAAGGCTAGCGCTCGTTATTATTATGTGGCGGGAGTGACTTGAGGCTCAGGCGCGTACCGTGGATCGTCAAATAGGTTAATCCAGCCATCCTTGGGGAAGGTATTTTCTTCTCTTGAATGACTCGTGGTAGGTGTTGCGTATGCAGAATCATTTATTTTGGAACTGCGGGATCTAGGTAAAGCGGCCGCGGTGGTTGGTGCTTGGTTCCATGCAGGAGTGGCCATTGTTTGTGTCAATCTTGTTCCCCACTGTGCTTGTTGGTGAGGTCGATGCATGGTCGCTTGTCTGTGAATTTTTAGTATGCCGTCTACTGCTACAGTGCGGCTGTGAGAAGGGCGAAAGGCTGATGCAGGATGAACGTTATGAGAAGTATGTTGCAAATATTTGGCTTGGTTTTTTTCTGATAGTGGATGACTGTCTCGAGCTTCTTGTATGGCGGCGGATCTTATTTGTTTGCTATTTTCTGTTTCTTCATAAGCACGGCGAAGTGCGGCTATTGCTTGACGCAAGTATTTCTTATGGGGTTCTTGTTGGGATGGTGTATCTGCCCAATACAGGAAGGTGCCATTGCTTGCTATGCGCTGCTTTCGTCCGTCTACTGATCGATAATTTTTTTTATAGACATTGTCTGGGACAAGAATCCATGTGTCTTCTTGGCTCTTGTAGAGTTTGTCTTTTTTGAGTACGAAAAATACAGGGTTTTCTGTTTTATCTTCAAAGCATGCGTATCCATCGTCGCCCTCATCTGTTGAAGAGTGAGTACAGTTATGCGTTCCTTGTATGTTTGTTATTTTTGGGATAAATTTGTGTGCATATGCGTTCGCAGCGTATGCATTAAAATACAGGAATATAAAAATAACGAGCTTTTCCATTTTTTGCCTCTCGTAGAATAAAGTTTGCTTTAATCTAGTGCTTGCATGAGGTGCGCCATACTCTGGCAATGACGTTCAAGGGACACTATGTCAAGATAGATGCTTTTTGAGTGCAGTACATTCGCGCTCTTTGTGAGATGGGTCTAGCTGGCGCTCTTGGACAAGGATGTCAGCAAGGAAAGGGGCAAAGCTGAGTCCATGGTCGCGGTGGGAGAGGTAGAGGGTTGAGCGTCTGAGATAAAAATCAGTGAGGTGGAGTGTCATTTCGTAGCGAATGCTGGTCGTGAGCATAGCGCCATACTCGGCATGGATACTGTCGGTGCGTTTCAAGAGCTGCTGGTAGACCTCAAAGCACTCGATGGCATGGAGTCCGAAACGATCAAAGTAGTGTTCAGGGATAGCTGCGTGGGTCCTTTTCAGTGAGGCGAGGGTTTCGGGATTGAGGCCTGGCTGTAGGAGCATCTCCTTGGTGCGAGATGGGTTTGATGGCAAATTGTGGGTGCTTATTGTAAAATCGACAATCTCTTCTGCCATACTTCGATTGGTTGTATACTTGCCACCTGTAACTAGCACTGTATTCCAAGGCCCTTGCTGTATGGTATGCTCCCGGCTTACTTTTTGGAGGGAGTCGGCCTGACTTTGCATAAGAGGTCTGACGCCTACATAGGTGCTGATAATATCTCTATTTGTTATGGTGCATTCTGGAAATGTTGTATGGAGGAGGCCGAGCAGGTAGGTGATGTCCGATTCTTGAGCTTGAGCTTGATCAGGATTTGTGATGGGTGAATCCGTTGTGCCAACAATAACTATGTTTCCGCGAGGAATAACAAAAGAGATCCTGCCGTCTGTGGGGTGTGCCATGACGACCGCACCTATGACTGGCAAACGGTCAAAGGGAATGATGAGGTGTACGCCTTGACTCGGTTTCAGACAGGGTTTCCAGGCAGTATTGAGTCCGTGCATGAAGGTGTCGAGCCATGGGCCAAGACAGAGGACGGTGCTACGAGTTTTTACCTGATGAGTTTTTTGTGTCAGGTGATCATATAAGGTGCAGAGTCCATCTGAGAGCTGTGTCACCTCAGCATAATGGCAGGTTGTCGCTCCTAGAGAGTAGGCTGAGCGTAATGTTTCTAGTACAAGGATATCATCGAGCATGGAGGCATCAAAATAGCGAAAGCCGCCTTTGAGTTCTGATGAGGCAATAAAGGGAATAGCCTTGAGCATTTGTTTTTTTGAAAGTCTCGCATGGAGACCGGGCGCGTGAAACATGCTGAGTATGTCATAGAGCCAAAGTCCAGCATCGACAAAAGCCATGCTATGGGGACTATTGTTATACATGGGCATATAAAAAGGAAGTGGTTTGACGAGATGGGGTGCATTATGCAAGTAGCGTGCGCGTTCGGAGAGTGCCTCAAAAACGAGTCGAAATTCGAAATTTTCTAAATAGCGCAGGCCACCGTGCATCAGCTTTGAACTGCGGGAGGAGGTGCCATAGGCGAAGTCTTTTTTTTCAAGCAGTAGGACTTTGAGACCGCGGCTTGTCGCGTCCCGGGCAACAGCTGCGCCGGTAATGCCTCCCCCGATGATAACGATGTCCCAATTTTGATCAAATCGCACTTCCTGTCGTTGCTTCCAGGAAAAATGCATCAGTGTCTCCTTATGCCTAGTTCAGTAAGTTGCTGATCGTTGACCGCTGACGGAGATCCTGACATTAAGCAGTGTCCAGTTTGTGTTTTTGGAAAGGCCATGACATCACGTATAGGGCCTGCATCGCAGAGAAAAGCTGCGAGGCGTTCAACGCCAAAAGCCATGCCACCGTGGGGAGGTGTACCGTAACTGAGTGCTTCTAAGAAAAAGCCAAATTGGTGTTTTGCTTCTTCAGCTGAAAGCCCGAGAATTTCAAACATACGTTGCTGCATTTCTGGGCGGTAGATACGGAGGCTGCCACCTCCAATTTCAACACCATTCAGTGCTAGATCGTAAGCTGCAGCCGTTAAATTTTCTAAATTGCGTCCGGCAAAGAAATCTTCTTCGGCGTGAGGAGCTGGCGCTGTAAAAGGGTGGTGGCAGGCAAAATAGCGTGTACCATCACTTTCTAAAAGTGGAAAATCGATGATCCATGCAAATGCCCACTCTTTTCTTGGCTTGCCAAGCTGTAAGCGAAGAGCGCCAAGGGCCTCAAGTGCAATTTTTTTCTTTATGTCAGCAACAATAAAGACAACATCTCCTGTATGCAGGTTAAGTTGCGTACGTAGTGCGTCTGTTTCTTCCTGCGAGAAGAATTTTGCTGCCGGTGATTGGAGCGTGTCAGTTACTTTGATCCAAATCAATCCTTGTGCGCGGTGGCCTTTGACAAACTCTGTGAGTTGATCGAGGCGTTGGCGAGAAAAGTTTTCTTGCTGAACAATAAGGGCATGGATATGTTTGCCAGCAAATGCTTGAAATTGACTTTTATGAAAAATGCTCGTAATATCCTGCAGTTCCATCTCAAATCGGAGGTCTGGTTTATCGCTTCCAAAGCGATTCATTGCATCATTATAGGTCATGCGTCGAAACGGAGTGATGATTTTTTCGCCCCGTACTTGCTCCCAAAGGGTTGTGATCATATTCTCGATAATGGCAAAGAAACTTTCTTGATCAAGAAAAGACTGCTCAATATCGATTTGGGAGAATTCTGGCTGGCGATCGGCCCTTAAATCTTCATCCCGGAAGCAGCGAGCGATCTGAAAGTAGCGGTCAAAGCCCGCAATCATGAGGAGCTGCTTGAGCGTTTGGGGAGATTGAGGCAATGCATACATGGATCCTGGGTGCATACGTGATGGGACAAGGAAATCGCGTGCACCTTCGGGTGTTGATTTGTACAAAATGGGTGTCTCAATTTCGACAAACTGGTGTCTTTCTAAAACACGTCGTACGCAGGAGAGCATTTGGTGGCGAATGAGAAGATTTCTTTGGAGTGCTGGGCGGCGCAAATCAAGATAGCGGTACTGCAAACGAAGTGATTCAGATGGCTCATCGTCCAGTGAGAAAGGGGGTGTTTGTGCGGATGAAAAGATATGAAGAGAGTGTATGGTGAGCTCAATTGCACCTGTTGGCAGTTTTGTATTGTGCATGCCTTCAGGACGAAGGCGTACAATGCCTTGGCACCAAAGGACGAACTCTGAGCGCACTGTTTCAGCGAGCGCATGCGCTTCAGGTGCAATTGCTGGATCAAAGACAATCTGGGTCATGCCATAACGATCACGCAGATCAATAAAAATCAGGCCCCCCAAGTTGCGTCGCCGTGATACCCATCCGCACAGTGCAATCTTCTGCTCATTATGGGCACTTGTGAGTTCACCGCAGGTATGCGTCCTTTGCCAGGTTGTGCTCATAGGTCTTCTCCTTCGGTATCCGTCTCATTTTCTGGATGCGCATCTTTGCAGGTTCCAGCGCCTTTGCCATCTTGATCGCCCACGCGCACATGAAGATGATTTTTGTGGCCAGGCATATGACGTACAAAGCGTCGCAGCTGTTGCCATTGTGGATCATGTTTTAGGTAGTTTGCAAGTGTTTTAATGTGTCTTCTGTCCAAGAAGATCACTTTGATGCAGGCATACGGATTATGAAAAATGTGCTGCATGAGGATCCAGTTTAATTTGGGGTCAAATTTTCTTTGGAAGTGGATGCCTTCTGAATGGGATAAAAACCCAATATCAGCGTCCTGACCTGAAGTGTGTGACGCATGGCCTCGGCGTCCGGAGGGGCCACACAGGCATCCCCCGCGTGGTGCTGCAATATCGCCAAGGATGAGTTTTTTGTGGAGAGCTGCGTGGACATTGCGACCCAGCCATTCGAGCATGGCGACCATGCCGTCGGTACCAAAGTAGGTGCATTTGCTGGGGACTTGGATAATGATACCATTGCTTGGGGTTGGGACAAGAGGTCTGCCGCCAACTAAGAATCCATTCCCAACTGAGCAGTAAGCCTGCTGGTGGTGCGGTTGGCGGAGCTGGTCTTCGAGGTATCTGAGTGGATCAAGGGCGTCTTCTTGAACGCGGCGTATATAGTCCCACTGGGCATCAGAAACTTCTGTGCATCGTTGGCGGTAGATTTTCTTTGAGCAGTAGGATCTCTTTCGTTTGTGCCGTCCGAGTACAGCGAATGGTCCGCAGCATCTGCGGCCATTTGGGATGAAGTCAGGATTGAGTTGGGAGCAAAATTCAGGTGTTGGATCATGTCCAATGTGGAGGTCTTCGAGGAGGAGGGGGCGGACAGTGATGGGTTCTGGGTCACAAGGAAGGAATTCTGGGAGTGATGAGTAGACGTCAGCCTGAGCTCCGGTGATAAAAAGAAAAAACCATACTCCATTCACCGGCTCGACAATAGGGAAAAAACCGTGTAGTGTCAACCGCTGATATGTACTACGAACTTGAGTCAATTCACACAGCTCGTATACGTCAGGAGCGCCTTCGCGCAAAGCAGATCAGAAAGACGCATGCCTGGGTACAGAGGATCAACACAGGGCGATGTGAGTACTGCCACAAACACTACAAGCCCCAGGAGTTGACGATGGACCATATCATTCCTTTGGCGAGGGGTGGCACGAGCACCTTGGGGAATTTGGCGGTGGCATGTAAGCCCTGTAATGCATCCAAGGGTCTCCATACACCTGTTGATCTTCTTTTAGGACAGTTGTGATTCATCTAACAAATATCAGTAAACAGTTTGGGCCTAAGGTTTTGTACCGGGGCGCGAGTATTCAGATCTCTCCTGGATCAAAAATTGGCTTAGTCGGCCCTAATGGGGCAGGCAAGACAACGCTTTTTAAGATCATTTTAGGTGAAGAAGCAATTGATGAGGGGACAGTGGCCATGTCTGATCGCCTCACTTTGGGTCATTTTTCTCAAGATGTCGGTGAGATGCAAGGTAGAAGTATTTTGCAAGAGGTGCTTGCAGGAGCGGGTAAAGTAGCGACTATTGCTGAACAACTGAAGGCATGTGAGGAGGCGCTGGAGCGTTCTGCTATTGAGCCTTTAGAAGATGCTGCGATGACGAAACTTTTAGAAGCGTATGGCGATGCGCAGCACGCCTATGAGCAAGCGGACGGCTACAGTCTTCAAGCTCGGGCTGAAGAGATCTGTGAGGGTTTGGGGTTGAAAGATCGAGACCGTGATGTCGGTTCTCTGAGTGGTGGTTGGAAGATGCGTGTTGCTCTTGCTCAGAATCTGCTCCGTGCACCTGATGTCCTTTTGATGGATGAGCCTACCAATCATTTGGATATTGAATCGATCCTTTGGATGGAAAAATGGCTTATGGAGTTTCCTGGTGCACTTGTGATGACCAGCCATGATCGTGAATTTATGAATCGTATTGTGACAAAAGTTTTGGAAGTCTCCCATCAAGGTATCCATCATTACAGTGGAAACTATGACTTTTACCTGACTGAAAGGACGATTCGGCAGACTCAGCTTTTGGCCGCTCACAGAAAGCAATCCGATATGCTTGCACGTGAGGAGGAGTTTATTGCGCGTTTTGGTGCTCGTGCATCGCATGCAGCTCAGGTGCAATCTCGTGTAAAAAAGCTCGAGAAAATAGAACGTATCGAAATACCATCTGACGAAAAGGAGATTGCGTTTTGTTTCCCTGTTACTCCGCGAGGGGGGAATGATGTCGTAAAAATTGAAAGTGCAGGCAAAACTTTTGCGCCCGATGGAAAAGGACGATTTCTTTTTAAGAATGTGACTTCGACTATTAAGCGTGGGGATAAAGTTGCGGTGACCGGAGTCAATGGGGCAGGAAAATCGACCTTTTTGAAATGCATTATTCATGAACTTGAGTTAACAGTTGGGAGCACGAGTCTAGGTGCTGGTATTTCTGTCGGTTATTTTAGTCAGCATGCACTTGAGGTTTTGAATCCTAATAATACGCTTATAGATGAGGTCCATAATAGGATACCTCAATCTACGATTGGTTTTGTTAGAAATCTTTTAGGTTCCTTTTTATTTTCTGGAGATGATGTTTTTAAGAAAATTGCTCATCTTTCAGGAGGTGAAAAAAGTCGCCTTGTGCTTGCATGTATTTTAGCTCAGCCTGTGAATCTGCTTGTTTTAGATGAGCCTACTAATCATTTAGATATGATCTCGCGTGAGTTGTTGCTTGAAGCTCTTCAAAAGTTTGAAGGAAGTATTGTTTTTGTCAGTCATGATCGCCATTTTCTTAGGTCCCTTGCAACGCGGGTCTTTGATATTAGAGCGCATGAGATGCATGTCTATGACGGTACCTATAGCGAGTACCTATCGCGGAGTGGGCAATGAAAAAACGTGTTTTAACTGGGGATCGTCCAACGGGCAAATTGCATCTTGGACATTATGCGGGTTCCCTGCAAAATCGCCTCAAAGTACAAGCTACGTGTGAGCAATTTATTATGATTGCAGATCTACAGGCACTTACGGATCATTTTGAACAGCCGGCTCTTGTCCGAGACAGTGTTTTGGAAGTTGCTAAGGATTATATTGCCATTGGTCTTGAATCAACTGTTTTTTTGCAGTCACAAATCCCTGCTCTTTCTGAGCTCACCATGTTCTATATGAATTTGGTGACGATGGGGCGTTTAGAGCGTAACCCGACAGTGAAAGCTGAGCTGAAGCAGAAAGCGTTTGGCGATTCTGTCCCGGCGGGGTTTTTTTGCTACCCAGTGAGTCAGGCTGCTGACATTACAGCTTTTCAGGCAGAGCTTGTGCCAGTTGGTGAAGATCAGCTGCCTATGATTGAGCAGACCAATGAGATTGTGCGAAAATTTCAGAGACTCTATGGGGTAGGTGCTTTGAAAGAATGCTCTGCTATGCTGTCAGAAACAGGCCGGCTCGTCGGTATTGACGGGAAAGCGAAAGCGAGTAAGTCGCTCGGCAATGCAATATTTCTGGCTGATTCAGCAAAAGAGATCAAGCAGAAGGTGCAGCGCATGTATACTGATCCAGGTCATGTGCATGTCGAGGATCCAGGATGCGTTGAAGGTAATGTTGTCTTTGCCTACCTCGATGTGTTCTTTGCAGACAAAGTAGAGCTTGCATCTATGAAAGAGCGTTACCGTCGCGGTGGCTTCAGTGATGGTGTGCTGAAGGCGCTTTTGACTGAGACCTTGCAGCATTTTTTGGGTCCTATTCGAGAAAAAAGAGAATCACTAGTTGATCGTGATGTTTTAGAGCGTGTTTTAACAGGTTCCATGGTAGCGAGAAAAGTGGCTGATGCAACGCTCTTGGCCGTCAAAGAGGCTATGTGTCTGAACTATGGGTCATCTGTTTAAAAAGCAACGTGCTCTTCTGCTGCGATCGTGGAAAAGAAAGTGCTCGTAAAGCCAGCTGCGCACGAGTTAAAATCGGATGGAGATGATCACCTTGTTTGTGCCGTCATAATCGAATGCAGGGTGTGAGTAGCCTCGGTGTGATGAGTCGCAGAACTTTGGGCTGGAGCGTAAGTTTTTTCGGTTTTATGGAAACGATTTTTTAGAGAAAAAGACAAGAATGAAAATTTCTCTTCCTTGGAGTGATGATCTGTGTTCTATTGCCATTAAATATCACAACGGTGTACTAGGAGTTTAGGTGACCGGACGTGACCTTTTAAAGGTGTGTTATGAATGTTGATTTTTTGCCTAAAATGATGAGTCTCAAAGAAATAATTAAGGCTATCACGATATCTTTTTTCTGTTCTGTTTTGCTCTACTTTTTTTTGATTTTTTTAACGTTTTATTCTACGTTGGGCGTAAATCCGACTTTTGGTCACATTGTGCTTTTCTTGGAAAAATTCCCGTTTCAGGTGGTGCTGCTTTTTCGACTGATGAGCAAAAAAGAATCAGGTATTTATTTCCTTATGAACTGGTTTTTGTGTTTTATTTTGATTTTTTTGGCTGTTTTTAATCTTAAATTGACAGATACATTAAAAATAAAACATATTTTTATCTATTTGCCTTTATATTTTTTAATATTTGTTGTGATGTATGAAATAGTGCGTAGTATTTGTGTGCAGATACTCTAGGTATTCTTTGAGCGAGATATAAGTATAGATGTTTCAGTGACATCATTATCTAAGGCTGCTGAGCAGTGGCAGCAGCCAGAAGATAATCGGCAGCTTTCTTTTTATTGGTGTGGGCTCTGATAACAGCATCAAACATACTCTGGTAATGTGCAATAGCAGCTTGAACTGCTGCGTGTGCTGTTTCGTTGTGGTGCACGATGTCTATTGCGTTTTCTATAGCGAGGTTAGCGTTTAGGCTGGCAGCGGCTGCTTTGGATGCTTTTAAGATGTCGTGTCGAACAGTGGGGTCAGTAAAGTTCCACGCAGTAGCCTCAATAGCACTCGCGATAGTTTGGGCGCGCACCCTATAGTCAGCATCCCTGTGTTTATCTATAGTAGGATAGAGGTAGCCGTCGGCATCCCTGACGGTCTGTGCAGCTATACGAGTAGCAATGAGTTTTTCGATAGCTGTACCTGTATACGCGCGCCTCGTGCTGGTAGCTTGACGTGATTCTCTTTGAGCGCTTTCATTTGCAGTTTTAATAGCGGCATCGATTTTTTCTCTCACATTTATGTCGGGATTGGAGGCGGGTGCAAAGGCGATGTCCCAGGCAGTTTGAGTCGCTTTATGAATCGCGATAATACTGGTATTTTTTTGAGCGCTTTCTTTTATGGCTGCTGCAATGGCAGTATTCATGGCACTGGAGGCAGCACGCACTGCTTTCCAGACATTGAGGTTGCTATTATTGAGGACGTCTAGAGAGATGGCGGCAGCATATATTTTTTCGGAGCTATCCGCATGAATGTCTAATATTTCTCTGCGAATTGACGGAAGAGTGTCTATTGCGCTGAGGGCAGCGAGACGCACAGCTGCTTTCGCAGCGTCTATGTCAGCTTCTGTGAGAGCAACTTGAGTTGTAGTTTTGTCGATTTTGCTAGCTTGAGCGTGTCTTATGCGAGCCTGCGCGGCATGAAGGGCAGCAATAATGACATTTTCTTTGGCGTATTCTATGGGGGTGGCAATGGCTTGCGAAGCAAACGATGACAAATAAACTATGCATAAAAACGCTATCCTCATAGTATCTGGTATCGGTTTTTTATAGTTTCCATAAAAGCCAATGTCTCTTTTGATCGAAGGTCATGTGAGACGTGCTCTTATTGAATAAATATTGGGTTTGTGAGTATCCATGTAAATGTCTGTTTTGCTAGGTATGCAAAATCCGTCAGCCATGGAGCAAGGTGGGATGGTATAATTGTCACTTCGCCGCGATAGATGCCAGCTGAGGAGACGCTCCAAACAATAGAGCTGCCTGATGCGACAAGAGTGTCTTCAGTAGCATCAATGCGGTAGAGTTTGAGGGAGATGGAGGGAGGGGGGCCTTTTGGGGAGGCGCTATGGAGGGTGGGCGCTACCATCGTTATGATGATGTTTGGTGCATAGCTGAGGGAGGTGCCTGCTGAGAAGGTGTTTTGATTGGTGGATGCAAAAAAGTCGAATCCAATTGGCGTCCCAAGGCCTTCAAAAACCACATAGGAACGGTGAGCAGTGAGGGCTGCTTGGACGGAGGTAATGCTTATATCAGGAGCAAGGACGTGGCTTGTTGTCAGGCGCATCATGCGGCGGTGGGAATCAAGGCGCTCTCCATCATTCATGATCTGCTTAAAAATATTCTCATGCGAATCTGTTCCACTTATAATGCCAACTTTTATGCCTGCAAGAAGCAGTTTTCGCCACTGCGTATAGTAGATAGGTGCAATCTCGAGAAAACCTAAGAAACTCATTTCTGGGACGAGCGTTGAGTAGGGGTCGAGAAGGTAGCTTGCGAGTTGTGTTGTGGGTATAAAGGGTGCTTGTCCAAGTGAGAGGGCGCGAATTTTTGGATCTACATTAGCGTGGATATTGTAAATCTCAATCAGGTCAGGGGCGAGTGCTGCAAGCCATGCTGGGTCCTTGTCTTCTGTGTGGGGGACACCCACGACAGCCCCAACGGCACGAAGAGATGCAGCTATGCTTATGTCTTTGCTTTCATACAGGGCAGTAAGATTGTCGCTTGTTAAATGCTTATGCATGCCAAGCGCGAGCACGGGGCCTTCGTAGCCTGCGGCGAGACGTGGCTGGAATCCATCTGGGCAATTCCCTATTTGGGTGCCAAAGCCTTCAACTGAGGTGTCGCCTTGTTGGGATAAAAGGAGCTTCTCAAAGGGGTATTCTGCCATATGGGATGGGTGGTCGGTAATAAAAGCAACATGAACATGATTAGCGCAAATGCCGCTTCTGAGATGTCTGAGGCATTCGGCATCGGGTATGCCGTTATTCAGGCCTTTGGTATCGCAGGCGTCATAGGAGTAGGGCGAGTGGAGATGTGTGAGGGTGCGGACAACTTTGAATCCACGATGCCATTCGTTTATCTCGGGAAGAGAGAAAGTGATCGGGCTAGAGCAAGCGCTAAACAGCAATAGGAGCAGGGATGTGTGGGTGAGGGTCATAGTCTTGGATCTCAAAATCATCAAATTGGTACTCAAAAAGTGATTGAGGTAGGCGTTTGATGTGTAATTTTGGAAGAGCGCGGGGGGTGCGCGCGAGTTGTAGTTTTGCTTGCTCGGTATGGTTGCTATAGAGGTGGAGATCGCCAATAGAGAGGATGATCTCACCTACATCTAAGTCGCACTGTTGCGCGATCATATGAGTTAAAAATGCTACGCTTGCCGTATTGTAAGGATTGCCAAGATAAAGGTCGTTCGACCTCATGAAAAGCAGGCATGAAAGCTGCTTGTTGGATACGTAAAATTGGTAAAGGAGATGGCAGGGAGGGAGGGCCATCTTGCCTGCAAGTGCATTTTCTTGGGGCGATTTTGTTTCATCGGGAAGAGCTGCGACATTCCAAGCATGAAAAAGATGGCGTCTACTATCTGGGCGTTTTTTGAGTCCATCAATCAATTGAGCGATCTGATCAATGTGTCCACCTTGACCGTCTGGCCAATGGCGCCACTGGGAGCCATAAACAGGTCCAAGTTCGCCAGTGGGAGTGGCCCATTCGTCCCATATCTTGACGCCGTTTTGTTGCAAGTATTGGACATTGGTGCTGCCCTGGAGGAACCAGAGTAGCTCGTGCAGGATGGATTTTATATGCAGCTTCTTTGTTGTCAGAAGAGGAAATCCGTCCCGGAGGTTATAGCGTACCTGCTTGCCAAACATAGACAGGGTGCCTGTGCCTGTACGATCCCCCTTGGGGGTGCCATTTTTGAGGACGTCGTCTAAAAGATCTAAGTACTGTCTCATTTAAGCGCTTCTTGAATGCGTGATTGAATTGCTACAGGTTCTGTTTGGGGTGAAAACCTTTCCAGGACGGAGCCATCTTTGGCAATGAGAAATTTGGTGAAATTCCATTTGATTCCTTCTGTGCCCAAAAAGCCTTTTTTCTGTTCGACGAGAAATGAATAGAGTGGGTGGCGGTCTTTGCCGTTGACATCGATTTTAGCAAAAACTGGAAATGAGACATGAAATTTCATTTGGCAGAATTTTTGGATTTCCTGGTTATCTTCTGGTTCTTGATTACCAAATTGATTACAGGGGAAGGCAAGCACGGAGAAGTCTTTTGGGAACTTCTTTTGGAGTTCTTCCAGTCCTGCATATTGGCCTGTAAAGCCGCAATGACTGGCTACATTGACCATCAGCAGCACCTTGCCCGCGTACTGTGAGAGGGCAATATCGTGACCAAGGGCGTCTTTTACACTGAAATCGGTAGCTCGCATACATACACCTCCCTCGCGAGTGTAGCATTTGACATACCTTTAGACTATGTTTTTGGCATGTACCAAATTGTGATCAAACAGGGAGACTTGCAGGATAGACAGCGGCATCTTCGTGCTGTGTTGCGAGAGTTTGTAGGTACAAAAGTAGAAATAACGCGATCTGTTAATGGGAAGCCTTTTTGTCGCGGGGGGCCCTATTTTAGCCTAAGTCATAGTGGGTCCTGGCTGGCTATTGTTGTTTCGTCGGTACAGGTGGGTATAGATATTGAGGTCATGCGGCCCATTCGCCATCAAAAAAAGATGTCTCAGAGACTTTTTGGTACAGAGTTTTCTGCAATTGAGGATTTCTTTGATGCTTTTACCCGTAAGGAGGCCATGACAAAAGCTTTTGGTTTTAAATTACGATCCTATCCTGTGAGCTACCCTCCATGTCAGGTGCTATCACTAGCTATGTACTTGCCTCCAGCACTTCGGGGTTTTTGGTGTGCAGTGGGCACTGCTGGTCACAAGCCTCTTTTGAGCAGTTTCCACAGCCACTGATAGGAGCATAGGGGAGATGGGGCGCTCTTTGATTAAGATTGCTGAGCGCCTCGGTCAGAGACGAGAACTCAGCTGAGTAGAGGAGCTGCGCGTCTTCTATGATGAATGCAGAGAAGAGTGTTTCTGAAAGCTTGGCAATGCCTGCGAGCTGTTTTTCGTCAGTAAGAAAACCGCTCATGTAGTTTGATTCGGTCAGCATGTATTCAAGCTAGCAGAACTCTTTTTTTTTCACAAATAGGCCTTGCCTTGAGGTCTTTGTTTAGGTAATACCAATCAAGTCACGTTGTTAGTGGGGCTGTAGCTCAATTGGTAGAGCACCTGCTTTGCAAGCAGGGGGTCGCCCGTTCGACTCGGGTCAGCTCCACCACTTTTCTATGTGATTAATACAGATGGCCGCAACGAAGAATAAAATGGTAGTATGTCTGGCGAATTCCTTCCGAGGGAAAGAGCCCTGTGACATAGAGGTGAGTGAAACTCTCAAGGAATCCTTGCCTTGCGGCATACTCGTTTTCTGGAAAGCTTGAGATAAAAGATACCATCTGGTGAATGAAATGATCAATAGTTTGAGATTCAATCGCTTCTAGGACACTTAAGAGCGTGATGTAATCGTAGGTGTTATCATAGAGCCAAATATTATAGTCAGTTGTTTCTGCCGCATCCCTATGTGCTGGATTTTGGGTCCAGTGCGATTGACGCAGACCTTGTTCGATACGAAGGCGAAGGACGCGAATACGCAGCTGTTCAACAGGACTTGTTTTTCGGAGTTGGAAAAGAGGATTGTTCTTTGTCTCTTTGCTCTTATGGAGAGTCTCGCCAAATGCACAGCTTATTTTTTGTTTCAAGTCTTCTGGGAGTGATTTCATAGTGTCTTCAAAGATTTGAAGTTCTGTGGGGGATCTCAGTACAATATCCTCGGCTTGACTGATGATGCTCTGAAAGAGTGCGGGTTCATGCGCTTTTTTGAGGATCCAAGAGTCGATGAGAGATGATGGTAGTTCGTCAATAGAAAGAGTCTGGTCGTTGAGTATGACTTCATCCAGCCATGTTTCTTCGTCGCTATGTGTTTTACGCTGAGCGAAAGCATGAAAGAGTACGCTGGCTTCTTGGTAAGTGGGGCGTTGTTCGTCAATAATACGGTTGTTTCTTACTGTATGAGCACTATGTAGGTAGATTTTTCGTTGTATTTTTTCTTCACCTGCAATCCAGGATGCATCAGAGAGGGATGAGTCACTGACGATAGTAGCATTTTCAAAAATTGCGGCATTGCCTTGGATAAAGCTAGTGCCTGATATACGGGCACGGTTTGCGACAATGGAGTTTCCGCTTAAGACGGCCCGTCCTTCTATTGTGGCATGATCAAGGACGGTGGGGGCGTCAAAAAGAATACAGCTATGCCGAAGGAGGGTATGACCGGATATAAGGCTGGTGCCACCAATTCTAGCATGGTTGGTGATCATAGCGTGGCCTGATACATGCGCATAGTCGCGCACTTCTGCATATTGAGAAATCTGAGCATAGCCAAGGATCTTGGCGTTGCCTGCTATTTGAGCGTGCCCAGTAATCGTGGCATGTTCAGTAATATGGGCGTTCTGCCGCACATGAGCATAGGATGTGATGACGGCTGAGCCTGAGATAATAGCATTATCTGAAATCAGAACGGGGCCTAAGACCATAGCTTCTTGTATGACGGAGGCTTTATCTTGGACAGTAGCGTTTCCTTCAATATGGGCTGAGTCACGAATACTGGCAGAGTTATCAATGCGAGCATAAGGTGAGACAGAGGCATGGTCACAGACCTCGGCATCGAGATGAATATAGGCGTGTCGCCCTCGTCGGGAGCTGACTGTCGCAGTATCTGCGACAAATCCACCGGGTTGACCGTCATCGTTAAAAATGCAGCTCCCTGCTGCGCCGTGGCAAGGTGGGTGTTCTCGGTTGAGGCATTCTGTGTGACGCTTGAAGGTTGCTTGTACAGTCACTATGTTAAGAAAAAATAGCCACATTCCTGTCATAGATTAAAAAAGGTGCACTCGAATGCCTTCTTTTTGAAAGAAATCAAGGATAGCTTTTTGCTCAAGCGGTTCTAATCGTTGGATCAGTTTGCTGAGTAATTGCATCATACGTTCACCTTCAGGTCCATGAATTTTCTGTGTCATTTTGTGCAGATCCTGGCTCAGTGCAAGCAGGCTTGTGACGAGTTTGCCAAGGTCTGATTTAAATAATTCGCTTCGCTCCACCCAGGTGAGAGTTTTATTCAGGTTCGTGCTGAGTTTTACCATGAGTTCAACAGTGTGGGTGATGTCGTCTTTGTTATCTTCAATGAGACTGGCAATCTTACCTGCAAGGTCAAAACTTTGTGAAAGGAGTTGGTCGATGCGTGGAGGGTCGGTACCAATGAGTTGGTCACCTTCGTGGATCTCCCCCTTGTTTCTATGGCCTGGTGTGATCTCAATGTAGCGCTCGCCGATAACGCCGGCAAGATTGATATAAAATTTACTGTCTTGACGTATGCTGATTGCAGCTTTTGGGTCAATAGAAAGCCTCAGACGGACTGGTGCCTGTGCGGTATTTTTGTCATCTTGCATGCTGCCGGGCTCTTTGTTGGAGATGACCTCGCTTTTTTGCATAGCGTAAAATTCAATAGTATCAACTTGGCCTACTTTAATGCCAGAAACTCTGACAGGAGAGCCAATCTCAATGCCACCTGCAAAATGGTACGTTACATAGAGGTGAAGTCTGTGAGAAAGCGGATTATTGACACCTACGATCCATGCAAAAGCAAGAATGGAGGCGAAAGCCAGAAGGAGTAAGGCTCCTGCCTTAAGTTCGTGTTGCTTCATTTCAAAGTGATTCCTTTCGTTTGCATGCTCGCACACCTTTCTGCATTATATGAGAGAAAAAAGCATAGTCAGGATAAAATCAAGCACTATGACGCACAATGTCGAAGCAACTACTGACTGCGTCGTTGTATGGCCGACGCCTTCCGCGCCTCCGCGGCAACAAAACCCGTAGGCACAGCTCATAATCGGAATGATTGCGCCATAGGTTGAGCCTTTGATAACGGCCTGGATAACATCAGTCAATTTCATGAAATGTCCAGCAAGTGCGAGGTATTCTGGTGGTGAAAAATGGTAGGCGCGAGCTGTAGCAACAGAGCACAGAAGAGTGACAAGAATGGAGATGAGGGTTAAAGCTCCTCCCGCAACGGTACATGCAATTAAGCGTGGGTAAAGAAGATAATCAAGCGGGTTAATACCAAGGAGACGAAGGGCGTCTATTTGGTCGGTGATCTTCATAGTTGCAATTTCAGCTGTTAATGATGCACCTACTTTGGAGACAAGGAGGAGAGCGGGAACGGCAACAGCAAGTTCCCGAACAATAAATTGTGCACTCATGCCAGGTACCATGGCAACAGAGTGGAGCGCCTTTTGCATATGCCAGGCCATTTCATGTGTGATGACAATGCCTGCAAAAGCTGTTGCAAGCGTAATGACCTGAAAGCTTCCTGCGCCAAGGGTACTTAAGGCCTCTAGTGTTTCTCGCCACCTAAAGCGTCTTGGATGTATGAGAAAGTGAGGTATATCGATAAGAATGGATGCAAGCATGCGCCACATTAGGGGCCTCCAAGATGTTCGAGGGCAGTGAGAAGTGTGCCTGTGAGGTAATTGGCTACAATAATCGAAAAATGTGTTCCGACTGTCGCCTTCGTGACGGCGCGGCCAACGCCTGCTGCTCCGTTTTTTGCATAAAAACCATAAAAACATGCAAGTGTTGCAACAAGTAGGCCGTAGATAAATGACTTAAGAAGGCCACTTCCTAAAGTGCTGAAGCCATTAAAACGAGGCACTAAGAAGAGAAATTCATGCATGTTAATGCTAGAATGGATGAGTGCAAGAAAAAAGGCACCTCCAATACTGATGCTGAGTCCTGCTATAAGTAACGTCAGACTTGCAAGCACGATGCTCATCCAGCGAGGTGCCAGAAGGGTCACGAAAGATTCGGCGCCTAGGCATTCGCGGGCATCAATCTGTTCAGTGACGCGCATGGTGCCCAGTTCGGCTGCTGTATAGGCCCCTACCTTACCTACAAGGAGAAATGCAATGATTAAGGGACCGACATCGCGGATTATAGTTGACATGCAGACGCCACCTAAGTAGAGGCGGGCATCATAGCGTGCCAGGATAGTATCAAACTGCAGTATGAGGATTGCGCCTACAAAAAAACCGGCAAAACTAATCGTTTGCAGTGATCGCCAGAAAATGCGAGATGTTTCATGTAAAATTTCATGCCACATGCTTGCAGGGCCTATCCAGAGGGCGTACAAAATGGATTTTGTAAATAAAACGATAGCACCTAGTTCACGAATGAATCTGAGCATACTGCGTGCCTCCCAAGAAATGCCTGAACAAGTGGGTTCGTGGATAGTTGAATTGTTTTCGGATCACCTGAGGCAACGATACGGCAGTCATCCAAGAAGAGAATATGGTTTGCTATGCGAAGAGCACTTCCAATATCGTGTGAGACCACAAGGCATGTGACATGGCAGGTATTTGCGACATGCATAATGAGGTCTGAAATGAGACGCGTTGCAAGCGGGTCTAATCCTGTCGTCGGTTCATCAAATAGGAGGTAGCGTGGATTTGGTGCTAAGGTACGCGCAATAGAAACACGTTTTTGCATGCCATAGGAGAGATCATGAGGCATCTTGGTGACGATGCTGGGATCAAGGTCGACATGATGGAGGAGTTCTAAAACACGCTCCTTTTTATTGCCAGTTTTGAGCCCAAAGGCGATGTTGTCAAAAATATTCATGGAGTCGAAAAGTGCTGGCTGCTGAAAGACCATGCCGCAAAGGCTGCGTGATTGCGGTGAAAGAATTGAACCGTCGAGTGTAATTGAGCCTTGTTGGATAGGAATTTGACCCATGATATGTTTGAGGGTGACAGATTTGCCTGCGCCGCTTTTTCCGAGCAGAAATGTCATCGTCGAAACTTCAAAATTGATATCTTTTAAAACCTGTTTTGTGCCAAAAGCTGTTGAGATCCCAGAAAAAATAATACTCATAAAGAAAGCCCATAAAAAAAGCATTTGAGTGCATGGTGCGAGCAGATTTCTGTCGTGTTTGTTTTTAAAAAGGTTCCTTGATCGAGGAAAAAGATAGAGGAGCCTCGGAGCGCTTGCTGCATATCACTTGAAACAGTGAGGAGGGTTGTGCCGTGTTCGGAGACAAGTCTATCAAGGAGGCAGCCAATGGTGTCTGAGGTAATGGGGTCAAGGCCAGCTGTTGGCTCATCGGCGAGTAAGAGGTCGGGATGCACGATGAGGGCTCTTGCGATGCTGAGTCTTTTTTGCATACCGCCTGACAGCTCATAAGGGTAGTTTTCTTCTGTGCCAGCAAGATCGACCGCCTCTAGAGCCGCTGATGCCTTGGCGCGCGCTTTTTGTCCAACCATCCTACATCTTTCTCGTAGGGGGAAGAGGAGGTTTTCTTCAACTGTCAGCGAATCAAAAAGAGCATTTCTTTGAAAGAGCATCCCAATGTTGTTTGACGCATGAATCATTGATCCCTGTGTTGGCGGGAGGAGTCCTGCAATAATGCGTAAAAGAGTACTTTTGCCTGAGCCTGATGGCCCGATGAGGCTTGCATGGGTACCTTGAGGTAAGTTGAATGATATGTTTTGAAAAAGTTTTTTATAGGACAATCCATCTACTTTAAGCACGCATGAGCTCCCAAAAAAGGTGTTGGATAAGGATCTTCCGATTGCAATTGGAGTCACTTCGAGCATCATGCAAAATATCAGTCATATGGAGCCAAAAATGCTGGGAACGCGTAATGGGTGCAGTGCCTAAAAGACCTGCATGCGTGAGGTGTTCAAGTAGGATCATAAAGTCTTCAAACTCCTTGGTTGCCCAGTCTGTGAGTGCAGCTATTTTTTCTTTTCCTAAGAGTGCGTCTACCAGTATACGGCTTGCATCAGTTTGTGTCAGCTTTTTATACGTCAATGGATGACTTGAGGCCAGAGGCGCAAGAAAAGTCTCTCCTGGTAGACACAAGGGTTTGAGATGCAGCTTCTGGCACCGGGAGCGAATCGTGGCTGGAATTTTATCGCCATGCATAGAGGACAGGATGAATGTCCATGCAGGGGGGGGTTCTTCAAGAATTTTAAGAAGGGCATTGGCTGCGCCAAGGCTCATAGTGTCAATATCAGGTAGGATAACGCATCGATGCTGGACACGGGAGATGCTGCGAGATGCTAAAAGTTCTCGAATGGCGTCTATTTTGACGTCATACATCCATGTTGCTGAAAAGTGTCTATTTTCTTTCAAGGCCATGCATGATGGGCATTGGTTGCAGGAATCTTTTGTATCACAGAGAAAATCTTGCGTTAGGAGCGCCATAACAAGATGTGATCCTAATGCCTCGCTACCTAGTATGAGGAGTGCACCCGGTGGTTGGGAGCGCCAGCTTGTGCGATAGGGTTGCAAAGTGTGTATGTGATGAGTAAGTAGGCGTTCTTTCACAAAAGATCCAACACTCGTTTTTGATTGATCTCAATCGGTGCTGTGCCATCAAGGATGAGCCAGGGGTGATCGGCACAAGCATGGGCATGCATATAGCCATCATGGACTTTTTTCGCAAAAAGGATCCCTTCTTGTTCAAAACGGTTTGGGTTGCGGGCGCGCGCTAGTCCCTGAGCTGGGTCAATTGCGAGGTAGATAGTCAGATCTGGAGAGCGATTCTCTGACGCTGCTCTATTGGTGAGGGTAATGAGCTCAAGATCAATGCCTCTGGCGTGACCTTGGTAGGCAATAGTGGATTCAGTAAACCGATCACAAAGGACTATGCGTCCAGCTGCAAGGGCAGGCAGGATGGTGTGCGCCATATGTTCGGCGCGTGCAGCTTGCATTAAGAAGAGTTCGGTTATGGGCGATAGGTGCTGCTCGATAAGGATCGCCCGGAGCTGTTCGCTGACCGGGGATCCGCCTGGTTCACGGGTTTTTAGAGCATTTGGCAAGATTTTGGCGAGAGCCTCTATCAGTGTTGACTTCCCTGCTCCTTCACAGCCTTCGAAAACAATAAAACGCATTGGCCACATCTTAGGCTGCTTGGATCTTTTTGGCAAATGCTACCAATATGTGTCAAGCTGATGCGAATGTGGTGGATCTTTTTTGGCTATCTTGTTGCTTTTGCGAATCCCATTGTTCAGCCATGGGACCTTTTGTACGCACGCCCACATGAGACAGTGTTTGGCTTTTCGGGCAGTCTGGTCGATGTGCGTGCACAGTATGCAGCAGATACGACGGTCCATGCCAATGTTGATGCAATGCAGGCAGACGGTCAATTGACATTTATGCATGGCATTGCAGATCGAGCGAGTTTTTTCCTCCGTGGCAACTGGCGGATCCTGGAGCAGCGAGCTGTAGTGCCCAGTGGTTTGTCCTATGGTTTAGGGGATCAAAGCGGTGGTACCACCTTTGTTCTTATGAAGGACTATGGGCCTATGCGTGCACTCTATGCGCAACTTCAGGTAGATGTGCCTTGCTATGATAATCGTAGCTATGTGTCTCATAGTTTGCCTGCGCTTGGTTCCCAGAGTATAGATACAAGTGTTGGTATGTTTGCAGATTTTGAACTGTCGCAGCTGGAAGAGTATAGCCTCCAGATGCAACTTGGATTTGCGAGTACCTACCGTACAGCGGGCTATACTCCCCTAATGCCTTGGTTATTCAAATTAGGTATGTATCCCAAGAAATTTGGGATTTTTGGGAATGTTGTCTTGCGGGGGAGTAACGCTATGGCGTCCTCTGTGCAGATAGATGGCGTGAGTGCGCTAACTCAATCATATTCGCCATCGATTTTGCTCGTTGGTGGACAGCTTGGGCATGTGCTGTCGTCTGCCCTTATGCTGCGAGCAGATTTTCAGCTGAGTGTCTTTGGGATACGTGCGCCAGCGCTCGCATCTGCGCTTCTTACTCTGCAGTGGACATTAGGCGTAAGGCAAAAAGACGTATCTGTTTGGTCAGGTATGCAAGAATTTGAGGCACCTTTTTTTCAAGCGCTTGTTGTATCGGCTCATGATCGCTTGAATCTTGTCAAAATCGATAAGGGCAGTCAGAATGGAATTGAGGTAGGGCAGGTTTTTGATTTTTTTGTACCAGGTACGAGTGAATCTATCGCTGAGGCGAAGGTGAGCTGGGTACATGGCGATGAAAGTGCCTTGGAGATCATCGAGTATTACCGTGAAGTTGCCATAGAAGAGGGTTTTGTGGCGCGCCGGAAGCAGTCTAAGCAGTAGGGGGATGTATGTGGTATGTGTTGACACTTAGCATTTGTTACGGTGCGAAATTTGCGAATCAATTTACAGAATTTGAGCTTCCTCCTCAGTGGCAGTGCCGGCTTGAGGGTGCTGAGTGGGTGTGTCAGAGCTCAGAGGACGCAAAGAAAAAGGATGCCATCATTGTCCTTGCAGCAAAGATTAAAGGTGAGCAGGATAGTTTGGATCAGTACCTTTCTTATTTGAAGAGCGCTAAGATCTATCAAAGTGTTCAGGGTAAGCCAGTGAAGTCAGATCCAAAATATGCAAAATCAGTTATGCTTAATGGTCAGTCGTGGGTTGACTCGCTGCATCTTGAATCAGAGCTTCCAGGATTTTATACGCGGTACTTGGCGACAGTGAAGCAAGATATTGGGGTACTTATTACCTATTCAATCAATAAGGCCAAGTACCAAGCTTATTTGGAAGATTTTGAGAATATGGTCAAGACCTTGCGTGTTTTTCGTAAAACAGGCGGTATTAACGTAGCGCCTGCGCAAGGTACCTTGTTTCAAAATACGCAGATCCCAGCATCTATTACCTCGGAGGCAGTCTTTGGTGGTCCGCAGATCCCAGAAACAGAAGTGGCAAAGGCGGCGCCTAAGAAAAAAGATGATGATACAGTGCTGTATCTTATTGCGGGCGGTGCTGTTCTTGCGTTTGTGATTTGGCAAAAAAGACGAAAATCATAAAAGTTGCACTCCTGTTCAAAGTGAGCTAGCAGGTAGATGTGACGATAGATGAACAGGATCCAGAGCTTCAGGAACTCCTCGAGGAGGATCTGGTAGAGCCACCTGAAGTAGTATTAGTTGAGCTTCCTGGGGAGGTCTCTACTTACGATCCGTTGCGGCGCTACATGAAAGAGGTTGCTTGCTACCCATTGCTGAGCGCCGAAGAGGAGACACGGCTTGCTATCTTGCTTCGTGATACAGGTGATCTGGATGTCGCTAAGAAGCTCGTGTCTTCTAATCTTAGACTTGTTGTGAAAGTGGCCTTTGAGTACAGGCACGTCTATACTAACGTGCTTGATCTGATTCAAGAAGGCAATGTTGGTCTGATGAAGGCCGTGTCAAAATTTGATCCAACGCGTGGTGCGCGGCTTGGGTACTATGCATCGTGGTGGATTCGTTCCTATATCCTCAAGTACCTGCTTGATAATTTTCGTCTTATCAAGGTGGGGACAACGCAAGCTCAAAAGAAGCTCTTTTATCACCTCATGCGTGAGAAGCAAAAGCTTGAGGCCCAAGGTCTTGTTGTTGGTCCCAAGCTGCTTGCTGAAAAGCTGAATGTCCGTGAACGGGATGTTATTGAGATGGAGCAGCGACTTTCAGCAAAAGGTGCTGAAATGTCCTTAGATGCGCCTGTATCGGGGCTTGGTGATCAGGGTGGTCGTCAAACGAGCTATAGTGAGTTTTTAGAAGACCCGCATGAGCGCATTGATGATCAGCTGGCACGCCAAGAATTGCTCAGTTTGGTCAAATCTGAGTTACCAAGATTTGAAGTGAGTCTTAATGAAAAGGAGCAAAAAGTTCTGTCTCAAAGGCTTTTGGCTGAAGAACCAAAAACACTCCAAGAAGTTGCTGATTTTTATGGTATGACACGTGAACGTGTACGTCAGATTGAGGCAAAGGTGATCAGTAAGTTGCGGCAGTTTCTCGGGCGATCGTTGGAATAGAAAGCCCTTTACAGCGATGGGGCTGCATGGTAGGTATAGTTTTTTTACGATTTAAAGAAGGAAGAGTATATGGCAGTACAGACGCGCATTCGGGAAGAAAAAGCTTCCATTATTGAAAAATTTGGATCAGCAAAAGATACAGGTTCATCTGAGGCACAGATCGCGCTTTTGACAGCGCACATTAATGCACTCAATGTCCATTTTCAGACAAACGCCAAGGACCATCAGTCGCGTCGTGGTCTTTTGAAGATGGTAGGTCAACGTCGTCGGTTATTGACGTACTTAAAGCGTTCGAGTCTAGGTCGTTATCAGAATGTGCTTCAAGCACTTGAGCTCCGCAAGTAAAGGTGAATATGCAAAAAACAATGCATAGTGTCTCGTGTGAAATTGGCGGAAAATCGCTCACTATTGAGACTGGCAAGCTTGCGAAGCAGGCTCATGGCTCAGTGATGGTGAGTTATGGCGACACACGCGTTCTCGTGACAGTGTGCTCCAGTCAAACGCCCAAGGCTGGGATTGATTTTTTCCCTTTGACTGTTGAGTTTGCTGAACGCTTTTATGCGGCAGGCAAAATTCCTGGTAGCTTTCATAAGCGAGAAGGCAGACCAACGCAGGAAGCAACACTTTCGGCGCGACAAATTGATCGACCAATTCGCCCTTTGTTTCCAGAGGGATATTATTACGAGACACAATTGGTTGTGACAGTTCTTTCTGTTGATCCTGAAGCGGATGTGGATGTTGCAGCAGCAGCTGGTGCATCGGCAGCGCTTTCGATTTCAGATGTTCCATTTGCGGGGCCAACAGCTGCATGCCGCATGGGGCGTGTCGGTGGTGCGTGGGTGATCAACCCTACTTGGAAGCAAATTGAGTCAGGTGAAACAGATCTTGAGATTTTCGTTGCAGGTACAGCACATGCCGTCATGATGGTTGAAGGTGGAGCGCGTGAGATTTCGGAAGCTGATGCTTTAGAAGCTATTGTGCGTGCCCATGCAGAGATTAAAAATGTGACTGCGTGTATTGAGCAGCTTCGTGCTCTTTGTGGCAAGAAGAAGCGTGAAGTGTCAGTGAGCGATACCTCGGCACTTGATGCTCAGGTTGCGCAGCATGCTGAGAGCCTTATACGTGATGCACTCAATGTAAAAGACAAGATTGTGCGTCATGAGCGGATTGCTGATGCAATAGCGCAAGTACGGTTAGCTCTTTCCGATATGGATGGTTCCCAGCTGGATGCATCATGTGATCGTTTGCAGTACAAACTCATGCGTTCGATGATTTTAGATGATAAAAAGCGTATTGATGGTCGTGATATGGTGAGTGTGCGACCTATTACGGTTGAGGCCGGGATACTTCCGCGCCCTCATGGGAGTGCTCTTTTTACGCGTGGTGAGACACAGGTTTTGGCAGCAGTCACGCTTGGGACATCGGACGATGAGCAGATTGTCGATACTATGTTTCAATCAGCAATGCGCAAGTTCATGTTGCACTATAATTTCCCACCTTTTAGCGTTGGGGAAACAGGTCGTATGGGTGGGCAGTCTCGTCGTGAGATTGGTCATGGGGCATTGGCCGAGCGTTCGGTTAAGGCATTGATGCCAAGCTATGAGTCCTTTCCTTATACCGTACGCATTGTGTGTGAAACGTTGGAAAGTAATGGCTCAAGTTCGATGGGCTCTGTCTGTAGCGCTTCAATGGCATTGATGCATGCAGGTGTTCCTTTTACCAAGCCTGTAGCAGGGATTGCTATGGGGCTGATTAAGGAGCAGGAAAAGGTTGCTATTTTGACCGATATCTTAGGTGATGAAGATCATTTAGGGGATATGGATTTTAAGGTAGCTGGAACTGCAAAAGGTATTACCGGCATTCAGATGGACATTAAGATTGAGGGTGTGGATGAGACGATTATGCGCCGGGCACTGGCTCAAGCGCGTGATGGTCGGCTTCATATTTTAGGTCAGATGGCTCATGCGATTACGGAGCCTCGGAAAGCGCTTTCTGCATTTGCGCCTCAGATCACAAGTATCATGGTGCCTATTGATAAGATTCGGGATGTTATTGGCAGCGGCGGCAAAGTTATCAAGGATATTATTGCGCAAACTGGATGTAAGATTGATATTAACGATGATGGCAAGGTGAATATTTGTTCTGCTGATGCTGAAGCTGCGCAAAAAGCCATGGATATTATTCGTGGGCTGGTCGCGAAGGTAGAAGTAGGTACAACCTACCGTGGCATTGTAAAAAAAGTCGTTGATTTTGGTGCTTTTGTTTCAGTGATTGGGACACAAGAAGGGCTTTTGCATGTTTCTGAAATTGCGCATGAGCGTGTGCAATTTGTTGCCGACTATCTTAAGGAAGGTCAAGAAATTGACGTCAAGGTGATAGAAGTCGATAAGCATGGCAAGATCCGGCTCTCCAGAAAAGCGATTTTACCTCTATCTGAGAAGAAAATCTAAATAATACATTGAACTTATTCAATCCTTCGTTATCCTAGTACTATGGGAGATACGAAGGAGTGGATAATTGTTGCGCGGGGTCGTCTCTATGGGCCCTACGCACATGATGCCCTTGTTCAAGCGCTCCATGACAAGGTGGTTCGCCCGACATGGCGCGCCCTGCCATCAGAGAGTTTAAAAAAAGGGCAGAGCGTTCCTGAAGTCAGTGATGAACATCCTTTTATGAGTGTTATGGATGTGCTCCAGCTTGCGCTTGGTGGTGCACAGAGCCTGCTTGATTCTTTAGAGCGATCGAAGAGTGACACGTTTCGCCCTCAAGCTCTAGAAGTGTACATTCCGCCGGTACAATCAGTAAGATTAGAAATTCCGAATCAAGCTTGGGTGATTTTTGCTAGTGGTGTGAGTATTCTTTGTGTGGCCTGGAGTATTAAACTCTGGATGCCCATAAAACATGAATTGAAAGAAACGCTCGCTTGTCGTGAGCCGAGCATAGGATCTCCTGTTCGAGTAAGCCAGCCATCATTGCCGCCACCCGCTGAGGCAAAGATGATAGTCTACCACCCAGAGAAAATCATAACACGGAGGCCTGCGGCGGAAACGCCACCTCCGCCATCCATTGTTGAACCGCCGCCTGCAGAAGTGCCGCCTCCGCCTGAAGAAGAAAGGCCTCCAGAGCCTAAGCCGGAGCTTGAAGAGCGTCAGTAGGTACAATGGACTTGGTTGTGTTAGTGTAAAAATCCAAGCATTGAGTTGAAGATGCTGAAAAGCGCAGCGCTTTTTTTATGGCTGCGGAGATGGCAGGAACTGTGTGCACAGTGTGCTCTGAAAAAGTTTGGCATTGTATACAATATGCATGAGTTTATCTGCTTGCTTATCGAAAAATTCTTTATCATGAGTTGCTTGATCGGGATGTTCATCAAGATGGACGAGCTCATGCGTCAGGAGGACGTGGAGAGCGATGTTTATTTTTTCTTGTGCCTGAAGGTCTTTACTGTGGCAGGCTTTTTCGAGTGTTTCAAATATTTCGAGAGGGCCATTGAGTAAATTGATGCCAATAATGTTGCCCCCCTTATAAGCATGTGCCTGCGAGCTGTCGGCTGCTTTATAGAAATTCATGTTAATTGTTTTGTTGTAAAAATGTACAGCTGCTGATGTCATCCAGTTTCTCAGCTTGTGCAAATGAGTTGCTTTTTGCTCGTTATCTATTTCGATATCAGACAAATAGTGCTTGCTACCAGTCAACGGGGCAATGTCAGTATTTTTTTGTTGCAGCATTGATTCAATATGTCTATTTATTTCACTCTCGAATCTCTGCACAATCTGCAGAATTTCTTCTTTTAAGTTGGTTTTTGATTGTAAAGTGTGCTTTATGGTCTTCCACGTGTCTTCATCGACTTTTTTGAGGGTGTATCTTCCATATGTATCGATCATTCCTTTTTCTGTAAGGATATTTTTAATAAGCTCTTTAATGTCAATTAAAGAGTGGGTCGACTTGTATAGAGGTGTATTAATGAGGGCATATGTAAAGTCTTTCTCTTCTATTGTTTTTATGTTTCTTATATTTAGGGGTTCTTTTTTTTCGGTTTGTAAACTTTTCATTTCATAAAAAAAGTCATACTTACCTAAAGTATTATCTTTTATTTTTATTATGAAATCTCTCATAATAGCAGCTATGGCTCCTTCTTGGATTTTTCCATAGTACTTCGTGATTGGCAGGTTGGTGCGACCTGCGTTTTGCGTGATGCTTGGATCTGTAATGTTAATGGCCAATGTTTGATTACAGTCAGTTAAAGTCTTTTTGACCGCAGCTGAGAAGAGCTCTGTTGGCAGCTGATCGCTATGTTTTATAGAGTGAAAATACACGCCAGGAGAGGTACTGAGGTAGGTGCTGCAATCTTTGTCTTTATGAATTAAAAGCTCTTCTTTGAAAGGGCTCAGTAGGTTCGTGTCTATTTTTTCATTATTAAAATTTGCCTCTATGGATGAGAGGCCTCCTGTGGATGCGAAAAATTTTCCATACATAAATGCCACATCGTAGGGGTCGAAGTCTTGTGATCGTTGCGCTGATATTTTAATTCCACTATGAGGAAATGCCGGCACAATTTCTTCTTCGTAAAAATCTATAGGATTTGATGGATTGTTCGTTAATCGAAGATGGATGCGGTGTGTCTTATTGTTGTGTGTACTGTCGACTACAACGTTGTCAAAATATTGAAAAAGTTGAAAAAATCCATGTCCGAAATTAATGTTTCCTTCTTTTTTTTCTTTCGTACTGAGGGTTGGTATGTAAAATGTGTGCATTTCTGATGCAGGCAGACCGTCGCCATTGTCTTCTATTTCTACAGACATTTTTCTTTCTCTGAGAAAAACGCGGAAGTCGATTTTTGATGCATTTGCCTCGAGTGCATTTTTAATGCATTCTTCTAACCATTTTTGATCGTTATTTTGATTTATTGAAATAACAAATTGACTTGCTATTAATTTTTTGTCATTGCCTAATATTTCTTGTACACGTGGGTTGTCTACTATGCGTGTAAACGTACCGTCTTGTTTGATGAATTCGTTACCAGGAAGAGGTTTTATTTTTCCAAAGAATAGTTGTGCTACGTAGGGTATCGTTTCTGGTGAAAAGACGTTTTGAGAAATGTACTTATTGTAGCACTCTGGTGCAGAATGGCATTCTATTCTGATAGTTTTATAAAACTCAGATCCTAGTTTCTCTATCAGTGCGACATCTGTATCTGATAGGGTTTTTTTTATTATTTTTTCAAAAATAAAATAGAAGTATTTTTGAGCATAGGTATCTATACCGCGAAATCTTGAATTAACAAAAAATTTAATTATTTTTTTTAATTTTTCTGCAGATTCAGCATCAAATTCTTTTTTTGTTGAAATAATTTCTGCTTTTATAAATGGAGGCGTTTTTGTGATGCTGCAATCAAGTTCCAACATCTTAATGTTCTTCCATGCTTGATGGGTAATAGGAGATGTCGATGAGTCTATACAATCAAAGAAATTCTTTATAGAGTCAGGGCTATAGTCTAACGACAATTTGTTGCGCTGTATGTTGATGAGTGACGAATAATAATGTTGCTGGAGGTGTGATCGAGAAGTAATTGCACTAGGTGTGCCTATGAAGCTAATGAGTTCTTGCAACTGATGCATTCTTTTATTTAAAAGTGATTTTTCTTCTATATCTATAAACTCTTCTAACATCGAGTCGTAGATACGCGTATTGACGGAAAAGAATTTTTTCATATTGCACATAAAGTGCAGCAATTGCAATTCTTCTTCTGGGTATTCGAGAGTATGAAGTGCGTTTAAAGATGCTGAAGCGACATCCTGTGCTAGCACTATTGGATTGCCGATGGTTGGTGAGGTGTGGTGAGGGGTGCCTGTGATGGTCTTAGTTACACTTAGGTGAGGTAATGGTACACATGAGAATGATTTTTCTTTTTTTCTTATTCTAAGTATTATGTATTCAATGGATGCTTCTAGATCTTGAGATTCTGGAGCTATTTCCTTGGCTTTTTTGTATATTTTTTGAGCCATAGGGAATTGGTCGTTAAAAATAATTGAACCACATTTGGCCCATTCGAGATAAAAAGAAATTTTGTTCAAAGGTGTAAAAAATGTATCTTTTTTTGGCACTGCTGTCGCCACTGTTGCTGCTGTTTTTTTGGAATAACTATGTAAGTGTGGCGTTACCCATGGCTCCCGATCCTTTGGGTCAAGTAGAGCCCTTTCTGTTTGAATGTTGTTTAGTATTCTTCGAAATAATGCAGAATTTACATCTGTTGAGTCTGGTACAAGAAGGATAGGTCTGCGTTCTTTTTCTTCAAATATTTTTATCGTAGTTATCAGTGGAGCTTTGAAGATTTCGATATAATCGTCCGTGAGGCTACGAACTGTTGACAGTCGTGAGCTGGAGTAAAATAATTCAGGGTGTAGTAATTGAATCTTTTCTCCATTGATGTACTCACTGTCTTTGAATAAGGGTATTGCTGGCGCGACTTTTTGTGACAATTGATACTTGTCGGGTGCTATTTGTATCTTGGTATTTTTAATAAAAGGATAAAGAGTGTTCATGATTGTTGTGCCGTCTTTTCTGTTTGCGATGGAATGAAGGGCATTTTCTAGGAATGCATTAATTTCTGGATCTTTTGAGTTGAATGTGCCGCGGTCTGGGGTAAGCGCTACTGTGGCAGGGAGGTCAATGACCATATTTTTGTATATATTGATGCCTTGATGATGCATTTTTTGGATTTGCACTCCATTGACAAGGAGGTAGAGTGTGCCAGACCCTTGTGAAGGCTTGTCTTTGTCGATGATCCGAATGAAGCCAGTATGGTTATGTTCTCCGATCGTCAGTGTCGTTATGTCGTCTTTTGCGTGAATGTTTTTGTCATTGAGTAGTATTTTTGCGTTATTGTTAAATTTGAATGTATCCCGGATGGTTTCTTGAACTTCGGATTCTTCGAGATCTGAGGAGTGTATAGTTATTGTTGTTCCTGTTGAATCACGATTCTCTATTTCTTCTATGCCTATGTGGATCTCATTGTCTTTTTTGTAAAAATGGAGCTTTATTTTCGATTCCTTATTTTGTGTCTCAAGAGTTATGGAGTCGTCTTGTTCTTGAAGATAGGACAAGATGGAGAAAAATCCTTGACCAAATTTTCCTGTCACGCCCTTTGTGGCGTTTTCTGGATCAAGTAGTCCGATATTTTGAGAGCGATTGGGTACCAAGAGATCATTAAAGATATTTGCTAATGTCATGCCTGGTCCGGTATCTTTGATGGTGAGTGTTTCTTTTGCTGATGTAATGGAAACTATGTTGTCCTTTTTCGGATCATTTGCTCGAGCGTAGGCGTCGATGGCGTTCACAATGAGTTCTCGCGGTCGGTGTTGTTTATCGAATTGGTAACTACTTAATCGCAGGATCTGTTGTTGTGTGTGAACGATGCGCTCAGGGTGATGTTCTTTTTCTGTTATATGTTTCATGTAACTAGATAGATCTTTGAGTTGTGGCGGGGTGTCCTTAAAAGTTGCGATGATAGCAGACAGTTTGAATGTATGCTTCTGACATTCTGGAGCCGCATAAGCTGGAAGGCTGAGGCAAGAGAGTTGAAAAATGATGAAAAGCATTTTCAAAGACATTGATGTCTTCTCGGACATTGTGTGTTCAAAAGAGAGCTTGGAGTTCGTTATTCTGCAACTGGACTAAGAGAGAGTAATGCAACGCATCATGATCGTCTCGAGACTCCACTTGCGAATCTTGAAGTATCAAGATAGCCTTGGGCCTATGAAAGACACACAGGTACAAGAAGCGCTCGACTACCATTCTCGTGGACGTAAAGGTAAGATAGAGGTCGTTGCATCAAAAAATGTTACAACGCAACATGATCTCTCGTTGGCGTATTCGCCAGGCGTGGCTGAGCCATGTCGGGAGATCGTTGAAAGGCCTGAGTCTGTCTACGAGTATACGGCGAAGGGCAACCTGATTGCTGTTGTGACCAATGGGACCGCTGTTTTGGGTCTGGGTAACATTGGGCCACTTGCAGCCAAGCCTGTGATGGAGGGCAAGGGTGTCTTATTTAAAAAGTTTGCGGATATCGATGTTTTTGATATCGAGCTTGCGGCCAAGACGCCTGATCAGGTGATAGCGGCTTGTGAGATGTTGGAGCCAACTTTTGGGGGTATCAACCTTGAGGATATCAAGGCGCCTGAGTGTTTTTATATTGAAGAAGAGCTCAAGAAGAAGCTGAAGATACCTGTATTCCATGATGATCAGCATGGGACGGCTGTTATCAGTGCTGCAGCTTTTTTGAGTGCTATTGAGGTTGTGGGGAAGGATATTGCGCAGGTGCGTGTCGTTTTTTGTGGAGGCGGTGCGGCAGCTATTGCGTGTGCAAACCTCTATGTGAACTTGGGTGTGCAGCTCAAGAATCTTTTTATGTGTGATTCTAAGGGCGTGATCTATAAGGGGCGTACTGAAGGTATGAACCCCTATAAAGAGCGATTTGCGCGTGATACAGAGGCGAGGACGATTGCAGAAGCTTTGGTAGATGCGGATGCATTTGTTGGGGTGTCGGTCAAAGGTGGGATTACAGGTGCAATGGTCAAGCGTATGGCCAAAGACCCTATTATTTTTGCAATGGCGAATCCTGATCCTGAAGTAACGCCGGAAGAAGTTTTAGAAGTGCGACCAGATGCGATTATGGCAACGGGGCGTTCTGATTATCCAAATCAGGTCAATAATGTCCTTGGGTTTCCTTTTATTTTCCGTGGGGCGCTTGATACGCAGGCGACGAGCATCAATGAAGCAATGAAGATGGCGGCAGTCAAGGCGCTTGCATCGCTTGCAAAGGAAGATGTGCCAGAAAGTGTCTCTCGAGCCTATGGTGGTCAGCGCTTTCGTTTTGGCCGTGAGTATTTGATTCCGAAGCCTTTTGATAGTCGGGTTCTTTTGTGGGTAGCGCCAGCTGTGGCGCAGGCTGCAATGGATTCAGGTGTGGCTCGCCGCAATGTAGAAATGGTGCAGTACCGTGAGCAGTTAGAGAGACTTTTGGGCTCAACGTATACTGTGATGCGTGGCATTAAAAATAAGATCAAAGATGGCGTGAAGACTCGGAATGAGAAGATTACTTTGGTGTTTCCTGAAGGGGATAATGTAAAGATTTTGCGAGCAGCACAGATCATACGTGAGGAGGGTATTGCTGAGCCTATTTTATTGGGTAACGACGTCCTTATTGCTGAACGTATCGAAAAGCTTGGGTTGACTGAGGCACTCCGCGGGGTCAAAGTCATTCGTCCTTCTCGGAATGAGTTTTTTCAAGACTATGCGCATCGATTTTTTGCAGCGCGTGAACGTAAGGGGCTCACGGCTGCGGGTGCTCGGCAGTTGATGCGGCAGACCAATTATTTTGGTTCTATGATGGTAGCGTCTCACCATGCAGATGGCCTTATTAACGGCTTGACTCAAAGTTATCCTGACACATTGCGTCCTGCCATTCAGGTTATTGGGGCAAAGCCTGGGATGCGCTTAGCTGGGATTTATATGTTGGTCTTTAAAAAACGTGTGCTGTGGTTTGCAGATACGACGGTCAATATTGATCCTCAGGCAGCGGAGCTTGCGCAGATTGCGCTTGAGACGGCAGATTTGGCACGGAGTTTTATGCATGAAGAGCCACGTGTGGCAATGCTTTCGTTCTCGAACTTTGGTTCAAGTTCACATCCTGCTGCACTGAAGATGAAAGAGGCAACGCGGATAGTAAAAGAATTGAAGCCATCGTTGATTATTGATGGGGAGATGCAGGCTGATACAGCGGTGATGCCTGAGAATTCGTTGGAGAGCTTCCCGTTCAATGCAGTACCCGGGGATGCAAATATTTTGATATTCCCTGACTTGCAGTCAGGGAATATCGCCTACAAGCTCTTATCGAGACTTGGGGGTGCAGAAGCTATAGGGCCAATCCTTGTTGGGATGAATCGGCCGGTAGCGGTTTTACAGCAAAACTCCGATGTGAATGATGTGGTTAATATGGCTGTTATCACAGCTATGGAAGTGCAGCATAGGTTGAAAAGTTAGTGCGGCTTTGAAGGGGGGGGGTGTGATGGTTGGAGTGCTACTGTGTCTATCTGCCTTTGCTGGTATTATTGATGAGATGACTCCTGAGGAGAAGGCTAAGTTCTTAGCTACAGGCCAAGTGACAAGGTCTGTGCCGAATCCTGGATCTGTCTGGCCGGAGGAGACAATCATTTGCAAAGTCCCTGAGGATTTTCGTCATGCAGCTGCTTTGTTTACTGATTATGAGGCGCACCCCCGGTGTTTTCCTGATGTAGAGATGGCTTGTGTCTCACAAGTGGTAGACAGTCAAACACGCCAAGTGGACTATCGATTACGATTGCCTTTGACGCTTGGGGAAGAAAACTACACTATGGAAGATCGGGTTGCGTGTGATGATGCAAGTTGTAGGGTTTCTTGGAGGCTTGTGCGAGCCGATACAATCAAGGCCTCTCAAGGAAGTGCGACATTCTACTCTGCAGGGGAGGGGGAGTCGATTCTCGTGTATAAGAGCGCTGTGAAGCCTGGTAGGCCCGGTTCGCGATTCTTTGTGCGTCAAGCGGCAGGAGCTCTTCGGAAGACTGTAGGTAGTTTTGTTCCTTATCTTCAAAAAATTCAGCGAGAAAATCCTGAGTACCTTCAGGGCAGGGTGGCTGAATTTGAAAAAATGATGGAAGGGTGCGTAGGGCAGAGTGATACTCCTAAGGTTAAGAAGGCTGCTTCGAGAAAATGGTTGGCTGGATTTTGTGAAATGCTGGAAAAGTGGAAAAATCGTTGATCATTGGAGAAAAAAGACATATAAGGGATTTTTACGTTATAAAGGAGTTCCGTCATGGCGCGCGTATGTGAAATGTGCAAAAAGGGTCCAACAACAGGTAACCTGGTATCTCACTCAAATATTAAGACTCGGACGAGATGGCTGCCTAATCTCAAGCGCATGAAGGCAGTCGTTGCCGGCGTGACACAGACTGTGCGTGTTTGTACACGTTGCATTCGGTCAGGCAAAATCGTGCGGCCTATTAAGCGTCAGTATAGCGCGGTGTCCTAACGATGCGAGCAACCCGTCAGATTTTGCTAGCATCACAAAATCGTGCAAAATTTGAAGAGTTTACGTATCTTTTTTCGGGTACTGGTTTTGGAGAGCTTTCGATGGCCTCTGACTTTGTCCGTAATGCGGATAAGATTCAGCATGTTGAAGTTTTCCAGACCTATGAAGAAAATGCCTTAGCTAAAGCACGTCTTGTGAGTATGTGTGCACATTACCCTGTTCTCTCTGATGATTCAGGATTAGAAGTGCGGGCTCTAGATATGCGTCCTGGTGTGAAGTCGAATCGCTATGCTGTTGCTCAGCCTGGGCAGTCGCAGTCTGATGCAAACTGTGCCAAGCTTTTAGCTGCGATGGCTGACAAAACCGATCGCTTTGCGCGTTTTGTCTGTGCGCTTGTTTTTATGGTTGAGGGTGTCGAGGTGCTTGCACGTGGCGTTCTCGAGGGTTCTATTACAGAAGAAAGACGTGGACGTGATGGTTTTGGTTACGACCCGATTTTTATGCCTAATGGGTCCCAAAAGACTTTGGCTGAAATGGGCGTTGAAAAGCATGTGATTTCTCACAGAGCCTTAGCTGTGCGTGATCTTGTGCGCCAACTTGAACAGCATGCTCTGGCAATAGTGCGGCCCTAAAATTCCGTGTGGCACATAGGATGCATGGGACGGCTTTGACTTAAATTAAGATAGTTTACAAAATCATTAAGCAAGAGAATAATGGGGGAATGAAGGCTCTCTTTATCATTTTTTTGTGGGCTTCTCTATTTGGAGAGTCTGTTTTTGCTCAGGTGGAAAAAGTTTGTACGGATGATTATCGTCAAAACTTTCTTAATTTTGTTGTATTTCAAGCACTTGCTACAGATCACTACAGAGCTGATCATGATGAATATGCTGTTGAGAGTATTGGTGCTGCTCGGCATGCGGCCGTTGCTGCTGCTCGTGCTTGGAAGAATCCTGATGAGAAGGCGTATGCTGAGGCTCGAACTGCATGTGAGGAGTTTGAGCGCGTTATTGCTAATCCGGCTGTTCCGAATCGTTTGAAGTTTTCTTATTATGGCTATTCGGTGGAGAAAGTTCAGAAGACGGTTTCTTCGTATCATGGAAGGCTTGTACAGCGGGCTGATGATGCCCGTGCAGGAGTAGCGGATCTTGCGGAGAAAAAAAGTGCTGCTGATAGTTTGAGGGGTCATGTCGCTGCTAGTGAATTTTTTAAGACTCTTTTTGAGTATATTCTGGACCCTAAGAAGAATAAAGAGTCTTTGCGAAAGGCCACAGATGCCTTCGCTGGTTTTTTAGAAGGAGATGTCGACCCTTTGCTTGACGTATCGAGGGGACGACCTAAGGCTTCGAAGAGTGGACCTTTTGGTGATCAAGGAAAGTCAGGGGGTAGGTCAAGTAGAGCTCACTCTGCCATTCTATCAGCCAGAGGGGTTCCTGCTGCTCTTAAGTTTCCTTCTTCCGTGCAAAATGAGCAAGCTAAGATCGCTGTTCCCAGTCCTTCTGATGTTGCGGAAGTTCGTGCTGTTGCGTTAGCTCGGTCCGCGGCCGTTGCTTATAAGTATCATCGGACCTTGATTGGGAGTCATCTGCCTGAGGTTATTGCAGATGCTCAAAAGCGTCTTGAAGAGGCTGATAAGGCTGTCGTTGAAGCTCTTAAGAAAGTGGATCCCACGAGGCTTGAGGCTGTGAGAGCAGCCGGTATTTTGAACCTTGGGGAGCAGGCTGCTATTAATAAAATCGTCATGGATCTTATTCGAGGGCTTAGATTACGATACACATCTTGTCCGTTTGTATCACCTGACTAAAAATTTTGTCTATGGGCACATGGTAGAGACCTGTGGAGAGGGGGAATGCTCTTGCTCTTTATGAGATGCGAGCCATAGTTCCTTGCTGGCTAGGAAAAATCCAGGTACCGATGCATACCAGCTTATTTTGTTTTGAGTTCGTGTTCATGGTCCTTGATGAAGCTATGGAGCTCATTTGTCAGGTCAAGGAGCTTGAGCCATTGTTCTTTGTAGAGCGTGACTGGAAAGCGGCCAAGGCCATAGACGGAAAGAGCGCCTTTTTCACTCACCTTCATGGAAAGGGCACGGGTACCTGGCTTTTTCAAAGCCTCATTTTCAGCTTTCAGTTTTTCTATTTCAGCACGAAGGTCATTGTCATGAGTGTCCATAGAAATATGGTAAACAATCAAAAGTCGTATGACTATGCTTTTTTTATCCAGGGGACTATTTTTAATAACCGAGTCATTTTATTCACTATCTGTGGCGTACAAAAGTGCATTTTTGACGCTCATAATGACTTCTTGATCCTGGATGTTGAGTGGTTCTGCGTAAACAGCGTTATATTCTTTTTGAATGTTGTCGAGGAGCCATGGAAGATCTGAGAGCGTCGCGTCATGATTTTTATCAAGTAGAGATCGCATGAAGTAAATCTTGGCCCTATACTTTCGCTTTATTTGGAGAAAAAAGTTTCGAATAGAGATACTGCGTTCAGCTGAAGTTTGAAGCATGAGTGGGGTGTGGAGAGGGTGAACTGCATAGAGTGAGAGGAACATGCGTGTTGCTGCACCGATGTGGCATGCTCTTATGTCTCGAGGTGTTTCAGGAAACATTGGGTCAATGGTAGACAGAAGAAACTGAGGGAGGAAACCGTTTTTGGCATCAAACTCATGTTGCTCACGACTATTATGACTAGTTGCGATATCATAGATAGTTTCCATGAGGTGGAAGAAATTGTCGTCTACCTGATTGACCGTGAAATGTGCTGTATCGCTTGATGCTGCCCATACAATCGCTAGGATTTTTTTTATGCTCATTTCAGGGTGGTTGATGAGCGCTGGTGCATCCCACCAGTCAATGGGGCCTTGTCTGTTCGAAGGAGTATTGAAGAATCTTGTGAATAGGCTGATCCATGGGGGTGCTATCAGATCGATGCTCTGTTTGGCTGATCTATTTGCAAAAATTGGATTGAGGTTATTGAGAAGAAGGAAGGAGGCTCGCGCTTTTGGTAAAAATCTCGTTTCATTCTCGGACAGTGCTGTGCCTGTAAGCGTATGCTCAATAGTGTGCAGATAGAGTGTATCTACATACCTAAAAAATTGCTCAATCAGGACATCTGTATTGGCAACTGCATTCGGGTAGAGACTTTCAAAAGTGTTGAGGTCATGCAGGAGTGATCTGATTTTAGTGCTACTCATGCTTGTTTCATGCGTGTCTCCATCCCATCCGCTATTTATTATAGCGAGAGATTGGTAGCTTTTTTTGCGCTCTTCAAGAGCCTGTTGTTCTTGGGAGCTAGGGGCGTGCATCATATGTGGGGCTCGAGCTAATCTTTCTGTGATAAGTTCCTTTATCTTATCGAGGTCTGCTGCGGGCGATACTATTCCTTCAGCTTGACATGCTGCATACAAATGTATAAAGAACCATCGGGCGTTCTCACGGGGCTGTTCCAATTCTAGGCGATTGAGGATTTTATTGTAGATAGCTTGTCTTGAGGTCATTGCTTGTTCTGAGGTGAGGTGTGGGGATGCGTATGTAGTATGTATGCACATTGCTCCTATGGAGAGTAGTAGTCTTTTCATAATGTCATCTTGGTATATGCTTCAATAACGCATATCGCTATCTTTTTTTAATCACGCTCTTAAATCCTGGCGAAACAGGCGCTCTAGCAAAGAAATGGAGGTACCGAAAGGAGTGCGTGGGGGTGATTGGGTATGCTGTTCTTCTTGTCTTATGTTACCGCAGCGCATGCGATTTTTTCTATATCAAATTCTTTTTCTGCTGGTTCATCGATATCAGCGTCCCAGATGAATGCAAATTTCGCCGGCATCTCAACTGCCATTAACGGCATTCTGAGCAGCACGCTGACTGTCTCAGGTGGGGGAACAGGTCTGAGTACTATTCCGGCAGGTGCAGTTCTATTAGGTAATAGCACTAGTGCCGTAAGTCCAGTTGCTGCAGGCACATCAGGTAACGTCCTTGTAGATAATGGTGCGGTGTGGTCGAGTCAATCATGGAATGCAACAACAACTTTGCGTTCATGTGCTACAGGCAACAGCAATGACGTGATGGTGCCTGTAGGATCCTGGTGTGTGGATAAATATCAGGCAAGTGTTTGGTCAGTGACTGGCGGGACGGGGAGTGTGTACGTTTCATCATCGTATGACATGAGTGGAGCTGGCTACGCAGGCTATGCTGTATCGAAGCCTAATGTGCAGCCTGCTACAACTATCACTTGGTTTCAAGCGATTGTAGCATGTGCAAATTCTGGTAAGCAGCTGATCCCAGATGCTGTTTGGCAAATGTCAGCAATGGGGACTGTGATGCCAGCATCAACGGGCTCGAGCGTTGGCTCGGCGTCCAATGGTGCTGCTGCTGCATGTAATATTAATGGTGGTGCACTACGTAGTACTGCTATGGCAGGGGCTACATGGGTTTCTGGTTCGGCTGTATCTTGTATCAGTCAGTTTGGTGTGCAGGATATGATAGGTAATTTGTGGGAATGGACTGATATGCTTATGCAAGCGGGACCTACTCAGACTTCATTCGTTGCAGGAGCTACTCAGAATCCAGGTACAGTAGGTAGCGGTACTGGGAATACTTGGAACCTTAATGGTTCCTCAATAGGGCAATTTAATGGAGCAGCTAGCGCAGTCGTCAATGGAGCTCCTGCTGCTGCTATCCGTGGTGGTGACTATGGTACTGGCGTATATGCTGGTGTGTTTGCTCTGGCATTGAATGCTGGGCCGTCCTTTTGGAGTGCGAATCTCGGATTCCGGTGCGCGCGTCCACGGTGACTCCTGGAGGGCTGGGGACGTTGACGTCGTGAGGTGACAATATTTCTGTTTAAAATAAGAAGTGTACTTCGAGTTCATTGTTGCCGATGTAGGCAAACAGGGTTTTGTTCTTGATAGGTTGACCATTATCCTTTTTTTTTGACCAGATACGTAAAGTCTGGTTAAACAGTTTCACAGGAGAGTGCTATGGGCGTGAATGGTGCAGCAATACAGCAGGGTGCGGGCGGTTTAGAGGTCCCTGATAGACCTATAATTCCTTTTATCGAGGGTGATGGGACCGGGCCTGATATCTGGCGGGCTACCAAGAGGGTGCTTGATGCTGCTGTTGAGCATGCTTATGGAGGCAAAAGGTCCATTGAGTGGATGGAGGTCTTGGCAGGAGAGAAGGCTTTTCGGTTGAAGCAGAACTGGTTACCTGAGGAGACAATTGACGCTTTGCGTACCTATAGAGTCTCTATTAAGGGGCCTTTGACGACGCCAGTTGGAGGAGGTATTCGTTCGCTGAATGTTGCGCTCCGTCAGACGCTTGATTTATATGTTTGTTTACGTCCAGTGTGCTGGTTTCCTGGAGTTCCTTCTCCTGTCAAAAAGCCAGAGGCTGTTGATATGGTAATTTTTAGGGAAAATACTGAAGACATTTATGCTGGGCTTGAGTTTGAGAGCGAGAGTCCTGAGGCAAAGAGGGTGCTGCAATTCTTACAGACTGAGTTTCCAAAAGAGTATGCAAAGATTCGTTTTCCTGAGACATCAGGGTTAGGGATCAAGCCCGTCTCAAAAGATGGTACAGAACGACTTATGCGTGCGGCAATTGAGTACGCGATTACAGAAAAAAGATCGTCGGTAACCATTGTGCATAAAGGAAACATTATGAAGTACACCGAAGGTGGCTTTAGGATGTGGGCTTATGGATTAGCAGAGAAAGAGTTTGGCAATAAAGTTTATACCTGGACGCAGTGGGAGAAGACAAAGAAGGCAAAAGGTGAAGGGGTAGCAAATCAGGAGCAGGAAGCGGCGATGCGTGCTGGGCGTGTGCTCATCAAGGATAGTATTGCAGATATTGCGCTCCAGCAGGTGCTGACACGGCCTGAAGATTTTTCTGTTATTGCGACACTCAATTTGAATGGTGACTACCTCTCAGATGCGCTTGCAGCTCAGGTTGGGGGTATAGGGATAGCGCCAGGTGGGAACATAAATATGGTGACAGGGCATGCTGTTTTTGAAGCGACGCATGGAACTGCGCCAAAATATGCCAATTTGGACAAAGTAAATCCAGGTTCTATGGTACTGTCCGGTGAAATGATGCTTCGGTATATGGGGTGGACGGAGGCAGCAGATTGTGTGTTGCGGGGTCTGAGGGGTGCGATTGCATCGCGACGCGTGACATATGATTTTGCTCGGTTAATGAAGCAAGAAAAAGAGCCTGCGGTTGAGGTGCTATGCTCTCAATTTGCAGATGGTATTATTGCGGGAATGAAGGAGTAGTATGCGATCAAAGATTTCTGTTATCGGGAGCGGGTTTGTTGGTTCAACATGTGCCCATTGGGCTGCATCGAAGGAGTTGGGGGATGTTGTTCTGATAGATATTCAGGGCGAATCTGCACAAGGGAAGGCGCTTGACCTTTTTGAAGCATCACCAGTGGAAGGGTTTGATTCACGTATTATGGGTGGAGCAGATTATGCGCTGACGAAGGACTCAGATGTTGTGATTCTGACAGCGGGATTACCTAGAAAGCCGGGAATGAGTCGCGATGATCTTTTGGCGACTAATGCCGGTATTGTGCGCACTTGTGTGAAAGAGGTTGTAAAATACTCGCCAAATGCTGTGCTTATTGTTGTGAGTAACCCGCTTGACGCTATGTGCCATGTTGCCTATGAGGCATCAGGCTTTCCGCGTGAGCGTGTTCTTGGGATGGCTGGTGTCCTGGATAGTGCTCGTTTCAGAAGTTTTATTGCTCTTGAGCTTGGTGTGAGCGTTGAGGATGTTCAGGCATTTGTCTTTGGTGGTCATGGCGACACAATGGTGCCAATGCCAAGGTATGTGACTGTTGGGGGAATTCCTTTGGCGCAGCTGATGACAGCTGAGCGTATTGCGCAGCTTGTTGATCGCACACGTAAGGGTGGAGCGGAGATTGTGAATCTGCTGAAGACCGGATCTGCGTACTATGCGCCTTCCGCATCTGCGGTTCAAATGGCCGAGGCGATCGTGCGGGATAAGAAGCGCATTTTGCCATGCGCGGTCTATTTGCAGGGAGAGTATGGAGTATCGAACCTTTTCTGTGGGGTGCTTGCAAAGCTTGGTGCAAAGGGTATTGAGAGTGTGCCGCTTTTACAGCTCAATGAAGAAGAGCAGGCACAGTTTCGTGCATCTGCCAACGCTGTGCAAGAGCTTGTCGATGCGATGGAGAAACTTGGGGGTGCGCGGTGAATATTCACGAGTACCAGGCAAAAAGTTTATTGCGACGCTATGGAGTTCCAACGCCTCGTGGTCGGCTGCTTGAAGAAGGTGCTGATTTAGGTAAAAGGGCTGAGCAGGCTGCTCTTTCGTTGCAAGAGGAATGCAAGAATAGTGTTTGGGTTGTCAAAGCGCAGATTCATGCAGGTGGAAGAGGTAAGGCTGGGGGTGTTAAGCTCTGTCGTGATCTTGCAGCTGTACGACAGGCTGCAGATGATATTATGGGCAAAGTACTTGTGACCCCGCAAACTGGCGCTCAGGGTAAGAAGGTGCATTTGCTGTGGGTTGAAGAGGGGACAGAGATTGCGCGTGAGCTATATTTGGGCTTTGTGGTTGATCGTGCTTTAGCACAAGTTGTTTGTATTGCATCCACTGAAGGCGGGATGGAAATTGAGGAAGTTGCAGCACATACGCCAGAAAAGATTGTGCATGTGAGTATTGATCCAACAACTGGATTTATGCCATTTCATGGACGCAAGTTGGCGTATGCATTGGGACTTCCTGTGACTCCACAGGTTATTGCATTTTTTCGTGGAGCGTACCAAACGTTTGTGGATAAAGATTGCGCTATGCTTGAGATTAATCCACTAGTTGTGACCAAAGCGGGCGCATTAATGGCGCTTGATTGTAAAATTGGTGTTGATGATAATGCTTTGCCGCGCCAGGCTGATGTGGTTGAGATGCGTGATATTCGGGAAGAAAATCCGCAGGATGTTGAGGCGTCGAAATATGAGCTTGCCTACATTGCGCTTGATGGAAGTATTGGGTGTCTTGTCAATGGTGCGGGGCTTGCGATGGCAACCATGGATATTATCAAGCTGCATGGTGGAGAGCCTGCGAATTTCTTGGATGTCGGAGGGGGCGCATCGAAAGAGAAGGTTGCTCATGCATTTAAGATTATTCTGCAAGATCCAAAGGTGCGCGCTATTTTGGTGAATATTTTTGGTGGCATTATGAAATGTGATGTTATCGCTGAAGGCATTATAGCTGCAGCTCAGGAGATTGGTCTTCAGGTGCCACTTGTTGTGCGTCTTGAAGGAACGCGAGTTGCTGAGGGTAAGGCTATCTTGGCTTCATCAGGTCTGTCGATTTTGGCAGCTGAAGGTTTAACAGATGCTGCGCAAAAAGTTGTCGCAGCCGCTCGCGGATAATAAGAGGATTTAAAGTATGGCGATTTGGGTTAATAAGCAGACGCGGCTGTTGGTGCAGGGTATTACTGGGTCTCAGGGTTTATTTCATGCCAAGGGGTGCCGTGAGTATGGGACTGAAGTTGTAGGTGGGGTGACTCCTGGTCGAGGTGGGCAGGATGTAGATGGATTTCCTGTTTTTAACTCAGTAGGTGAGGCAGTTGCAAAGACGCATGCTAATGCCACGATGATTTTTGTTCCTCCCATGGGTGCGGCTGACGCTATTTGTGAAGCAGCTGATGCGGGCATTCCGCTTATTGTCTGTATCACAGAAGGTATTCCGGTTCGTGATATGGTGCAGGTTAAAAGAATGCTGCAATCTACAAAAAGCCGGCTTATTGGGCCGAACTGTCCTGGAATTATTACCCCTGGCGCTTGTAAAATAGGCATTATGCCTGGCAGTATCCATCGCCCTGGTCGTTTGGGTGTAGTTTCGAGATCCGGGACGTTGACGTATGAGGCAGTCTATCAACTGACACAATTAGGGTTTGGGCAAAGTACCTGTGTTGGTATTGGTGGAGATCCTGTGAATGGGACGCATTTTATTGATGTACTTGAAGCCTTCGCGGCTGATCCAGATACAGACGGCGTTATTATGATTGGCGAAATTGGGGGCACTGCTGAAGAAGAGGCTGCTGATTACATCCGTCGTGCATTTAAAAAGCCTATTGCTGGATTTATTGGTGGTGCAACGGCACCCGCTGGTAAACGGATGGGGCATGCAGGTGCTATTATTTCAGGGGGCAAAGGAACTGCCGAGGAAAAATTCCAGGCGTTAATGAGTGCTGGTGTTCGCATAGCGCGTTCACCTGCAGATCTTGGTGTCACATTACGTGATGCCTTAGGAAAGAGGTAATATGGAGAAGACGTTTTCGATTATTAAGCCCAATGCAGTGAGCAAGAATGTGGTAGGTAAGGTGATAAGCTGTTTTGAAGAAAAAGGCTTACGTGTTGCTGCCATAAAAATGGTGCATTTGTCGCGTGAAAAAACTGAAGGATTTTATATTGAACATAAGGATAGACCTTTTTTTGCTAGCCTTGTGCAATTTATGACAAGTGGTCCTGTTTTTTTGATGTGCTTAGAAGGCGAAGGTGCAGTTGCACGTAACCGTGAAATCATGGGTGCTACTGATCCTGCAAAGGCTGATGCGGGGACAGTGAGAAAGCTTTTTGGCGAAGGCATTGAAGCAAATGCAGTTCATGGTTCAGACAGTAGTCAATCAGCAGAGCGTGAACTGGCCTATTTCTTTGAAAAATCAGAGATACACTCCCGATTTTAAAATAGCAGTGGCGCAGTTTGGAACTGCCGTCGGTGCATTTGATCACCTGAAGATAACTGATGCGTACCGGCTTGGTGTTGAGCTTGGTGCGCGTCTTATTGTGACGCCTGAATTGGCCATTGGTGGCTACTTCCCCTATGAGCTCATGCAGTCGGCTGATTGGGCTCTGTGTACGGAGCGTGTGCTCCAGGCCTGTTGTGCAGTGACCGTTGGGAAGCCTGCAGCTCTTGCTGTTGGGCACGTGAGTCATGCCCAAAACTGCATCAGTGTTTTTGAGAATGGTAAGCTTGTGCTTAGGCAGGCGAAGACGATTTTACCCAACAGGGGTATTTTTTTTGAACAAAAATTTTTCCAAGCAGCTGAAAAAACGGATGTCTGGCTTTGTGATGGGGTGCGGGTAGTTTTTACTATTTGTGAAGACCTTTGGGGGTATCATAATTCAGGTGATCTGAAGCTCGAGTCATCGCTTCGTGTACTTGCACCTGACATTGTTGTGTCTCTCTCTGCCAGCCCTTACGAGCAGGGGAAAATGGAGATACGCAAAACTGTTCATCAGGGTGTGGTGCAGCGCCTGGGTGTGCCTCTCGTCTATTGTAATGCTGTTGGGGCATCAGATGAACTTATTTTTGATGGTGGTTCATTTGGTATCTCGAAAGATGGTGTTTTAAGCCATTTGCCCTTTTTTCATGAGGCAGTGGGTGTTTTTTGTGATGGGCGCTTGCTGGATGAGAGTATGCACGTTGAGGGAAGTTTGGCTGATGCATTGGTCCTTGGCATTGCCTCGTATGTGAAGCAATCTGGTTTTTCAGATGTTATTCTTGGCTTGAGTGGGGGTATTGATTCCGCGCTTGTGGCAGTACTTGCTGTCGAGGCTCTGGGCAAGGAGCATGTATCGGCCCTTATGATGCCAAGTCAGTTTTCATCACCTGCAAGTCTTCAGGATGCTCGTGATTTAGCTGATCGTCTAGGGATTAAGGTGCATGCTATCCCGATTGATAGGATCTATACAGACAGCTGTGCGTTGCTGAGTGAGATTACTCGGCTTTCACAGCTTGCGAGAGAAAATATGCAGGCCCGCGTACGGGCGCTGTACCTGATGGCGGTATCGGCCAGTGAGCGGGCTTTGGTACTTACAACCGGGAATAAATCTGAACTTTTACTTGGGTATTGTACACTTTATGGAGATATGGCGGGCGCGTTGGCTCCCATTGGGGACCTTTATAAGACAGAGGTCTATGCGCTTGCCGCTAGCTATCCTGCTATAGGTGAGGCGATTATGAAAAAGGCTCCAACGGCTGAGCTTGCTCATGGGCAAAAAGATGAGGATTCTTTGCCGCCTTATGAGCTCTTGGATGCTTTTTTAGCTGATGTTTTGGCTGGAAAAGAATCTTTTCAAAGTCTCTCAGAAAGATATGAGCCGCTGCTTTCCAGGCCCGGATGGACTATGGATGTTTTGAGACGTATGGACGCCTGTGAGTTTAAGCTGAACCAAGCGGCGCCTGTTTTGCGTGTATCGTCGACGGCGATCGGGAGAGGAAGAATGATGCCGATTGTAAAAAAAGCATGCTGGTGGCAGTCATAAAGGGCAATAGGCGTTATTTTCTGGTACGTTCATAAGCAGCACTCTCTGGATACGTAGCTTCAGAAATCTTGGTGTTAGGAGCAATTCTACGAAAATAAGCCAGTGCCTTTACGGCTTGATCATCGGCAATGCGAATATCGGTAAAAGAATCCTTGGCCATGGCGCTAATAGCACAGCGAATATGGTCATGACTCGGAGAGTTGGCCATCCGGAGAAGAGCTAGAGATTGAGCGTGGGTATATTTTTTTTGGATGCAGGCAAGTTCAAGCTCGGCAAGAGCAGCTGATAAATTATCGGCTAGGGTGCCAGTTTGATTGGCTTGAGCACGAGCAGCACGAGCAATGCTGGCAGCATGGAGAGTGTTACGGTAGGCGCTTGCAGCGGCACTGGTGGTCGCTGCCCGAGCGTCTGCCTCCTTGGCATCAAGATTGTGTGTGGCCATGTCAGGAGCAGCAAGCTTTGTGAAGCGTTCGTAAGCGGCACTCGCTGGATGGGTAGTTTCAGAAATTTGGTAATCAGGCGCAAGTTGCCGGAAATCAGCCAGAGTGTTTGTAGCTAGCGTGTCAATGGCCGAAATATCGGTACGAGATTCGGTAACAGCAGCGCGAATGCTATCGGCATCCTTAAGATGGGAAAATAGACAAAGATCTCGAGATCGATCAAGAGTAGCCTTTCTGCGAGTGCAGACACTTTCGAGGTTGGCGAGAGCTGCTAGCAGCTTGTCATCAGTAGTGCCAGTACGGTTGGCGAGAGCGAGAGCAGTGCGGGCAATATTTTGAGTGCGATTCATTTCATGAAAATTAAATGCCAGAGAAGACATGGCATCATTCACAGCTTTGCGTCTCTGTTCGGCGTCATCGGCGCTCATGCGAGCTTTTATACTTTTTTCAAGAGTGATATGAAAAGTGGCAGAGGCAGTCATAGCAGCAGTAGTCGTCGAATCAATAGCATCAATATTGCGTGTGGCAACAGCGCGAGCAGCAAGCAGAGCGCGGGAGGTGGCAATAATAGCTTCCTGGTTCGCTCTAGCCTGGATAGGGGCATATTGGTCATGAGGCAGGTCGGCAGTGTACATAGGAAGGTTAATGGCAGCATCAGTAGCTGCACTTTCAAGAGCAGCAGCAGCAGTAAGGGTGGCGGCGTCAGCAATGGCGTGATTAAGAGCGTACTTGCTGTCGCCCTGAGGGGTGTCGGCAGCAGTCTTAGCGGTGAGCGTAGCATACTGACAGGCATTCTGACTTGTACGACAAAGAGCATGAGCTTTTCCGGCAGCATTCGAATCAGCGTCCGTAGCCTCACGGACGAGAATATTAATAGTGTTTTCAGAATTTTCTAGAAAAGAGGAAAAGGTCTGCTTGACAGCGTTGTTTGTAGCGTTTGCTACAAAGGTGTTTATCCATAGCTTATTTAGATTCTTGTCGTTGATCTGGTTGAGCGTCAGTGTCGCTGAAGCATGATGCACAGATATGACTGTAAGTAATGTAATCACAAAAATGTGGGCTCTTCGGGCTTTTCTGTGCATAACCTCTAAGGCATCATTTCCATTTTTCCGCAATAAAAAAGAATAGCTATCCGATAATTTTCAAAATTCCTAAATCCTCTTGCATTGGCTTTGAGAATCTGGATTTTCGAATTTAGT
>CAIUGE010000024.1 GCA_903898645.1 Oligoflexia bacterium | reverse complement strand
GCCTCCTAATCCTCCGTCCATAATCTCCAATCTATCAAAGAAAAAGACGGGAAGAGAAAAATTTCTCTTCCTTGGGGTCGGGATCTGTGTTCTATAGCCATTAAATATGGTAGTGGCGCACTATTAGGTTGATGCCAGGAATCCTGGTGCATCAGATCACTGTTATTTAAATTGAAAAATAGTCTTAAAAAGAACCAAGCCTATACTGTTTGGGTCTCGGGTTCGGTTCTGCCAGAAAAAATCCACCTAGTGCCCATTTGCGGCAGAGGCTCTGTGCAGATGGGATCTTGATTTTTAGACAGCTTGCAACATCTTGAGCATTGATCACGTCCACCGCATCAAAAAGATCGAGCACTTTCCTTTGGCGTGGATCGAGTTGCCGCAGTATATGAGATTCGTCGATGCGACCTGCGAGCAACGCTTCATCAGCACGGTCTTTGACTTTTTCAAATGCATGAAGCATCCCGTCAATAAAGTACTCCACCCAAGGGGTTATGTCGGCTTCGGCGCGGCCTAGGTAGTAGTTGTGCGATGGGCCTGCTGTCAGCGCTTGGTAGTAGGCGTTGAGTTTTTTCGCATAATACTCTTCGAGTGAGTAAAAGCCCTTGAGGTCAAAGCCACCTAGATGCAAAATGAGCGTTGCAAGGAGTCTAGCGGCACGTCCGTTGCCATCATAATACGGGTGGATAGTGGCAAATTGGTAGTGGGCGACAGCTGCTCTGAGGGGACATGCCAGGACGTGTTCGGTCGAGGTAATCCAATCTACAAGGTCCTTCATAAGTGGACCCACATCATGCGCTTCTGGTGGCAAGTAGACTATGGCTCCTGACTGACTATCTCTGATAACGTTTTGACCTGCTCTGTAGGGAGTGCGTTTTTGCCCTTTGGACATGATCATGGCGTGGAGCTTTTGGATCAGATGTTCGGTGATGGGTTCTTTGGATCGTGCAGTTTTTTCAAGTTCTGTCAGTGCATTGTAATAGCCTTGGATTTCTTGCTCATCTCTTTTTCTCTCTTTAAAATGTTTGCCCCCTCCAAGGACATCGATAACTTCATCCAAAGAAAGTCTATTGCCTTCAATTTTTGTCGAAAAATGTGTTGAGACAAGGCGCGCAGTTTCTCTCAATCTGGCCTGCATTTTATGGGTCATTGGTAGGTAGATGATACGGCCATTAAGATTTTCGAGCCTCTCGAGAGCCGTGAGAATTCTTGGCGTCATAGTAAAGTTGGGTTGCAGCATATGCCTGTCATTATGGCAGATTTGATGCTTAGGCTCAACCCCCCCTCTTTTGTGTTCCACGTTTATTCGCGATAACTGTTATTATCGCGAATAAGGTTTGGGTTAAAAAAGAGTTTTAACTATGTGCGTTATTCTCTCTTGAGCTCGCAGGCAAAATATGCTAGCTTCCTCCTCATGCAGAAAGAATCAGAAGCTCTAGCAAAATCGTTGCTTGGAAAGCGTGGTCAAGGGGGTCTTGTTGCAGTTCCTCGTTACGAACGTCGATTGCTCCTTGGTATTGATCATAAGCTCCCTTTTCAAGGTGTTGATCAATGGACTGCGTATGAGTTTTCTTGGCTTCAGCCGAACGGTGTTCCAGTTGTTAGAATCTTGGAAATTGATGTCCCGTGTGAATCCCCCTACCTGATTGAATCAAAGAGTATGAAATTGTACTTAGGCTCCTACGCTTCAAAGAAAGCTTCTTCTGAAGAAGATCTCATCGCACTTGTAGCTTCTGATATGACTGTATGTGCAGGCAGTCGGGTTTCTGTTAGGGCTTATTCTTTCGAAACATGGATGCGCCCTCTTGGTGAGTTTGAGGGTATGTGTCTTGACGGGATAGATACGATCTGCGATGCACCTTTTCCTCATAAAAATATTCTAATAAAACGTTCTGAAACAGGGTTTGAGACGCTTTCAACACATTTGTTGAGATCGAATTGTCTCGTAACAGGGCAGCCTGACTGGGGTTCTCTCCAAATTCAATATGCAGGGGTTCTTGTCGACCACGCTTCACTTCTGAGGTATATCGTATCATTTCGTGAGCATCAGGAGTTTCATGAGCATTGCATTGAGCGAATTTTTGCTGATCTTCTTGCTGTCTTGCAGCCCCAGGAGTTAATCGTTACTGGGCGTTATACAAGACGCGGCGGTATCGATATTAACCCATTTCGTTCTTTGACTCAGTTGGAGCCGCCTTATGTGAGATTGATAAGACAGTAATTACTATGGTTCTTGTCTTTGTTACTTACGGAATGTATGTCATCTTTTGTGTCTATTGAGAGCATGAATGCTCTTTTTTTGCCTATAAAATAGGTTGCATTTTAAAAAAACTTTATATAAAGTCCTGACAAGAGAGGTGTTTATGAAAAGACTTATAGTGATATCTGGAATTCTTTTGTCTGCATGTGGAGCGCATAAAGATCAGGAGGTGCCTGCCCAGTCTCCCTCTGGTGATTCTAGTGGTACTGATAAACCCGTAGATCTTGATAATTCCTCTAAAAACCTAGATCAGGGCGGCGGGGATTTGTCAGGCGGTTCTCAGGTGTCTTGTCCTCGTGCGTTAGTGGAAGGTAGCAGCGAGATTCCAGTAGTCTCTGATCAAGGCGGTGATAGTGCGTCGTCTCGTCTTAGCGTTGATGAAAATAGTGCAGAGATTAGACCAACTGTATCTATCGCGATCTTTTTTAAAGAACTTATAGATAAGTATGCTGGGTCTGTTTATGTTAAAGTGACTGACATTTCGTGTGATAGCGAGAAAATCGTTGCTTTGATACCTGTAGAAATTTCCTTTGATGGAGAGCTTCATCTTAATGGGATTTCTCACAGTCAGGCGAATAGTTCCTTTAAAAATGTTGACGATCTCTGTGAAGATTCATTCATTCATATTTGTATAAACGAGAGAAGCGTTTCTCTTTATTACAAGTTTAGTCATATTGAGGGTATCAATATACCTATTATAGGCATTCAGGATGCGGTGATTAATTACCCTGATGGTGTTTTATCGTTGTCATTGGTTGATCGAAATCAAGAAGAAGTTTCTAGAGTAAAGTTTTCTGCAAGGGTTCTTAAAAGAAATAGTTGTGTGGACATGGGTGAGTCTAGTGAAGAGAAAACCCCATCTCCTAGTTGGACTCGTCGTTGTATCAATAAATTTAAGCGTCTATTTTCTGTAGGATGATGTCAAGTGACCCAAGGAAGGGTTCTTCTTGAGTGCCGCCGATTTTAATAGTTCTTATGGTTCAAGATTTTTGTGGACTTCCTGCAAGAGGGCTCGAATGAATGCTTTTGTTCTATGATATCGCCTACTTTTTTCTGGATGTGGTTCTGTGAATTCAAGATGGTCGGCACGAATAATCCCTAGCTCTCGGCCTATTGCATTGCTTTTTTGTGAATCTAGAAGAATAACTCCGTCATTTTGCTGTTCAGGTTCATGACGGAGAAAGAAGTTTAGGAAGGATAATTTTGGGTTCAGTGTTCTTTTGTGTTGGTAGCTTCTGACATAAAATATCTTACTGGATATCTCCTCGAGAAGATCTTGAGCTGCGATCAGTCCGTGAGTGTTATGTGTGATAATAGTAAGTCTTGCTAAATAACGTTCTAATTTTTCTGCAGCAGCCTCCTGTGTGAGCGCTTGAACGCCGTCTCCACATAAGGAAATAATTCTTTGAATAAAAGCATTATTTGATTTCTTATCTAGAAGATAAACTCCATTGATTGGTGTCTGAAGAAGCACGATACCATCAACGATGCCGTCTTGGATAAGTTCAGGATGATGGAGTATGGTGTAAAGGATTTCGAGGCCTCCTTTGCTGTGACCAACAAGAATGATTGGTTTATTGAGTTTATTGTATTCTACAAGGATGCGTCTATAGATACTGCCTATATTCATTTCTGGAGCATTTATTGATTGTGGCCCAAAGTAGGTCGCGGTGCTGCCGTATTCTTTTTCAACTACTTCGAAATGTGCTCGATAAAAAGCATCCTGTATGCGTGATAATTCATTGCCAAATCCTGAAATAAAAATAATATGTTTCTGCTGTACCCATCTCCTGTGCTCGCAATCGCCCAATTGCCAAACGTGCTTGCATTCTGCAGCCCACCTTGCTTCAAGAGGAGATATAAAAAGAGATTTTTTTGTTGATGGATGGTGTTCTGCTTTTTTTGCGCAGGCAACAAGTGGGCGCTGTTCCTGATGCAGTTTTGTGATGAAGCATGGTTTCATAAAACTGACAGGATAGGCTGCAAAACAGATAGATGTTCCAAAGATGATCAAAGCTTTCACGGTACGGTCATAGTCGGTGAAAAAAATACAAAAATCAATCTAAAACGGGAAGACTGTGGTAGAGTCGCCCCTTTATGTACGAAGAACAGTTTAAGGGCTGGACCAAACCAGGTCCGATGCCCAGTGTGTCCAAAATTGGGCCAGAAAATGACGAGACGCTTGATACCTTGTGTGGGCATTACCGGATCTTCCAGTTAGCTCGTGGCCACCGGTTCTCAACCGATGATGTTCTAACTGCATGGTACGGGACGAGCTTTTGCCCAAGTGCGCGGCGCATCTTAGACCTTGGTAGTGGTATTGGCTCTGTGGGTATGATAGCTGCCTGGAGGTCGCCCGGGGCTCAAGTAGTCACAATTGAGGCTCAGGATCGTAGCATCGCATTAGCTAAAAAATCAGTTGCCTACAATGGACTTGAGTCGCGTTATAAGATTCTTCATGGCGACTTTCGTTCAGATTTGGTCCTTGGACTTGAGGCTCCTTTTGACCTTGTTCTTGGTTCTCCACCATATTTTCCTCTCAACTCCGGTATCCATGGTAATCACCCACAAAAAGTTGCATGTCGGTTCGAGGTTCGTGGATCAATTATTGATTATGCAATTACTGCGTCGCAGCATATTGCTCCTGGTGGTGTTTTTGCCTGCGTGTTCCCGCAGGCTCAGCTTGATCGAGTTCAAAAAGCAGCAGATCAGGCAGAGCTTTGTATCCTTCGGCGCCGTGGTATCGTGCTCAAGGAAGGCGTTGCACCGCTCTTAGGGCTCTTCATTATGGTGAGAAAAAAAGACATCCCTCCGTCTTTGCATCAAATAACGTGGGTTGAGCCTGATCTGATTATTCGTCAGTATGGAGGGGCTCCTCATCCGGAGTATGCAACTATAAAAATGGTTATAGGACTGCCACCGCATTCATAGAAAAAGCCTTTTCAATTCATTGTCTTTTGAGATAGCTCTTTCATATGCTCTATACACATGATGGTAAAGAGTTTGAAGCATATGTTGCTCGTCCTCAAGGTGAAGGGCCAAGACTTGCAGTTTTGGTATTTCATGCATGGGCGGGGCGCAGTGCGTTTGAATGCGCGCGTGCTGACGCTCTTGCACAACTGGGCTTTATTGGTATTGCAGTTGATCTTTATGGCAAAGGTCTGCTTGGTAGGAATAATCAGGAAAATGCTGAACTTATGCAGCCCTTATTGGATGACCGTCTCCTCTTGCGCGCACGTATTCGTGCAGCGTACCAGGCAAGTCTCCAGCTTGAGGGCGTTTCTCAGACCGCGGCTATAGGGTACTGCTTTGGTGGTCTTTGCGCTCTTGATGCGGCGCGCATTAATCTTGGTGTGTCTGCGGTTGTAAGTTTTCATGGAAACCTGACTCCTTATAGTGCTACAGGCCCTATTCATGCACGTATCCTTGTTCTGCATGGTTACCAGGATCTCTTGGTATCTCAGCAAGCTGTTACCGCATGTATGCAGGAGTTCGATACTCATGCTCGAGATTGGCAACTCCATCAGTTTGGTCAGGCAGAGCATAGTTTTACAAATCCTGATCTGCAAAAATCACCGCTTTTATATCATGCGCTTTCTGATGCGCGAAGCTGGAGGCTTATGCGCCAATTTTTGCTTGAGCTCGTGTAATGCTTGGTCTCCTTCTTGCTCAAGTTGCATTCGCTCATGTCTACACGGCATCTTTTTTTGCACCCGAAGGTGTGATGCTTGGATCAAGATCTCTCGTGCAGGAGGCTGTCTGGGTGACGTATTCTGCGGGAGGTTTGTTTGTGCCGGGCAATAAGTCACTCACATCTCTGGCATTTGATATCCGTATTGAGCGTGCGTGGCAGTATGGTTTTTTCTTTGGTGTCGCGCTCACTGGACAATCTCTTTTTGTTTCTATTGCAACCAATAGTTATATGATCCAAGACCAGTCTGTTATTTCGAATGCGAGCTTCCATTGTGTCAGGGCTTCATTAACTCCCACTCTTGGCTGGGGGGTTGATCTGACAGAATCGAGTCGACTGGAATGGTCATTAGGGTTTCAGATGCCATTTTTTGCTCACGCTAGTCTTTTACTTCAGCCTAGTGCACGAACTGTTAACTTGACTGTCGCACGTCAGGAGTATTTTGATCGTATAGCATATATTCCGTTACCGCAGCTTATGCTTATGCGTTATGTTGTAGAATTTTGATAGGGTTTTGCTATCATGGATGAATGGTGCGTATCCTTTTTGGTGGCAATTCTCATGAATCATATGTCTCAGTAGCTTCGGCGCAGCACGTGCTTGAGCATTTACCAGATGCGTCAGCCTGGTATATTGATACGCAGGATGCTGTCTGGGAGATTGATCCCAGCTATGTGCGTCAGCATGCGAATCCGTTTCAAAATGCATTTCAAGTACCTCAAAATGCAGAATGCATTGTGCGTCATATGCGGGATCTGACATCTGACCATGGTGTTATGTTTCTCGCATTACATGGTCAGCAATTTGAAGACGGGAGTTTTCAGGCACTTCTTGCTGAGAAAAATATAGTTTTTACAGGGTCTGGTTCTGAGGCGAGTCGTCGCGCTTTTTATAAACCAGAGGCAAAGATAATTGCAGAGTCTGCGGCTATACGAACTGCACGTGGCATCGTCCTGCAGCATGGTGAGAAGCTACATTTTGATGCAAAGCAAGTCGTCGTAAAGCCTGCAGCAGATGGTTCAAGTGTTGGTCTTTATATTGGCGATTATGAGCATGCTCAGGCTCATTGTGATGAATTCTTTCGTGAGTATTCAGGTAACCTTCTTGTTGAAGAGTTTATCTCAGGATTTGAGGTCACTATTAGTGTTCTGGATCGTGCGCCATGGGTTTTGCCGGTAAGTGGTGTTGTGGCAGCACAAGGCGCTCATTTTGATTATCAAGCTAAATATGTTGGTAAAGCAGGTGTTGTTGAGCAAACGCCTGCCGCACTTGAGCCGCATATTGCACAAGAGGCGCAGCGCATTGCACTTGAAATGCATTTAAGACTTGGTTGTCGTGGGTATTCGCGTACAGATATGATTATTGCGAAGCAGGGTATCTTTTTTTTAGAAACAAATACTCTACCTGGCCTCACGAAGGCATCATTTTTGCCTCAGCAGCTTGCATGTGCTGGCATACCGTTTGTGCAGTTCTTGCGTGAAGAAATTGATCGCGCTGTTCGTCAAAGATCTTAACATTCAAGTGTCGAGGATTGTCATGATCCAACATCAGATTTAATGCCCGAGTCTGGAACGGTAAGTTTTACTCTTGTGGGTCATTCGTTATGAATGGCGTAAGGCTAATTTTTTTAAGCATATTGAGCCACCTACGAAAATCAATCGCATCCGATGAAGATGAAAGTAGCAGCAATGACCAGTGGATTTTTTTTGTTAAAAATCAAAAAAACTTGTTGGCACATTTTTTTGAATCTTAAAAGCGTAAAGATTTCCACTTCGAGAGAGGGCGTAAAGTTTGCTATTGCCACTATCTAATGCAAACGAGCCTGTAAATCCGCTATTATGCCCCACATGAAAACGGTAGAGCCCTTCGCCCGTGTTTTTATTAAGTACATATAGAAACTGATAGCTTGAGCCAAACAAAAGATAGTCATTAGCGCTTTCTAAAGGTGTTGGCACGCCTCCATCAAGCTGAAATTTCCAGAGTACTTGAGCATTGTCTTTTTTTAAGGCATAGATAGTGCCATCTGATGAGGGGAAGAAAAGACGCTCCTTCTCAATGAGAATACTTTTTGCACCGCCTGCATCAAAACGCCAGAGAATATCTCGTGTTGATCGTCTGAGTGCGTATAATGCACCGTCATATGCCGGGATGTAGAGTATGCCATTATCTAGTACTGCACGTGCCTGGACATCATGAAAACGACTAGAGGTCTTATTGTGAAGGCTCTTTTCCCAGAGGAGATGACCATCGTTTGTGTGGAGTGCGATCACTGAACCATCGCTTGTACCTACGATCAGTTCATCTTGTGAGATCAGAGGTGTGCCTGCCCCTATGAGTTTTGGTGTACCAGGAAGAAGTCTTTTATAGTGCCAGAGTCTTTTGCCAGTTTGTGCATCAAAAGCTATGACCATTCCAAGTGCTGTGTGGATAAAAACACGATGATTTTCAAAGGTAGGTTTTGCAAAAAAAGGAGTCCTGAGGTCGACTTTCCATAGGACATTGCCGTTGTTTACGTTGACAGCATAAAAATACCCGTCTCCACCGCCAAAATAGGCGATATCCTTCAGGACGGCAATTTCACTCATGACGCCGCCTTTAATTGACAGATTCCATCGCTCTTGATTGATGAGCGGATAGATAGCTGTCAGGCCGGTGCTTTGATTGCCAAAGAGAAGCATGTCATCAACAAGGACCGGATTAGAGTACTCATCACCATGATCACCTGCATCATACAGTCCATGTGTTGGTCTAGTCCATGTGCGAAGTAAGATGTGAGGGTCAGGCTTCAGCCCAGTGTGGATCTCAGGGGTTGTGCAGCTCAGGAGGCAGCATGCTGCGGCGAAGATTAGCCATTTTTGCTTCGTCTGAGTCTGGGAATTCTGCCACGATATTGTCATACATACTCCGTGCGGTGTTATTGTCTTTCGCTGCACTATAAACACGTGCAAGAGCCATCATAACATCAGCGCGCACGCTTCCTTCTCCCATATGAAGAGAGCGAGTAAACGCATCGATGGCCTGCGTGTACTGTGCGCAATTTTCATAACTTGTACCTTCAGCCGCATAGTCAGCAGCTTTTTCGAAGGCAGATGGTGCAATGTGAGCTGCCTCTGCGAAGATAGGTGCCGCTTTCTCGTACTGTTTGTGATCAAAGTAGAGATTTGCAATTCGCAGAAGAGCTTCATGTGCTTGGACGCTGCGTGGAAAATCTTTGGTGATGGCTCGTAATTTTTCGATACTTTGACTGTATTCGACAGTAACGTCGCACGGTACAAAGGATGCGTGGAGCATGCCGTCCTTGGAATTTGGAAATTTCTTCGTTGCAAGCGCCTGAAACTCCCCTGTCACCACCTTTTCTGCTGCATACAAAGCGCTCTGCGCCTCAGCGCGCAGCCTTGCCTGCCGCGACCTGGTATAGGCGAAGGCGCCTGACCCCAGGATGATAGAGCCAATCAAAAAACTGCTGATTCCTACTGCCTGTCGTTGTGTAAGGTTCATACCACTTGTGACACTCCCATATATTGCATCCGATCTCAAATAAATTGCTCAATAGAAAGAGATCCTGCACCATGGATCTGGGGGAATAAGATGCTGGTTGGACTCCTACTACTTATCGGAGCACATGTATTTGCAGATGAACTAGGACATAGTGCGTCATCTGTTGATGATTCTGACTATAGCTCGTCGGCCTTTAGTGGCTATGGTGAGTTCCAGTCATGGACCGATGAGGAATCTGACGTCAAATTTTTTCAGTTTGGGCGATTCTTTGGAGTCAGTCTTGGTACCGGAGTCCAGATGCTGGATGGTGCCCGCGGGTCCTTATGGCAAGGTGGCTTCCCGGTGGTAGATGTTAAAATACATTATTGGTTTGATTTTCAGTTAGCAATGGATCTGAACTATTACTCCGCCCAGCACTACTATGATACGACTGCATTGGGTCTTGGGCGTGTGGCTATCAACTTTAACCAGATTGGTATGCATCTCAAGTACTATTTTGATACCAAAAATCTTAGCTCGACTATCAGCTTTGCAAACCCCTATGTCATTGCAGGATTTGGCTCGTACTCGAAAACTGAAAATTCTCTCGTCCAGCAGACGCAGGCTCCTGAAACCAGTATGGGTGTTTCAGGAGGGTTCGGGCTTGAATTCGTTATACAGCCACGCAAAACCTATTTTGAACTAGAAACCAAGATACATGCCATTATTTTTCAGGATACTTATACGACCAACTTCACGGGAGTTGGATTACCTAACCTTGCAGGCAACTTCTATACGGTTGTAGGGAGTGTCTTGCTTGTTTGGTAGCGCTGCATTATAGGTGTATGGGGCTGCAGCTACTATGTTATCAAAAAGTAACTGGTCAGCCTAAAAACCATTAATTCAATCAGTTCGATGCGAATGAAGGTCTTTTTCCTTCGAATAACATCTGCAACGCAAGAGGGGCATCAATCCCATTTTTCTGGCAGGTAAGAATGTAGCTTCTAAGGCGCGCGAAGCGCTTTGCCCCATCTAGAGAGCGGAAATAACCAGAAATTTTCTGTTGAACTTTAGTCATCCGGAGATCGCGCTCGCCTTGATTATTGGTAAAAGGGACGGTCGCGTCTTTCATAAAAAGCAGGACTTCTTTTTCGAAATCTCTGAGCCGAATAAGAAGATTTCGAGACTTGGACTGCGCTCGCTTTCCTGAATCCGGGCATTCTTATTCTCCAAAATCTCAACCTGAAATTCGGTCACTATCAAACGAAATTCAACATCAAAAACCTGGCGCGATACAAAACCAATGCGCTCATATTTTCCGAGGTAATTTCGTGCGATCAATCAAGAGATTCTCAATCACATTGGGATGCTTTTCTTTCTCTAACCGGAATCCTTTATATCCCTCCTGGTCCCCGCCTTTAGCTTTAAGCTTGGGTCGATTTGGGTCTTTAGAGGGAGGAGTGCTGCTGTTGACTATTTAAGCCCACCTGATTGACAAGCGCCGTGACGATCTAAAGAAGCATCCACGATAGCAGGTAGTGATGATACGGGAATGGGTCGGTTTTCTTTGACTAAGGATATTAATGACCTTTTTCATATTTTTATATTTATCGCTTCTTTCTGCTTTCATAAGAAAATCATATCACGTGTTTTGAAAAATTTTTTGCTTGCACAGAGGCCTCGTAGCGAGCGAAGCGAGTTCTCGTCTCCGTGAGGCCCATATGTCGATCAGTGACTTTCTGATGGGCACCGTAGTCGCTTTGAAGACCGTAAGAATACTGAGTCTTGTGGTGTACAGTTCATGCGAAAATATTATAAACATGTGTGTTAACAAAAAAATTAAATTTTTCTAGGCGGACCAGTTACTATTTTTTTATGCAGCTCCTTGCGTAGTTCAGGAATTTTTTCGTTCCAGAATCGGACTCTTTTATCGGGGTCGCGAGATAAAAGTCCGCAAACAATTGTACGGAAAGTAGTATCTTCTATGACGTACTTTGGATTGTTGAGGCAATATCTAATATAGTATTGACTCGTATCAGTTATGCCGGTTAATTTGTTTTTTAAACCAAATGACGGCTCATGATTTTTAATCAGTTTCAGCATTGTTACAGCCAAAGCAAACAAATCGGCGGCTAATGAGTTACGCTCTGGAGGGAGCGTTCTCTGGGTTTCTAGTATTACCTCTGGAGCAAAATAGTCTGTAGTACCAAACAGTATTATGTCTTTTTTCTTTTTTGTTGCGAAACCAAAATCAATAAAATATATAGCACCGGTCTCAAGGTCGATTGTAATATTTTCCAACTTAATGTCACGATGATAGATTTTTTTATCTTGCATAAGACTATATGAGATTATTAAATTTAGCAACAAAGAAGGCAGGCGAGCTTTATAGGCAGCACTTTTTACATCTCTGTCGAGTAAATAATAATACAAATCAGTAGATCCTAATTTTTTCTGAAACATGCTATTGTGACCACTATCAGGATCATGCACTATAATAGAACCTGCTCCATTTATAAATGGAGGATGTCCCAAATCTAGTTGAAGCTAAAGTTTGAAAAGTAGCTCCCCCTGGAGTATTCCAGGTTTGATAGTAAATCAAAAAAAGGAGCTACAAGATGAGAGAAGACACGGTTAGACGGAAAAAAGCAAGTAAAAATT
>CAIUGE010000023.1 GCA_903898645.1 Oligoflexia bacterium | reverse complement strand
GTCAGCTGTGTGTACGTCATGAGTGCCTCCTTGGCATGTTTATTTCAAAACTAAGCGTACCTCAGCTGACTATCTCCTTGTCAATTCTGTAGATCAAAAATAGATCAGTGCGTCACTCAGCTTGGTGGCGCACTATTAAGTCGAAACCAGGGCTCTTGATGAATTCATGCACACTTCAGGTGAAATGACAGTTATTAGAAACATGCTGAACAAATGTGTGCGCCAAATTGAAAAAAAATATGCCTCCGACAAAGAAGTGGCCCACCTAGTAGAGCTTCTCAACGAACTTCATAAAGTTAATTCGACAGTTCAAGTTCGCGTCACTGAATTAAGAAAAGTATCGATGCGAAGTATCTTAAAATCGGTACCTCGCGCAATTCGCGATCTCAGTATCCAGCTCAACAAAGAAACAGATTTTATTGCAATCGGCGATGAACTCAGAATTGATACTTCGATAGCCGAAATCATTAACAATAGCATTATTCATATCATTCGCAACAGCCTTGATCACGGATTAGAACTCCCAGAAGAACGCATCAAAGCAGGAAAATCTAGACGCGGAAAAATCACCGTCTGCAGCGCAATACGTCAAGAGTCAGTGGTGATCGAAATGAAAGATGATGGACGAGGCCTCAACCGTGATGCTATCAGAAAAAAACTTTTAGCTGAAAAATCCTACACCCTTGAGCAAGTAAACGCCATGGACGAAGACACGCTTCTAGCTACCATTTTTGAAGCAGGCTTTTCAACCGCATCACAAGTAACTGACATCTCAGGCCGTGGCATTGGCATGTCTATGGTCAAATCGGCAATCGAAAGTGCGGGCGGGCATATCGAGATTGAATCAGAAATAACCAAAGGTGCAACATTTCGGATGATTATCCCTATCCCAAAATCAGTTGTTATCATCGATTGTTTATTTGTACGCTCCGGTGGTTATGATTTTGGTATCCCCCAAGACAAAATTTTACGCGTTCTTCGTATCGAACCAGAACGTCTCTCTCTTATGACGGACACTCTCCAGGGAGTCCGAACCTTACGCCTTCATGACGCAATCATACCTATTGTCAACCTTGCCGAATCTCTTTGCATCAACCACAATGAGTCTCAAAAAAATTTAAGCCTCATTGTCGTCCAGTCTGGGGGTCAAACATTTGCTCTTGGCGTCGACGAAGTGCTCGATGTCGAAGATACAGTCGTTAAGTCAGCACCGGGCCCACTCAAATCAAGCGGTCTTTTTATGGGCGCCACCTTCCTCGAAGAAGGCAAACTCGGACTTATCATCAATATCGAAGGCATTGCAACTCGCGCTGGCATTGAACCAATAAAAAATGCTTCCCTATCCCTCTCTAAATCGCAAGACATCACCCAGAAAAACGATCATTGCCTTGTTTTTGGCATCATGCATAAACAAACCGAGATGTATGGATTGCACCAAAAAGATGTCTTCCGCATCGAGGACATAGACACCAAACATATAGCCTCAGCTGAAAACAAACTTGTCACCAAATACCGTGGAGGCATCATGCATCTGCATGACCTGACGCATGGACAAAACATCTCCCTATCTCGTACTGTTATTGTTACAAGCAAGATGCATGACGATATCTACTATGGTCTCATTGTTGACATGATCTTCGATATCCGTCCATACGAGAAAACCTTTGTCTCAGAAGATGGAGCATCAACCATGACCTTGATTGATGAAAAAATTGTCACCTTGGTAGATCTCTCGAAAATACAGCAGGGAAAACCCCTCTTGCTTGCCGCGTAGTTACAATGCATTCAGCACATCAGCAATGCGCTCAATCTGAAGCATTGCGTCATATTGCTGAATATCGTAAATAGCTCCAGGCATACCAAAAACAACACATGAGGCCTTATCCTGGATCACAATGCGGCCTCCGGCTTCTCTGATAGCAATGGCACCCAGCAGCCCATCCTGACCCATTCCAGTGAGAACGATACCCAATAATGAAGAACCATAGATCTGTGATGCACTTTCAAAAAGCGTATCGACTGATGGACGCACTGAGTTACGAGAGGGCCCTTGATTCAGTCGAATGGTGACACTTTTGACACCACCAGTAACACACATATGGTAATCACCAGGCGCAATATAAACAGCACAAGAAGTAACAACATCACCGTGCTGAGCTTCCCTCACATCAATACCAGAAACTGCGGCCAATCTTTTCGCAAGCGGCAGTGTAAAACCTTCAGGCATATGCTGGCACAAAAAGACTGGAAAACGTAAAGGTGCCTTCAGAGAACGGAAAAGCTTTTCAAGTGCCTCAGGACCACCAGTTGAACTCCCAATCACAACAGCATTTGGCAGCAGCCATTTTGCCTCAGGCCCATCACTCGACCGAAAGCGAGGACTTACTTTTTCCTTATAAACAACATCCTCAAGCATAATTCGTGTTTTTTCTTGGTTACGGATATCAATGGCTTGCGGAAGAAGAAAATCAGCACCCTGCTTCAAAAGATGGGCCGGTGATTCACGAGAACTAGACCAAAACACTGCAATAAAGAGATCGGGATAATCTCGCCGCAATGGAGATAAAGCGAGATCTATCTCTATATCCGCATCAACGAAGAATACATCGAAAAAATCAGTCCTTAAACGCTCCTGCGCACGTTCTACTGTTGAAACAATCACAGGCCGAGACCCTAGTATTTGCTCAAATACAGAGACCATATGAAGACGCATAAGACTTGAAGATCCAGCTATAAGAATATTTCTCATACCTTATGCGCTAGGCACGTATACCTTCAATATGCTTTTTAAGCTGCAACGCAAGCTCAGATAAGCTTTTTGATGCAGCCAAACTTTTACTCGCACCTTGGGAACTCTCTTGAGCTGCATGAGAAACATTTTTAACAATCTGTGAAATACCTTCAACACCACGATTCGATTCTTTTACTACGCGGGCAACCTCATTGGTCGTTGCTGTTTGCTCCTCAATTGAGGCAGCAATTGACATCGAAATACCATTAAGTCTTTCGATAAACGCAGAAATAGCTCCTATTTCAGCAACTGCGCCTTGCGTTTCCTTTTGGATGCTCCCAATCTTCAGCGTAATATCTTCAGTTGCCTTCGCTGTTTGCTTAGCAAGCTCCTTGACTTCATTTGCAACAACCGCAAATCCCTTCCCTGCTTCACCTGCTCGGGCTGCCTCAATAGTTGCATTGAGAGCAAGCAGATTCGTTTGTTGCGCAATAGAGGAGATCACCTTAATAACATTCCCAATATCCTGACTACTTGCGCCAAGCTGAAGCATAGTCTGATTCGTCACTTGAGCCTTTTTCAACGTATCACGACTAATTTGAGCAGCCTCTGACGAATTACGCGATATCTCCTTGATAGATGCAACCATTTCTTCAGTATTCGTAGCAACAGTTTGGACGCCCTTTGCTACCTGCTCAGTACTGGCAGATGCAGCTGCTGACTGTGCCGAAGTATTTTGAGAATTGTTATAAAGCTGCGTTGCCGTTGTACTGAGCTCATCAGCAGATGACGCAAGATTTATAGCGGTTTCTTCCAATGTCGAAATCAACGAGGATGTCCCAAATCTAGTTGAAGCTAAAGTTTGAAAAGTAGCTCCCCCTGGAGTATTCCAGGTTTGATAGTAAATCAAAAAAAGGAGCTACAAGATGAGAGAAGACACGGTTAGACGGAAAAAAGCAAGTAAAAATT
>CAIUGE010000022.1 GCA_903898645.1 Oligoflexia bacterium | reverse complement strand
AGGGAGTCCGATATCGGCGAGCCAGATGATGGGCAATTTTGCATCTATCACAAGTGCCATTTCAAGTACTGTGAGTAGTCCTTGGGTAGCGAGCTCTTCGAATATTTATTTTAATGCTGGTTCCGTTGGGATTGGGAGTTCCGCGCCTGCACGGGCGTTGGACGTGAATGGAAGCGTGAATGTGAGTGGTTCACTCTATGCAGGTGGATCATCACTGGGCGCTTTATTCCCAAAAGCAGCTGGGGCTTTTTATTGGAACGGTTCGTCTGTAACTGTAGTGAATTCATATAACATAAGTTCGATTACGAGTTCAGTAGCTGGCAATTATGTCGTATCGTTCGCGAATGCTTTTGCATCGGCAAACTATATAGTCGTTACTGGATTTCAAAGAATGGGCGCCGCTGATTTTGTGCAGCATTACGGTCGTTCTACAAATTTATTTGTCCTCGAGTTTTGGTCTAGTGGTAGTATGGTGCACAACACATCTATTGTTCATTTTGTTGTATTTTAATGGACACGCAGGATGGTGCTGTGACATCTCATTGAGGCACTGGATATGCTGAGAGCTTTGTATGGGTGGTTTCTTTTTGTATCTTAACACTTTCGGCGCAATCAATGAGTTCTCGGGCATTATCGATGCCTTTTTTTGTCTGGGATGGGCCGCCGAGCATACGTGCAAGTTCCTCGTAGCGCTCCTGGATGCTGAGGTCTTTGACCTCAGTGAAGGTGCGCTCTTTGGAGGTGTGCTTTTGAATATGGAGATGGTTATCGGCAAAGGCCGCTACTTGGGGTAAATGCGTGATGCAAAGGACTTGGTTGTCACGTGAGACGGATTGCAGTTTTTTTCCAACTTCAAATGCAGCGCGTCCTCCCATGCCGGCATCGATTTCATCAAAAATATAGACACCAATGCCACCGATGCCTGCTATCACGTGGCGCATGGCAAGGAGAATGCGTGAGAGTTCTCCACCTGAGGCAATTTTTGCAAGCGGCCGCATAGTTTCTCCTGCATTGGTTAGAACGAGGTAACTTACGCTATCGAAGCCTGCATTTTGGAGCTGGTCATTTTTTATGACCGAGATAGTAAATACGGCCTCCTCCATATGAAGTGAGCGCAAGGTCTTTGTGACCTCTAGGCTCAGTGTGCTGGCTGCTTGCTGGCGGAGGATAGAGATTTTGGCACATACTCCATGGAGGAGCTCACTTTCTTCCTCCCACGCCTTTCTGCGTTCTTTGAGATCCATCGATTCCATGGCAATGAGCTCCTGATGGAGGGCGTTTTTTTTCTGTTCAATTGCTTCTATGCTTGGGCCATACTTGCGTTTGAGATCACCAATTTCACAAAGGCGCTCTGTCATGGTTGCTAGACGTTCCTCGGAAAGGTCAGTTTGCTGAATAAGTCGATCAAGGGTCCCAGTAACATCCTCAATTTCAAGAAGGGCTCGTGTCAGGCTTTCATGAATTCCTTGGTCAACTGGCTTAATTCGATGGGCTGCAGAGTGGAGGTGAGTGAGGACACTATTTTCATCCAGCAAAATCCGGACTGCGTGCATGCGCTCTACCTGTTGTTTTAAGCCGAGGAGACGATGTTTTTCTTCAGTCAGTCGTGTATCTTCATTTGGTTCTAGATGAGCTTTGTCAATATCATCAATTTGAAATTTGAGAAAATCACGCTTTTGGAGCGCTTCTCGTTGCTGCTGCTCGAGTTGTTCTATGTCTCTATGTTCTTTTCGCCACGTCTGGATACGTGATTCTAGGGCGCGTGTATCAATGCTGGCAGAGCGATCAAGGAGTTCGAGTTGTGTCGTTGGATGAAGGAGTGACTGGTGTTCGTGCTGGCTACAGATATCGACCAGGCCCTGCGTTATGGATGCTAGGGTAGCGAGGGGTGCAAGTTCGCCTTGGATGGTGAGACGGTGCTTGCCTGTTCTATGGAGAGAGCGTTTAATGACGAGCTCTCCCGATTCATGAGGTAATCCAGCGGCTTCGAGCCGTTCGATAATTGCTGGCGTGAGAGTAAAGACACCTTCGATAACAGCCTCGGATTCGCCAAGACGGATACGATCTGTGCTTGCTTTGCTGCCTAGGAGGAGGCCAATAGCATCAAGGATAATGGATTTTCCAGCGCCAGTTTCACCTGAAAGAATGGTGAGGCCTGGATGGAAAATAATTTCAGCTGTATCGATAATCGCAAGATTGCGAATTCTTAAAAGTTCGAGCATGACAGTTACTCGCGGGCTCCAAATTTAAGTTTTTCTCGTAGGAGAGCGAAAAAGTCCCGATTGGGTGATCCAATGATCTGGAGATTATGTTTTGTGAATCGTTCAATAAAGACTTCGTCATTTTCCTTGAGATCAAAGGCATCCTGCCCATCAAGAGTGAGGTATACATGACCTGGGCGATCAACCAATTTAATGCGTATTTCTACAGTATCAGGCAGGACCAGAGGGCGTAAGGTAAGGCTATGTGCACAGATGGGCGCTAAGACAAGGCCTTCTAGTGCTGGGTCAAGGATAGGTCCACCTGCGGCAAGGGCATAGGCAGTTGAGCCTGTTGTTGTACTGAGGATCAGGCCATCCGCACGGATATTATTTACCCAGCTGTTATTGACCCAGATGTCGAGCCCAATAATTCGTGCAATGGCACCTTTCGAGATGACAGCATCATTCACAACGAGTCCAGAAAAAATTATTTTCTTCCCACGTTTGACGCGTACTGAAAGCAAAGGTCTTTGTCTGATAATGATGGTCGGCGGCCACAGTTCGAGCAGTGATTCAAGAACAAGGATGGCCTCGGTCTGCTTGATTTCAGTTAAAAAACCGAGTCGACCTAAATTAATGCCTACCAGGGGGATGCTTCGCGGTTCCATCAGGCGTGCAATGCTGAGAAATGTACCATCGCCCCCTAGGACCAGGATCAGGTCGCAGGCAGTGATCAGTTGTTTTTTTGGCAAAATACTGATCGTTTTTTTTGTGCCTTTTTGAATGCGTTTCGCAAGAGCTCGGCTTTCATTTGCAAAGACAATTTTTTTCTGTGCATGCCAAGCCACATGGACCAGTTCTTTGGCGAGGCTCGCTGCGGCCTCGTGCTTATGCTTCACAATACAGCCAATAGTCTGGATTTTTTTACGACTCACAGTGTAACCAGATGTATCATTTCTATGATTCTTTTGGGGAGTTTCTTTCAGGTCTTAGTACCCGGATGCTTGCAAGTGGCTGCGGGCGAGCGTGGGAGATTGTTGCTTCGCACCAGAGCTCAAGCACACTGAGCCCATCAATAATAAGAAGTGCAGCTTCTCGGCAGAGTATGGCGCATGCTGTTGCTTCAATATCAGTGGGTAGAGCACGTTGCCAGATCTGTTCCATGGCAAGGAAAAAAGTAAGGAGAGGAGCCTGTTGGCGAAAAGTATCTTTTTGACGTAAAAGATCTGTGAGGTCACCGGATCTTCCTGCGAGAAGGTCATTATAGATAATACATTCTTGTTCATAAATACTGCGCAGATCTTGACTTTGAATGCGCAGGTCTCGCACAGTATGGATGAGTTCCGGGTGCAAGCGCTTGCGATCAAGACGAGGCTCAGGAGCCCAGCCACAGTACCAGCTGCGAGCTGTGTGGGCTGTGACTTGGCTCATCCATTCGTTGATACCCATGAGATGTGCATCAATGCGCTCATAGACAACCCCGCCGCCCTCACTACTTGTTTGAATGCGTGATCTGACAATAGAGGATGCGCGTTCTAGGAGACCTGGCCAGCCAAGGGCAAGGAAATGCGTATCAAGTGATGTGCGTCTTTCGTGGGCCCATTCATTGCTAGCATAGGACCAAAGACCATACAGGAGGTACGCGCTATCAGCTGCAGGTTCGCGGCTTGTCAGGGTCATAGCATAGTGCCCATCACCATAAGGGCCAACGTGGGCAAGGTTTTTTAACGGGTAAACATCGGGTGAGAGTGTGAGCAGCAGCGTCCGTGTACCAAGGAGGCTCGCAAGGAGGGTTGCCGCTGAGTGCTCCTGACTGCAGACCCATTGGGATTGTTGCAATAAGCTCAGCCATATTGCTGGGTCCTGCGTTGAGATAATGCGTAAGCGGGAAGGCTCTTCATGGCTCGTGCTTGTCAGGAAAAAGACCTCCCAGTCGGGATGGCGTGATTCCAGTAGTTCGGCAAAACAGGGCCACGAATCATTGTCTTGAGGATGGGCTAAAATAGTAATGATTTTCTTGGATGCATCGCAAGGGAAGAAATCTTCGTGCGGACCAAAAAAAGGAGTTTGTGCAAAGGTGCCTTCGCCGCAGGTAATCAGGAGTGCCGTGAGTATCTGTGTGGTGAGGCAGTCGATGCGATGAATTCTGTGATCAAAAAGATCGAGCTGGAATGCGCCTTCCATATAGCGGCTCCAGCCATCAGCTTGAGAGGCGCCAATTTTACCAAGTTTTTTAGAAGCATTGAGGCGTTCTGCCATTTCTGCCATTTTCGGATCTGTCGACCAGTTGATAATGAAATCCCATATCTGATCAGGAGGTGTGATGAATGCATGTTCAATAAAGGTGATTTTCTCAGCATAGGCGATATGTTTTTCGTCAACCTGCAAGAATAGTCGGATCTGCGGGTAGCGTTCCTTGGCAGAGCGTAGTGCTGCTAGAATTTGAAAAAGTTCATGGGTTGCAGCACGAGCAAGGACAAGTACATTTTGTGGTGTGCATTCGGGCGTGAGGCCTGTGACAGATCGATTTAACATACGTAACTCCTTTTTTCTAAAAGTGATCGCAGTTCAAGGGCGCCTACATGGTCTGGTTCTAGTGTGAGGACTTTTGTCACAGACCTGGCTGATTGGCTGTACTTGCCTAGATGAAACTGGAGTCCAGCTAGGGCATAAAAAAGATGCGGATTTGGTTGGGTTTGTTGCATATACAAATCGAGTAGCTTTTCAGCTGCGCTATATTTTTTTAGATCATAGGCGCAGGTCACAATGTAAAAAATTGCTTTTGGATTATGGATCGCGATCTGAAGTGATTTTTCGAATGCATCATGGGCCAGGGCTTTGTCGCCCAGCGCGAGATAGGCGCATCCTGCTCCTGTAAGTGCCTCGGTATTGAGTGGGTTAATACTCAGTGCTTTTTCATAGAAGGATTTTGCATCCAGATTGCGGCCTTCTTGCAGGTAGATGGCACCCATGCTCGTCGCTGCTGCTTCTGATTGAGGGTTGACGCTGAGAGCTTTTTCGAAGGATGCTTTTGCTGCAGATTTTTTATTGAGTCTAAAAAAGCATTGGCCGAGTGATTTATGGAGTTCGTACTGGGTCGTGTGCGTCAGGTCTTTGAGGTGAAGCGCTCGCTCTAAAATATCGGCAGCTTTTTCGTCCCGCCCGAGCTGGATGTGGATAGCAGCTAGTCTGCTCATGGCTTCTAAAAGAGGCAAGTAAGAGAGTGATTGCTGGTAGTAATTGCATGCTTCATGAACATTTTTTTCAGCTTCATAGCATCTGCCGAGCCTAAAAAGAGCGGCTGCTGAAAAATCATGGCTTTTTAAAATGGCTTGATAAATAGTTTTTGCATGCGCGTGATCTTGCGCTTTTTCAAGCTTCTCGCCCATCTGAAAAAGGTAGGGGGCATTGAGCTTGCCGTTTGGTAGGTACATCATGTCGGGATTATTGAGTCTTTCGATAGAGATGTTTTTTGATTGCTCTTTTTTTGGCTGCGCATCAATCAAAAATTTCAATGATTCTTGTTCGTTTCTTTGGGTGAAGGTATCGTTCATGGTTATCGTATCCATTCACTTTTATATTTGCTGATAGGAATTTTTTTCCTATCATATTCCTGTATTTTGTTACCTAGTGTACACATCTCACTTTGTATTCTAGCAGAGAGATGTTCATATTTTCTATATATTTCGTTTAAAATACTTTCATAGATTTTTTCTGTGCATTTTTTGCCGAGCACAATGCGAATGCAGGCGGCTTGGTTTTTTGCATGATGCGCTCTTTGAAAGAATAGCTCATCAATAGGCATGGATTCTAGTTGTTCTAGGGTAGACAGGAGTGTTGTACATCTTACGAGTGGCGTCATGAGCGTTTATTGGCGCCAACAACAGCTGCGCGCCAGCCCTCAAGGAGTGTTTCTAGAAGGCGCTGGACAACAATAAGAGGCTCTTTTGTGCATTCGCAATTGGCAAGGACCAGCTGATCGATCATGTAGTTATAGAGTCGTTCGAGATCAATAGCTATCTGGCCGCCGATAGAAAAATCAAGCGTATTGATCAGTTCGTTGATGATATCATGCGCTTTGCCAATAGCGACGCCTTTGCCTGCGATATTCTTTGCATCAAGACAGGTTTGAGCTGTGCGTATATTTTTAATGGCACCTTCATAGAGCATCAAGAGGAGTTGTCCGCGACTTGCGGTTGTTACTGCCATCTGTCGGTACTGATTTGCTCCATAAGGATGTTTCATTTTATGCTCCTAACAGTTGGGTCATGCTGCCAGCCGGAGCGGATGGTAGGACCGATGAAATATACTGCTGCTGTTTCTGTAAATTACCAAGTGTTCCTTCAAGCCGAGCGTACTTGGCAACGAGATCCTGTTTCTTGCGTTCGACCAGGCGTGTTTTTTCGTCAATTTGGTTATCGAGCTCCCGGATGCGGCTTCTCATGGCGCGCTCCTTGACGCCTATGGTGCCATCGGATGGCCGACTGATGGCATCACAGAGATTTCTTAGGCGTGTCACAAGGCCATCTTCACCTGCAATGGCGTAGGCAATGGCGTCAAAATTTTTCTGCAATGCTGCATCAAATCGATCTTCTTTGAGAAGCACTTGCCCTTGCTTGTCAAATTCAATGCCGAGTTGATTGAGGTAGAGACGAGGTTGATCGTCCTTGCCGTTGGGTGGTAGCGTAAGCGGGTCATGAAGCGCATTCCGTAGACGGAATTCAATTGTTTGAAGCGATGTGTCGCCTGCAAATGTTGTACTTGTGTCGGTATGTTCATCAACAGTGTTTTGCTTGCTGATAAACGATAGAATGGGGTTGATCTGATCAATGACGCTTTTGAGCTTGCCTGTTATTTTCTGATAGTCTTCCGTAATTGTTAGTGTAAAGGGCTCATCGGGGCGAGCTTGTTTCAGGTGGATAGAGACGCCTGGTAAAAAATCATTCACGTCATTGCCTTCGAGCTCGATGGGGAACCCATCGACAATGATACGTGCATTATTTGCCTCATTTTCGTCCTCAATACTGAGCTCATCGTCTGCATCGGGAAAGATAAAATCAGGTGCATCAAATTGGTTCGCTTCACCGTCTTTTTTTGCAGTCAAAAGCAATTTATAGGGACTATCTGGGTCAGAGCTATCCTTAATAACTGATGCGCGTACGGGCGCGTCTTCTTCGTGGTTAATGGCAGCTGCAAGCCCCTTGAGGCTCCCACTATCCTCATCGACATAGACTTCTGTAGTGCCTCCATCTGAATCATAGATCGTGACAAAGCCCATGCCAAGTGTTCGTGCATCGGGGTTTTCGACTCCATTGCTGACAGCGGATGTTCTTTTAGCGAGTCCATCAATCTCGATTTGATAGGTGCCAGGCTCTGCATGGTCCTTGTCAAGGCTGACGGAGATCAGATTAGCGCCATCTCCAAGGTCAGATTTTAATTCTCGGAATTTTCTGAACCCGGTCATTTCTGTCAGTATATGGTCTAAATTAATAAATTTTGTCTTAAACTCTTGAAAGAGCTTGAGGCGAGCTTCTTCCTTTGCCTTTCTTTGATTGAGGCTCTTGATTGGCTGTGAATCAGCTTCGATGATCTGATTGACGATCTGCTTAAATTGACCGCCGCCTACTGGGTCAAATCTAAGACCCATAGGATTTTTCCTTGGAGGTTTTCACATATCTGAGTATGGCAGAGTTACGTATGAAGAAAAGTCGGTAAGATTTGCCTGCTTACTTATGTACTGCTATCAATAGAGACAATGCCTTTTTTGCCTGACTTGATTTTACCTGGCTTGAATATGTGCAAGGATCGCGTCAGTCGGCCATCCTGGTAGTTGTAGAGGCTTGCAGCCCCAGGGAAATGATTGAGATTGAGGAGCTGGTTGCAGAGGTCATCGCGGGTTTTGTTGCCAGGAAGCGATGCAAGAATGATTTGTGCTGCATCAAATGCAATGGCTTCAAGAGGCCCGGGTACGGCACCTGTGAACTCGGTAAACTGGGTGATAAAAGTTTGCAGGGGCTCTGGTGTGAATTCAGTCGAGGCAAGAATATCGGTAAAAAATGCCCGGTCTGATTGAATGCGCTCTGCGAGATCTGGTGTATTCCAAGTATTGATTCCTAAGAATGAGATAGAGTCAACATCACGGTAGGCAAACGTTGGGATAATTTGTCCTGCAGTCTTACTATCGCTAATGAGGATGAGTGCGTCAAAATCAACGATAGCCGGGAGTTGGAAAAAGCTTGCCGTGCGGTGCGTTTTTTTATTAATGTTGTTGGTCTGTCTGAGTTGTGTGAGCGCATCGATTTGGTCTTGTCTGGCATCTGTGTAGTAGAGTCCCAATAATTTATCGACTTTTTCTTGAAAATCAGTCGCCTTTTGCTGGAATGTTTCAAAACCTGTAACACTTCCTGATTGTTTTTCAATCTCAGTCCAAAATAAATCGGCTGTTTCCTGGCTCTGCTTATCATCTGTCGACATGATAGCGAAGCGATGTGCTTGCAGTTCAGTACGTGCAAACTTGATCAGTGGTTCAACCTGGAGTTGAGGGGAGAGTCCTGCTTGAAAGAAAAAGTGTCCACGTGTGGTGGGCTCCTTTCTGGATAAGCTGATCAGTGGTATTTTGAGTTTTTCGACCTGTTTTTCTATCGCATCGATACCGCGACTCAGGAGTGGTCCCAGGACAGCAATCACATGGTCTTCTTCTACCAAATCTGTGAGTGCTTTGATTGTTTGGTCAGGGTCGTCGCTTGCGTGTCGTATGACGAGGTCAATAGCAATTGGTGTGCCTGCGAGTTCGTGATTTTTCTGCCAGAGCTTGACTGCGAGCTGGACGGCGTGGAGTGTTTTCTCCCCAATTTTAGCAAATTTTCCTTCACGTGGAAGTAGGATGCCAATTTTTCCAGGTCTCACCTTCATGTCTTCACGTAATTTTTCCCATACTGCGTCAACACGTGGAATAAACAGGCTGCTGGGAAAACGTCGGTGGAGCGCTTCTTTGAGATCGCTTGTATCTGAAAGATTTTTTTCTTTGGCGCGTTCTAAAGTGTCAAAAACAATGAGGAGTTCATCACATGCAAGTTTTTCTAGAACGGCCCGAACATCTTTTTCTGCAAAAAGATCAGCTGTAAAATTTTCCATGCCTGGCTCAAGCAGGCAGCTATCTCCCAAGAGAAATGTCAGGACTGAGGCTTGTCTTTCGCCATGCGCCCTCGCAATTTTTGCTTGGAGGATTCTAAATTTTGTCTGATTCTTTGCGTCAATAGTGATATGGAGCTGCATTGCTCTTGCAAGAGCACTCGATGCTGCATCAACCTTTTGTTCATCAAAAAGAGCAGTTGCTAGGTTCAGTCCAACAAGTTTTTTGAATCGTTCATCAGTACTTGCATTGAGAGCGGATGTAAATAAATCAATCGCCTGCTTTGTTTCATGGAGACTCAGACGGATAAGTCCATGGAGATTGGCGACGCTAGCTAGCATGCCGTCTGGTAAAGTGCTTGTTTGAAGTGTCTCTATAGATTCTAAGGCCTTGATAAAATGGCCTTGCTTGTACCAGGTGAGGGCATTCGAAAAGTCTACCTGTGCATGCCTATCGTTCATGACCTCTGATGCAAGCGTTCGACTCACTGCATAATATTCCTCATCACTCGCATAAAGACATGCCCCAAGCAGGAGTAATTTAAGGAGTTGTACCAAAGAAATTCCTCACCTTCTCAAAGAAATTGTGATGCATTGGGTGAAAGGATTGTCCATTATTTTCTGAAAACTTACGAATCAGGTCGCGCTGCTCTGCGTTAAGTCCGCTCGGGATTTCGACAATCACACGTACGAGCTGGTCTCCCCGTTGATGGGAGCCGATGCGTACGATACCTTTATTTTTCATACGTAAAATTTGATGCGATTGTGTTCCAGCGGGGATCTTGAGCTTTACTTTGCCTTCAAGTGTCGGGACTTCGATCTCGGCTCCTAATGCTGCATGAGCAAAAGTAATAGGTACTTCACAGATAACATCAGATTCATCGCGAGTAAAAAATGGATGCGGTACAACGCGAACTTCAATATACAAATCGCCAGGCCGCCCGCCTCGCTCGCCTGCGCCACCTTCACCTGAGAGTTTGAGACTTTGTCCTGATTGGATACCGGCTGGTATTTTGACGGATATCTGTGTTTTTTTACTTACAGTTCCTGAGGCATCACATTTTTTACAAGGGTTTGTGATGATCTGTCCTGTGCCGCGGCATTTTGGACATGGCTGTGAAAGGGAGAAAAATCCTTGTTGAAAGATAGCTTCGCCCCGGCCTTGGCAATGGGGGCATGTCGTCGCTTGAGAACCTGAATGGGATCCTGTTCCATGGCAGTCTTCGCATGGGACGTGTTTTGGAATAGTGACTATTTTTTCTCCACCAAAAGCAGATTCTTCAAAACTAATTTCAACTGCTACTTGGTAATTCTCGCCACCGCGTGCACTCCTACGTCCACCCCGCTGCTTGCCAAAGATATCGCCGAAGATATCACCAAAAATATCCTGCATAGATTCGCTCGACTGCTGGAAGCCTCCTCGAGCGTCTTCTGCATCGGTGCCAAACTGATCGTAGGCTTGGCGTTTTTGGGGATCTGAGAGTATCGCATAGGCATGGGAGAGTTCCTTGAACTTCTCCTCCGCCTGCGGGTTGTTTTGATTTTTATCAGGGTGCACCTGGATAGCAAGCTTGCGGTAGGATTTTTTAATTTCCTCCGCAGTTGCTCGAGGCGTGACGCCGAGAATGTCATAATAATTACGCTTCTTTGCCATCCGGTGCACCCTTCAGTGTTTAGAGTTCTTTAAAGTCAGCATCAATGACATTGTCACTGGGAGCGGCCTGCGGTTCGTCAGTCTTTGGTTGCTGCGCTTTGTAGATGGTTTCAGCAAGAGACATTGAGACATCCATGATCTCTTTATTGGCACTCTTGAGTGTTTCAATATTCTCCTGTGCAAGGGCAGTTTTTCCTTGTTCGACAGCTTTTTCTAGCTTGCTTTTCTGCTCCGCAGTAAGTGCTTCGCTATGATCCTTAAGCGTTTTTTCTGCCGTATAGATGCTGCTGTCCAGTTCATTGCGTGTTGTTACGAGCTCTTTTCTTTGGGTGTCTTCTGCCTGATGGATCTCGGCTTCTTTCTGCATGCGCTTGATCTCATCTTCGGTGAGACCGCCAGATGCAGTGATACGAATAGACTGCTCTTTGCCTGTCCCGAGATCTTTGGCTGACACATGGACGATACCGTTGACATCAATATCAAAGGTGACTTCAACCTGAGGAACGCCCCGTGGTGCAGGAAGGATGCCGACGAGATTGAATTGACCAAGCGATTTGTTATGCTCAGCAAACTCGCGTTCACCTTGCAGAACGTGGATCGTAACAGCAGATTGATTGTCTGAAGCGGTTGAGAATATTTGCGATTTTTTCGAAGGAATTGTCGTGTTTTTCTCAATCAGTTTTGTGCAAACACCACCCATGGTTTCGATACCAAGGGACAAAGGCGTGACGTCAAGCAGAAGAACGTCTTTGACTTCGCCCTGCAGAACGCCTGCTTGAACGGCTGCACCTACAGCCACAACCTCATCTGGATTCACGCCCTTGTTTGCTTCCTGGCCGAAAATTTCTTTGACCTTCTGCTGGACGCGAGGCATACGCGTCATGCCACCAACGAGAATAACTTCGTTGATCTGACTTTTTGACAAGCCTGCATCACGAATACATGTTTCGCAAGGCATAGTGAGCTTGTCGATCAGATCTGCGACTAAAGATTCTAGCTTTGCACGTGTCAGGTTGATAGAAAGATGCTTTGGACCGGATGCATCAGCTGTAATAAAAGGGAGATTTACTTCAGATGCAGTCGTGCTGGAAAGTTCGTGCTTTGCCTTTTCAGCTGCTTCCTTAAGCCGCTGGAGCGCCATCTTATCTTTTCGGAGTTCCACACCGTGTTCTTTTTTAAATTCATCTGCGAGCCAGTCAATAATTTTTTGGTCAAAGTTGCCTCCGCCTAAAAAGGTGTCGCCATTGGTTGCTTTTACTTCAAAAACGCCATCGCCCATTTCTAGGATGGAAATATCAAAGGTTCCGCCGCCAAGGTCAAAAACAGCAACGATGCGGTTATCTGTCCCCTTGTCGAGACCGTAGGCAAGAGCCGCTGAGGTCGGTTCATTGATAATGCGCTTGACGTCAAGGCCAGCGATACGTCCAGCGTCTTTTGTGGCTTGGCGCTGCGCATCATTAAAGTATGCAGGAACGGTTACAACGGCTTCGGTAACAGGTTCACCTAAATAATCTTCAGCAGTCGTTTTAATTTTCTGAAGTACAAGAGCTGCTATTTCCTGTGGCGAGTACTCACGGTCCCCTACACGGATCCAGGCATCCCCATTTTTTGCTTCGAATATTGGGAATGGCGCTACTTTCATGAACTCTTGAACTTCTTTGGAAGCAAATTTACGGCCAATAAGGCGTTTCGCTTCAAAAATGGTTTTCTCTGGGTTGGTGACAGCCTGGCGTTTTGCTGATTGCCCAATTACCTTTTCACCTGATGCGGTGAACCCAACGACGGAGGGCGTTGTGTTTGCACCCTCTGCATTTATAATAACTTTTGCATCGCCGCCTTCCAGTACAGCAACACATGAATTTGTCGTTCCTAAATCGATACCAATCATTTTACCCATTGTTTTGTTCCTTTTCTTCAAGACCTGCACTCACAATAACTCGCGCTGGACGTAGTAAACGCCCATGGAGCGTATATCCGCGCCCATGCTCTGCAATCACGGTCCCTGCAGGCTTGTCAGAGGATTCCTGAGTGATTGCGTCATGGAAAAGCGGATCAAACATCTTACCGAGGCTTTCGACGACCTGGACACCTTGCTTTTCAAGTGTCTGGCGAAACTGTGCGGCGATCATCGTGATACCATCGCCGAAAGTGCCTTCAGGCATATGTGCAATAGCTCGTTCAAAATTATCAAGCACGCCCAGTAAGTCGCGTGCTACAGACTCCCAGCCGAACTTGATGAGCTCAGAGCGCTCTCGAACGGCCCTTTTTTTGTAATTTTCAAAATCAGCATAAAGGTACATGTACCTCTCCTGCTGCTGCTTGAGCTCTCCTTGGAGTGCATCACACGGGTCAACCGCCGGCACAACCTCTTCCTGTTCTTGCTCCATCCTGATCCCCTTTGTAGAAAATTGGGTGCCCTTTTAAAAAAGTCAAGGTGTGTGCGCAAGTTCTAAGATAATCGAGTCTGAGAGTGTACATCCAACCGGGGTGAGGCGCATGAAACCAGGCTTTGTAGGATGGACTTCAAGGTAACCAGCCTGGATGAGGCGCTCTTTTTTATGCACCTCAGTCAACCAAAGTTCTGGAAACCCATCATCAATAAGTCTGAGGCCAAGCATCCATTGTTCAAGTTGTTTTTGTGGAGGAGTGAGGATTTCGCTCTCTTCTATAGGGGTGATTTTTTGCGATATTTTTTGTATGTAGCTTTTGAGTGATGCAGTGTTGCGCCATCGGTGTGCACCATCATAAGAGTGAGCAGCTGGTCCAAAGCCCCTATAACATTCTCCTCGCCAAATAGCACTATTGTGCATAGATCTGGAGGATTTGGCAAAATTGGAGATTTCGTAATGGGTGAAACCATGTGCTGTCAAATAGTTGTGGACAAAAAGGAGCTGTTCCTGCTGGGCATTCTCATCGGGAAGCTGATTGAAAAGTCTGTGGTGCGGAGGGAGTGTCAAAAGATAGCAGCTTATATGACTGAGGGGATAGGTCATGAGCTGCGCGAGTGTGTTTTCCAGGACACGGATGTTTTGTCCAGGAATGCCACACATAACGTCAACTGAGACATTGTTGAAACTTTTAAGAATGCTCTCGAGGGCACAGAGGGCGTCTCGGCTAGCATGAACGCGTCCTAAAAGCTTCAAAGAGGCATCATCAAGTGATTGGATGCCTAAACTGACACGGTTGATGCCTAGGGATCTATAGTGGGTAGGGTCAGTCTCGTTGATAGAGGTAGGATTGGCCTCCATGGTCCATTCCTCCAGCTGATTTAGGTCGATAGACTCTATAGCCCTTGCCATAGCCTCAGCACCTGTCATACTGGGGGTGCCTCCCCCAAAAAAGATCGTTTTTGGCCGAAGGGTGTCAGCTGCTTGGTGTATTTCTGCCCGCAGAGCTGCTTCGAATCCCTCTTGTTCGCCGGGTTTTACCAGGTGTGCCGATATGGCATAAAAATCGCAATAGTGACATCGGGACTCACAAAAGGGAAAATGAACATAGATATGAGCATACTTCTTCATCAAATAGGCTATTGTACAATCTTTTTGGCAGGGTTACAATACGCGTTCGTAATTACGGAGCTAACTTTATGACATTTATTCCTCGCGTCCTGTATCTTCAAAATGGTATCCCGGTCATTTTTCAGCATATGGAAAGCCCAGCTGCAGCTTTTTACTGGTGGGTACAAGTTGGCAGCAAGGACGAAGGTGCTGGCGAAGAAGGGTTTGCACATTTTCTTGAGCATATGCTTTTCAAAGATTCAGGAGCTAAGGAGACAGGTAAGGCATCATCTGGGAAAATTGCTCGTCAGATCGAATCTTTTGGCGGCGACGTCAACGCCTATACCTCACTTGAACAAACAGTGTACCATGTGACCTGTGCCGCTCAGCACTGGGAGCCAGTTCTACGAGCTTTTGGCCGAATGGCGGCGCCTCAGGATTTCTTGAAAGAAGATTTTACTCGTGAAAAAGAAGTTATTTTAGAAGAGTTGAGAAAAAATCTGGATTCGCCTGGGAGACAGCTTTTTGAAAAGCTTTTTGCTGCTACCTTCCCGGGTCATCCTTACTCACGTCCTGTGATTGGGTATCAAGCTGGTTTGAAGAAGGCTCGTGTTCAGGAGCTTGAGCGTTTTTACCGCAAGCAGTACCGTGCTGAGAAGATGGGTCTCATTGTTGTAGGGCCTATGGTGGATCAGCAAGAAAAAGCCGTCCTTAAAGTGCTGGAGTCGCTTTTTGGTAAGAAAGTGTTGCCACAGCAAAACAGTGTGGCTGCCTTATCGGCACCAGGGAAATTGCCTCGTCGTCCTGCGCGCATCAGCTTACATCCTTTTCAGGTCACAAGTCCTTCTATTGCCATTGCAGCACCTCTTCCTGGCATCATGCATCCTGATATGCCTGCTCTTGATCTTCTCAGCGCGCTTTTGGGTGGAGGGGAGCTTTCACGACTCTATCGGCGCCTTTTTTACCAGGAATCATCTGTCACGGATATTGCAGCTGGTACCTACGTGCCGAGTGTTCGAGGGATGTTCTACATCCAGGCTGAATCTGAGCAGCTTGATCAGCTTCCGCGAGTAGCGTCACTGATTGTAGAAGAGATTCAAAAACTCATCCAGGAAGGCCCAACTGCTGAAGAGCTTGAGCGTGTTGTCGTGAATGCTGCAAGTGAGCGTATCTATGCAGCTCAAACTGCTGATGGACTTGCCTCACGTTTAGGGTTTATTCAGTTTACCTTAGGTGACATGCGTTTTGACGAGCTCTATATTGCGCAGCTCTATGCAGTGACGGCAGAGGACATCAAGCGTGTTGCTCGTACATACCTGGTTGATATGTGTTTGAGTGGGCTTGTGCCGAAAAAAACCCCGAAAGAAAGCATTGCACAGGTTGTAGAAGCTTTAACTCGAAGCTTAGATGTTCTGCCAGTAAAGCCTCGGCAAGTACAGTTGCCTCGCGATGTTTTGACAACAACGCCCAAAGTCCTTGAGCATCCGTCAGGCGCAAAAATCGTGAGTTTTGAGCGTTCCGGGTCTCAAATTATCAGTATCCATGCAAGTGTTCTAGGTGGCGTGCGTTTAGAATACGCGCAGGATGTTCGTCTTTGGGGCGCAAGTCATTTGCTTGGGCAGATCTGGACTAAAGGGACGCAGACAAAGGATGCTCAGAGTATTTTGCGTCTCACTGAAGGTCGTGCTGCAAGTATCGAAGGTTTTTCTGGTCGCAATACTATCGGGCTTCAGATGACAGCACTTGCAAAAGACACGTCAGTCCTTGAACCGCTTTTTGCTGAGCTTTTGGGGCAGCCAAGTTTCCCTGCAGATGAACTTGAACATGCTCGTCGTGTGACTCTGGAAACGCTTCGAACGACTCAAGATAATCCAGCGCAATTTTGCTCTCATATTTTTCTTCAGACGCTTTTCGAAAAGCACCCCTATGGTCGGCGAGTCAGTGGATCAGAGCCAACGATTGCAGCGATTCAATCTCAGGATCTGGTTGATCTACACAAGAGTTGGGTCAATCCTCGACGACTTGTGCTTGCCATCAGTGGTCCCATATCTCATGAAGAGGCTTTTGCCTTAGGTTCGCGACTTTTGCCTGATGCTGTCACTGCAGGTGGTGGGATTATCTTGCCCGTACTAGAAAAAGCGCTTCCAGCATCACGTTGGGTAGAGAGACATCTTGGTCGTGAACAATGCCATCTGATTCAAGGGAGTTTGGGAATAACGCTGACATCGCCATTAAAAATCGCCATGGGTATTTTGCAGACTATTTTAGGTGGGCAAAGTGGGCGCCTCTTTATTGAGTTGCGTGAGAAAAAGAGTCTTGCATATACAGTCGCGCCCATGAGTTTTGAAGGTATTGAAACTGGCTATGTGGGTGTCTACATAGCGTCAGCGCCGCATAAGAAAACTGAAGCTCTTGCTGGCATCCAGCTCGTTTTGGAAAAGCTCGCAACTTCAGGCCCAAGTGTCGCTGAAATGAAGCGTGCAAAAGAGTACTATCTTGGCCGTATTGCAATGGATCTGCAAAGCGAGCAATCGATGGCAGCGCATATGGGACTTGAGACGCTCTATGGTCTACCAATGCTTACAGCTCAAGCGCTCAAGGATGAAGTGAGTCGAGTGACTGCAGAAGAAGTGCGAGCGCTTTGTGAGCGCTATTTTGTTGCATGCCATAAAGTGACAGCGTCAGTGAGTTAATGTCGGGCGCCCTTGAGTATTTTGCTGCAGTGAGCTATACCTCATGAGGTGCGTGCCTCGTTGTATGTCGAGGTTCACTGAAGGGCAGACCTATGTTTATTTGTTTATGTGTGATATGCAGTGCTTTTTTTGGAGAGCCTCTAGTTGACGGACAGCCATTGCATCTTGAGCAATTCTTGACGGAGTTGCCCGAAGATATGAGAGGTGAGTGTTTGCGTCATCTGGATGATCGGTCAGTTCTTCAGCTTGCTCAGATGAATCGCTATTTCAAAAATATTGCATTAAAATATAGAGAGGAGAAAGTACGTGTAGCATGCGGACGTGCATCTGCGCGTCCTGCGTGTTTTGATCTTATCATTGAGGCTCGACTAGGCATGTTGAGTGACGATCTGACTGCTTTATTGGCAAGCCAAGCGCCTGGTGCAACGGTGAAGCTTGGGTCAGGTACCTTTCCTCCGTTTTATGTGCAACAGTCCATCTCAATTTTTGGAACCCTTGATGACAACGGTCGAAGGATGACGCGTATCGAAAGACAGGATGTCCCCTGTGCAGCTATTGCTGTGGGCAGCATTCGTGGCATTGCTGATCATGTTGAAAACTGTGAGTGCAGACTTATTGGTCTAGAAGTTCAATCGCTGCGCGAATGTTTGATGTTTATTGATGCGTGCGGGTATCAGCGCACTATGAATCATCATAATAGTGTTTTTGTGGATAATTGTTTTTTTAAATCAGAAGCAGGTGATTCTGTGTTTCTCCATGGTGGAACTGCTCAGTTGCATAATTGTGTTGTTTATGCGCCGGAGCGTGAGTGCGGTGTATGGATTTCTGGATCAAGGGTACTTCTGCGTGCATGTACGATTTTTGGTGGTCGGACCGGCGTTCAAGTGAGTCGAAATTCTCGTGTAGAGGTGCGTAATTGTACTATAATTGACAACCAGGTAGGAGTGAATGTTCGTGGAGGAGGTGGTGTGTATATTAAAGATGGGACTATGCTAAATAATCAAAATGTAATTTTTAGTGAAGGTTCTTCCGGTGGAGTGGCGTGTCGCATGGGTAGAAATCGTGTTAGTTTTGATTGTGTGAATGGTGTCAAAAGTTGCGTGAGGTATAAAGGATTTCCGTTCATGTTCTATGATGTGAAGGTGTTCTTGGGGGTTCGTTTTCCAGCATTGGCCCGTCGTTTGGGTATAGCTGAACAATAACATCAGTCTCGTAAAAAATGCTTTCAGCGTGGTTTATTATACATTTCTTGTTGTTAATATTCTGGATATGTGATATCCCATAGCGCTATGACGTAATGTTTCTGGGAGGTGATGGCATGAAGATACGTGTTTTTATTGCTATGGTAGTGCTTTTTATCAATAACGCTTCGGCAGTGCTCTCTTTCGAAGACGTTGATCGCATCCGTCTTTATGCAGCCTGGCTTGATACTTTTGTCATCAACGCTCGAGGTGGGGGTGCTGCTGCTGTTCTTTCTGTTGTCAGAGATCTTGATGCTGGTGTGACAGCACGTGCTATTGATGCTGTTTATGATGCGGCCCGTGATGTTGATTCTGATGCTGCGGCCGGTGGTCCTGCGGGAGCTCTTGCTCGTAAGACTGTTCGCAAAACAACTGATTTTGACGTGGCGGCTGTTTATGCTGCTGATTTTGCTGGCACCGCAAGTGACATTTACGCAGCTTATGTTGCTGCAGGCGTCCCTTGCGCCACTGAGGCTCGTGACGCTGCGATACGTGCTGCCCGTGCTGCGAAAAAGCTTGTCGGGGATATCTCTACTGCTGCAAGCCCTGAAGCAGCTGATATTGCTGCTCATGCTGCCATTGCTGCAGCTCACACGGCTGTTGCGGCTCGTGCCGAAGCTGATACTGCTGCACATGCTGCAGCCCGCGAGGCTATTGCTGTTCATTTTGTAGACATTCTTGCGGCTCATGAGGAATATGAGAAAGCTTCCTCTGCCGTGAATGCGTATGATATAGCGGGTGTCGCTCAAGCAGCGGCCACTGCTCGTTCCACAGCCATTCGTGCTGAAGAGGATGTCCTTGTTGAGGCCGCTGCTCGCGCTGCAGCCGCTTCTCGCGCTGCAGCATCAGCTGCAGCTAATATGACTGCTCGTATGCAAGCGGCTGCCGCTGTGGCTGCTGCTAGAATAGCTGCCGATGAGAGGTTTGCGCTTACTGATGTTGCGGCTGCTGATCATAGCGTTCGCGCCGAAGTGGCAGCCCCTACTCGGGCTCAACGAAAAGCCGCTGTCCGTGTCCAAGCTAAAGCTGCTGCCCGTGTTCGAGCTGAAGCAGAAGCTGCATTGCTGAGAGATGCGCAAGCTGAAGTTGAAGCTGCTCGTATTGCTGATGCTCAAGCGCAAGCTGATCGTGATGTTCTTGCTGCAGAGGTGAGGGTTAAGACGGCTAAGGATAAGGTTGTTCGTGTTGATAGCGAGGCTCAAACTCTTTACCGTGATGCGCTTCGTACGCGAACGCTTGCTGCTAGTTTGTCCGTTATTTACGCTCGAGCTGCTGTTGTTCGTGCTGAAGCTGAGGTTGCTCTAGCTGAGTCTTTTCATGCTTACTATGTACATGATCGTGCTGGTACGAGCGCAACTGAAAAGGCTGTTCATGAGGCTCGGATCCGTGCGGACGAGGCTGTTAAGAATGCTAAAAAGGCAGATACTGGTGTTGAGCTGGCTCGTGCTGAAGCTACTTTGTTGCGAATGAGTCACAATAATCCTGGCCAGCAGGGCGATGAAGTGCAGGGTGTAGGCATAGCTGATGATTCCCTGTCTCAGCTGTGGGGGACGTCTTGGCGAGAAGTGTCTAGTTCAGCTGAGAACGGTGTTGTGCGTCACCTGAGTTTTTATGATGGTAGAATGTGGATCCAACTGGATTTCTTGAAAGAGGGGCTTCTGTATCGGGGAGATAGCATCTCCGGTATTCCAGTAAAGATAAAAGAACGGAAGATCGAAATGCTTCGGGAGCCTTATAGGAGCGAACTAGCGATTAATGATCAGTCTGTATACTCTTGGGATATTCCGCAATCCTTCATGCTTGTTCCTGGGGCAGTTGATGAAGTAATTTTGACGATGAGTGTTGATGCCGTTGGTGGTGTTCGTTTTGTGCGGGCAAGCTCTATTTTTGATATAGGAATCGATAACACTAGAAATAAGTTTGGGTTGTCGGAAGCTCTTTTTCCTTGAGAGACGGCTGACTCAGTCTTTGCTGACGACGGTTTTGTACAAGGGGATCTTCTTCGACAAGGTCAAGTCTATTGATGGCAGGAGCTCATGTATGGTGATCCTTTTTATGTACCACGCTTTTGCCGCTGGAGCCTTTGAGCACTTTTTACTTCTGCCAGAGGAACTGCAGTATAGATGTGTTGCGCATTTAGAAGCGGAGGAGCTACGCCAGATTTGTCACGTGAGTGGGCATTGCTGGAAGCTTGCAGAGAGGCGGCAAGAGGAGCTCAGAAATGCTGCGCGTGCACGTTTATGTGCGGCTCCTGAGCATTTTGATGTCGTGATTGAGTCTCAGTCAGGTATGACCAGCGATGAATTGAACGCTGTCTTGAGAGCGCAGGTGCCTGGTGCAAATGTCTTGCTTGGACCTGGTGAGTTTCCTTCGATTTGTCTGGAAGAGCCTATTTCTATTTTTGGGACGCTTGCTTGTGATGGGCAGCGGCTGACAGTTATTCAAGATGCATTGGCCGAGACGTCTGTTATTGTGAGGCCTTTTGCTACACATGAATCTGCAAACTATGAGTATAAGCTCAGCAGTATTGTATGCCGAGGGTCGAAAAATGCATTTTGTGTGCCACGGTTAGATGATTGCAATGATAGTACGCGGTACCGCAGTAGGATCTTTTTAGATAGGTGTCTCTTTGAGTCTTCTGGCGAGACAGTCGTACGTGTTGAATCAGTAACTATTCAGTTCAACAATTGTACTGTGCGTTCTGTGGGGCAGGACTACGGTATGCTCATTTGGCATGCTAAAGTTTTCCTGAATGCTTGCACGATTTCTGGTAGTTGTACTGGTGTTTTGCTTGCAGGTCATGCGAGCCGTGCGCCATGCTTTGCAAAGTTTCAAGATTGTACTGTAGATGAAAATCAGCGAGGAATAGATATTATTGGAGCTGTTGCTATTGTCAAGCGTGGAGTTATGCGGAATGTAGAAAATGTGGTTTTTCGTGGAAATTCTTCAGGTAAGGTGGCATGTAAAATGGGCAATCATCATGTTAGTTTTGACTATTGTGAAGGTGCTTACCGCTGGTTAAAGTACCAGGGGGTCCCAAAAACATGGTATGATGCTCAGATATTTTTACGTGTTTATGCACCTATATGTTGGGGGCGCGTGCGTCAGGCTTGCAGGGCGGTGCGTTTTTTTATCTCTATAATGCACAAAGGTCCTTTCTAATGTTTATTTTTTTGTACGCGCTACACGCCTTTGCTGGATCATTTCAGGATCTTCCTTTTGATGTGCAGCAATTATGTTTTGAGTGTCTCGATAAGGATGCACTTGATGAAGCAAGTAGGCAGTGCCGTTTTTTTCGGCAGTGTGTGAAAGTCTGCCGGGAGAAGAGGCGACGCCTGGCAATTGAGCAGATCACCGCATATCCCAATTTTTTTGATGCCACTATTGAGGCGCGTCCAAATATGACGTTGAGTGATGTGTATGCGCTTTTGGATGTCCTTGAGCCTGGTGCGCGGGTGTTTTTGGGGCCTGGACTTTTTCCTTCCTTGTATCTCACTAAGCCCGTCGCGCTTTTTGGGACTTTAGAGAACGGAAAGCACAGGACAATGTTGCAGGATGTTATCATTGTACCTGAAGGGGCATCGAAGATAAGCTACCTGCTGCATGGTTTGCAGTGCTATGGCGGAGATCGCAAGGCTCTGAGTATTCGAGCTTCCGGAGAGCATTTGAGTGCGCCAAAAGTGATCGTTGATAATTGTTTGTTTGAGGCTGATGCTGCATGCACTGTTGAGATAGTGCGTGCACAGGTGCGCATGAGAAATTGCAGAGTACAGGCTGTTGGGTCACAAGATGCAGTGCGCCTGCTGGGAGCTGGGGTGCTGCTTGATGGTTGTGAGGTTTCTGGGGGGCTGTGTGGGGTCTATATTATGGGGCTCGACCGTGCTCCTGGTTTTGCGGAACTTAAAAAATGCGTTATAACTGGCAATAAGATTGGTGTTCTGGTTGAAGGCGCTTCAGCAGAAATCAGTGATTGCATCTTGCGAAACAAGGATGATGATTTTTTAAGCAGGCGGGCAGCATCAGGCAAGGTAGCGTGCATTATAGGAAGGAAAGCTGTGAGCTTTACTTTTTCTCAAAGTTCATACTCGCATATTAAATTTCATGGATTCCCAGAATTTAAGACATTTGTTAGTCTTTATTTCCCGCAATACAAGCAGCTTCTTTACTCTCGTCCTGCCTCCCTTTTTCTTTTTGGTACAGCTATTCTTATGAGTTATCAGGTATTTCGATAACGAACCGTGTATGTGGATGCAATGTGTCAATCCAAATCTTGCCGTGGTGTTTTTCTATGATCTGCAAAGCAATATTAAGTCCCAGGCCTGTGCCGGCGCCAGGAGGTTTGGTTGTAAAAAAAGACTGGAAGATCTTTTTTTGGATTTCTGGCGGTATGCCAGGGCCAGAATCTGTAATTTCTATGCGAATGCCGCCTTTTTGTGCAGAGATTTTAAGCTCCACCCAAGGGGATGGGAGTTTTTTTACAGCGTCATATGCATTGTTTAAAAGGTTCAGGAGTACTTGTGAGATCTGCACTGCGCGGCATGAGCAGGTGAGGTCTGCTGGCACCGGGAGTATTCTGAGGTCAACTGAGCCATCGCGGTAGCGCACTTGGCACAGTTCGAGTGTGTGCTCGACGATATCCTGAATCAGGGCTCTTTCCATTGGGTCATTTTCGCCATCACGGGACAAGGATCTGACTGATTTGATCAGTTTTGTGATCCGGTGCACCATATTGGAGATGGATTGGCTGCCTTTAAGGATTTTCTCTTTGTGAGGCGAGGTGCTTTGTATTTCTGTCTCAATGAGGTCTGCATACATGGCAATGACAGACAGGGGTGTATTAATTTCATGTGCAATATTGCCTGCCATCTCGCCCAGAGCGCTCATACGTGCGGAGAGGGCGACGGACACGAAATCAGTTGTAGTTTTTTTGACTTTTTTTGTTAGGCCAGTTGCAATGAGCTGATAAATTTTGACGCCAACTGAAGGGTGCTTTTCAGCTAATGCAGCCAAGTCCTTGCTTGTGAGTTCAGCTAGAGTGACAGCTGTTTTTGCCTGCACACCTGCTGTTCTTGGTACATGGTCAATGAGCGCAATTTCGCCAAATATAGCTCCTGCTCCCAGTGTGGAAATTTTGGGCTTTTCTGTCGAGGGTACTGCTTGCTTAAAGATATCGACAGTGCCCTCAAGAATGATGGCAATGGAGTCACCAAACTCGCCTTCCTCAATAATAGTGGCGCCGGCAGGAAAGGATTTTTCAACCAGAGCACTGCCAAGCCATTCCAGCTCAGTTTGTGAGCAAAGGCGTTTCAGTTCTTCGGAGGCACATAGTAACGAAAATGATTTTTGTCCCAACACCTCTCAAGGGTCTCATGCCTCAAGAGTTGGGGTCAATGGGCGAATAGAGGCGCTTGTGATGCTATCACCGGCTGTCATGGTGTCGAGGATCTCATCACCTTCAATCAGTTGGCCAAAGACAGTGTATTGCTCGTCAAGATGGGGATGTGCAGCCAAAGCGATATAGAATTGACTGTCGGCTGAATTAGGGTCCTGTGCGCGGGCCATTGCAAGAGTGCCTCTGACGTGTTTTCGCTTATTGAACTCTGCAGGGAGTTTTTTGCCGCTTCCTCCAGTGCCATTACCTAAGGGATCGCCACCTTGAATGACAAAGCCCGGTATAACGCGGTGGAATGTCAGGTTATGGTAAAACCCTTCTGTGATGAGTTGTGATATGCGGGCGCATGTTACGGGGGCATCTTCGTGGTAGAAGCGAAAAGTTAAGGTGCCTTTGGTTGTTTCAAGTACTGCAATAGTTTCGCCGTTCATAGGGAGCTTTTATCACCTTTCCTTGTCAAAGTGCAGTATTAGTTGGTGGTATGGATCAAACAAAAATGAGCATGAGCGGGCATGTGGATGAGTTTCGGGTACGGTTAGTGAGAGCCTTTGCTTGTTTTGCTTGCGTGATGGGAGTGCTTTTTTTCTGGGGGGTGCCTCTCGATTGGCTGCTTAACGTCCTTAAAGCGCCTCTTTTTGATGCCTTGCCTGCCCATCTAAGACATCTGTATTTTACAGGTCTTTTTGAAGCTTTCTTTGTGCGATTGAAGGTGGCAGCTGTCGCAACACTTTTTCTACTTGCTCCGTATTTTTTTTGGGAGTTCTGGGGTTTTTTTGGACCCGCCCTCTACCCGCAAGAGCGTAAATGGGTCATGCCTTTTGTTTTTTGTACAACACTCTTTTTTTTTGCAGGAGCCTCTTTTGCCTACTTTGTTCTTTTCCCCTTAGGATTTAGAGCTTTTCTTGGCTACGCATCAACAGGTGAGCTCCCTTTGATGACTATGAAAGAATATTACGATACGTGCCTCAATCTTATTGTGCTTTTTGGACTCGCTTTTGAGGTGCCTGTCCTTATAACGCTCCTTGGTGCTTTAGGTGTGATTGATGCTCTGATGCTGCGTCAGTACCGGAGGTTCGCTATCATTGGCATTGCAGCAATCTCTGCCCTCATTGCGCCACCCGATATGCTATCTATGGCACTTCTTATGGTGCCGCTCATTGTCATGTATGAAGCTGCTATCCTTGTTGTTGCATTTTTAGGGAAGAAGCGTGTTGAGTCTCCCTCATCATCACCTTTGACTGGCCAGTCCGACTATGCTAAGAGATAGGCTTTCGTACCAACCTTGCTCGTAACGGGCAAACCTAGATATCTAGGGAATCATGAGGAGATAAGATCTATGGCAGAGCATACTGCAGTACTTGCAGGCTATGAAACAACATTTATTACAGGTCCAGAGTTGACCGACGATGGCCTTAAGCAGCTCCATGAGCGTATTGCGCAAGTCGTTGCATCTTTTGGCGGGTCAGTCATTCTTACAGAAGACTGGGGAAAGCGGAAGCTTGCCTACCCTATTGAGAAGGAAACAAAAGGTCATTATACCTATATTGTCTACACAGGGCGTGGCTCGGTCGTACATGAGCTTGAACGTACGTTCCGTATCCATGATCATGTTTTGAGGTTCTTAACAGTTCTTCTGGACAGTGAATTTGACGGTGATGTATTCCGTAAACAGCGTGCAGACGCACATGCTGCGTCAAAAAGACGGGAAGAAGAGCGTGAAGCTCGTCGTGAAGAGCGTGAGACGCGTCGTAGCAGCTATGGCTATGATGAAGATCGCCGCAATGAGTATGACTATTTAGCAGAAGAAATGACTGCGCGTGCAGCTCGATCAGAGGATGAAGAATAATGGACAAAGAAGGATATATGGCAGGATTTGGGATGAAGGAAGGTCGTGGAGACAAGTCGCGCTTTGATGATCGCGCGGATAAAGACGGGGACGGGAGTCGTCGAAGTTTTCATCGCAAAAAAGTGTGTCGATTTTGTTCTGATCAAGACTACCTTCTTGATTATAAAGATATTCGTATGATGCAGTCCTTTGTGTCGGAGCACGGCAAGATAGTGCCGCGACGCATTTCTGGGACCTGTGCGCTGCATCAGCGTCATTTGACAACAGCTGTGAAACGGGCCAGAAATCTGGCGCTTGTGGGCTATGTCTCAATGGGTATCTAGTAGCAAAAAGCCTCTTTTGTTTCGTGGTCTTGCGCTTTTGGGAGGGGCTGCACTTTATCTGAGTGTCTTGGGCATGGGTTCGTTGACCCTCATGTCTGCCACTGGGCTTGGTGCAGTTCTAGTCAGCAGTACGATTGTATGCCTAAGTTTTTTAGGAATGCTGATGAGTCCGTTGCCTGTGCTTGGAGCTGTCCTTTATTTTGGAGGAGGCTTTGGGTTTGGTGCGGTGCTTGTTAGTAGTGCAATCGTTGGGGCTATACAGGGATTGCCATCCGCACTTTGTTATGCAGCCCTGAGTGGCTGTATGGGTTTGAGTGTCGGTCTTTGTGCACGTCAAAAACGTTCATTAGGAGAGGCAATTGTGCTGACAAGTCTTACTGTTGTTAGCGCTGGGGCTGGAAGCATTATGGTGCTCAGTCGGGGACACTTTCTCTCTTGGGTGTTGGCGTTTCGTCACGATATGATGGGCATATTTGACCTTATTTTAGCTGCGCCTGAGATTACAGAAATAATGCCAGAAGGGCTGCGTGAGCAGATGCTTTTTCAGGCGCCATCCGTCATGCTTGCAACACTGGTTGTAGTGATTGGTTTGCAAATAGCTTGGGCTGTGCGTCTTTGGCGAGCTTGGCCTCAAAAGATGCTCGGGGCGTGGAGTATGCCTTGGCATTATGTGTGGCCAACGATTGTTCTCGCTGCGGTCTGTCTTTTTGGAACCCCACCGGTTGCGGCTTGGAGTTCGAGTGTGCTGCGTGTTGTGTTGGCTGGGTATTTCTTACAAGGTCTTGTAATACTTGGGAGTATGCTATCAATGCTACGTCTGGGTTTGCTAGGTCGATTTTTTGTTGCATGTACGGTGACGCTTTTTTTAGTGCCACTTATCATGTTGACTGTGTGCTGTGGGTTTTTCGATCTTTGGGTGGATTTTCGCCCAAGGTTACAGAAACTCTTGCAAGGAAAGGTAGGGTAAGGTGTTAGTCGTTTTAAAAGAACATGTTGAAAATGTAGGGTCCATTGGGGATGTTGTGAAGGTATCGGATGGGTATGCTAGAAATTATCTGATTCCTCGTAATCTTGTTGTTGTCGCTGATGAGCATAATATTGCTGCCATTGACCATGAAAAGCGGCTTTTGGAGAAAAAGCGTTCAGCCATGCGTTCAGTCTCAGAACAGATGGCTGAAAAGGTGTCGCAAACTGAACTGCGCTTAACTCGCAAAGTCAGTGAGCATGACAAGCTTTTCGGTTCTGTAGGTGTTTCGGATTTGCTGCATGAGTTAACAGCTTTGGGTATTGATTTGCCAAAGCGCGCACTTTTGCTAGAAGCGCCTATTAAGGCTCTTGGGACATACAGTGTTCCAGTGCGTCTTGATGGAGATGTCTTGGTTACTTTGAAAGTGATTATTGCAGAGGAACGTTGAGTCAACAATCGGGGGGAGGACGTGTTCCTCCCCATAGTGATGAAGCGGAGCGAGCAGTTCTTGGTGCCATCTTGCTTAATGGAGATGATGTTATCCATCGAGTCCTTGAGCATCATCTTGAGTCTCGTGATTTTTATCACAAAGCCCATCAAAAAATATTTGAAGCTATGCGGGCCTTAGCGGAAGAAGGCAGTGTTTCTGACCTCACATCTGTTTCTACGCGCCTGCGGGATCGTGGAGATCTTGAGGCGATAGGGGGGGTGGGTCACCTCTCTGGCTATCTGGCAGACACTTTTGCTGTCGGTAATGTTGCCTATTATAGCAAGATCGTGAAAGAAAAAGCTATTCTACGGCGGACCATTGAGGCTGCGGGCGAGATCATTGCTCAGGGTTATGATGGTGTTGAGAATCTGGATGATTTCCTGGATGAAGCAGAGCGCAAGATTTTTTCTCTTTCAGATCAAAAGTCGGGCAAATCGCTCACTGCCCTTGCAAGTATTATTTATACCAACATGGGTTCCATGCAGGAGCTTGCAAAAAAAGGTAGCGATGTCATTGGGCTGTCAACTGGTTTTACCAAGCTTGATACATTGACAAGTGGTTTTCGTGGTGGGCAGTTAATTATTCTGGCGGCGCGTCCTGCTATGGGTAAAACAAGTCTTTTTTTGTCAGCAGTACAGAATATCGTGCAAACAGGTGAAGCGGTTGTTGCGATTTTTTCCCTAGAAATGTCTTCTGAGGAATTGGGGTTTCGGTTTCTCTCAGGTATGACGCATATTGAATCTAAAAAACTTAAAGTGGGAAATTTGTCGACAGCTGATTGGAAAGAGCTTGGCGAAGCTGCCAGCCGACTCCATAAGTCACGTGTTTTTATTGATGATTCTGCAGACATTACTGTTATGGATATTCGAGCTCGTTGCCGGAGACTCGTTGCAAGTGAAAAACGGCTTGATCTCATCGTTGTTGACTATTTGCAATTGATGCGAGGCTCGTCGAAAGCATCGCGTGGAGATTCGTCTCGTGAGCGTGAGATTTCGGAAATCAGTCGTGGACTCAAAGCGCTTGCAAAAGAGCTTCGTGTACCAATCATAGCGCTTTCTCAGCTCAATCGTGGTGTTGAAAGTAGACCCAATAAAAGACCTATGCTCTCTGACTTGCGTGAATCAGGAGCCATTGAGCAGGATGCTGATATGGTGTGCTTTATCTATCGAGATGAAGTTTATAATAAAGATACAGCTGACAAAGGTGTTGCTGAATTGATTGTGGCCAAGCACCGAGCTGGTGAAACAGATACTATTCGTCTTGCGTGGCTTGCGCAGTACACACTTTTTGCAAATCTTGCTGAAGAGGATCGTTATGCGACGCAGCTGTCGCCCCCGCGGCTTGATCGTGGTGACTATTTAGAATAGATCTTAGAATCGTTTTCGGTATTCTGGTAAAAATTCTTCAAATGAAGAGGCGCTGAGTGCATCGATGTCTGCTGTTGAGCATCGATCGAAGAGCTCAAGGCCTTTGTGTTCTGGGAAAAGCTTTTTCAAAAGCAGCCCGCAGAGCCATTCGCCCAGAGCAGCTGATCCACGCGCAAAGGGCATTTGGTGCACTAAGAGGTAATGAAATTCAGCGAAATATTCTATAGAAAGAGCTTTATCGCCCTTGCTGGCGGCGTCTTGCGCAAGGGACTATCGTTTTTCAGTATATTCTGAAAGTTTTTGACTGAAGGAAGGATGCGATGCCATTGCAAAAGTTAATGACTTTGTAGCTTGAAGGACTGTAACGAAATGCAGTATATTCTCTTGAACCCCGTCGAAGGAAAATTTTTTATCCCAAATAAGGACGTGTTTTTGTGAGGGCATTCGAACATCCGTTATTACGACATCACGAACCAAGCCATGAGGGAGGTCTTCTGTTATTATCATTGTATATTCACCGGCCATAGTTTGAATATGCTTATCTGCATGTATCGCAGCGTCTTTGTGAATTAACGGAAAGTTTAAAGCAAGATCTATATTTAAAAAATTGTAATATTTTGAAAATTCATATTTGCATCTTGATGCATCAAGTATTTTCTTATAGGCAGGATTTACTGATAATGGATCAAGTCCGTAGTGGTCAGGATGTCGTACTCTAAGAAAAAATGGCTCTTCGGGCTTTTCTGTGCATAACCTCTAAGGCATCATTTCCATTTTTCCGCAATAAAAAAGAATAGCTATCCGATAATTTTCAAAATTCCTAAATCCTCTTGCATTGGCTT